>WRCX01000061.1 GCA_009783705.1 Candidatus Bathycorpusculum hydrogenotrophicum | reverse complement strand
CCATACGAACTAACCTTGTTTGGCGATATATGTACAGCATCACATAAAATTATCTATAAGTGAACACTCTCAAAATAAAAATAGTCTCATCAACTTGCTATTTTCGTTAAGTTAATGACATTGCAAATAATAGGGAAGTAAGTGTGAAAAATGTGCGTTTATGTCGGAGTTTTTGCAAATTGAAGTTAGAGATAGAACTCGTTCCAGTGTTTACTTTTATACTTTTGTTTAGTTTTGGGTTAAACATTATTTATTACACTCAAAGTTACATGATTTATTGACCTAATATCAAATATATGAGCTAAATAATTCATATTTAGACGATTAAAAATATGGCCTGCAATCAGACACCAGTTAAGCATTGCCAAAACAAAATAGCCACACAAATTTAGAGAGATTGAAATTACTTTTTGGTTCCGTTCGATATATAGAATATATATTTTTACGGCTGACATTAATAATCTACACATATACAACGGAAATAAATGTTTCGCAAATCTTATATATCAAATAAATACTCTCAGAAAAGCATAGACTTAGCACAAAAAAATAAACAACACCAAAGCCAAATACAACCACCAATAGCACCACCCAAAAAAAGAGACCGAACCACTTGACAAAAAAGGAAACCCAATAAACACAACACAATCAAACATCATATAACACAGTACTACCCATTTGTCCCAAACCCACAACAGCCCCACATAACAAATTCGTACAATTAACATCAGAATCCAAAAATAGAGTTAAAGAGGGCCGGGGCCGAGATTTGAACTCGGGCGAAAGGCTCCACAGGCCTGTATGCTACCAAGCTACATCACCCCGGCCACAATTCCAAGCTTTCCCGCGATTTGATAACCCACAAGTAACCCATTATTTGCATTCCCGCATGAGCCGTACACCAAGGATTACCATAAACGGCAAAGCCAACTTCGCCTAATTTAGTAGCTTCTCCAATGTTATAAACAACTCTGATAATAAACTTGTCGTCTAAGAGAATTTAGAATAATCGTTTATCCAACTGCAGACAGAGCACGGTGTTCACCACAGACTTATGATCTAAGAATTATTGAACCAACAACATATCCTCAGTTTAGTAATATAGCAAACAACTTTCCAATGTCGCAATGAGCAAATAATTCTAGCTGGCAACCAACCTACAAATTTGACTCACCATTATTTCCACCAAGCACTTTATTATACGGCATACCTTGCTATCAAGAGAGGTTTGATTATGGAACTTGATGTTTGTATTAAGGGTCGAAGAAGTGTACGCGAATACACTCAAGAACCGATCGCTAAAGAGCAAATAGAAACCATATTAGAGGCAGGTACTTGGGCGCCTACCGGAATGAATCGTCAACCTTGGAGATTTATAGTAATTGAAAATAAACAGCTTATCAAGTTGGTTTCAGACGAAACCAAGGAACTGGTTAAACAAGCTCTGCCTCATTTTGCTGCACAATTCAACACCGACCAAGACGTCATATGTTATGATGCCCCCATGTTAATTTTGATATGCAGCGAAAAGGATCCACAGTGGGCACAAATAAATCTGCTTGATTGCGCTTTAGCTGCTCAAAATATGTTCCTCAAAGCCTACGAGTTAGGACTTGGAACGTGCTACATGGGGTTTGTATCGTTTCTAAACAGCAATCCAGCATTTTTACGTAAACTGGGCATACCGGAAAACTATGACATACAAGTGCCCTTCATCATCGGACATCCCAAAACTACGCAAGGCAATGCCGCAAGGCAGAAACCCAGCATTTATAAATGGGTCAAATAACCCTTTACCCGTTTTTGATTTTTAGTTTCGATAAAACCTGCGTAGGGGTTATCACTACAACACACGTTGCAGTTTTACACTTTTTCGTGCTAACCCTCAGCTTCAGTAAGTTCAGGCTGATAGGTTTAAACTTGGATTTTTAAAGCGGTTATTGGGTTTAACTAAGTCCCTTAAACTATAATATTTTCATGATTTTCGAGCGTGTACACGAAAATTGATTATAACATATAGTCGCATGTTGTCAGAACGAGAAGCCAAAGTATTATCCAGCCTAAGCTATGCAGGCAAAACAATATTCACAACCCAAGACCTAAAAGAATTCACCAACAACCCAAAAAAACCTCCTCGACTGGCTAGTACGCAAAAAATGGATCCGAAAAATAAAAAACGGCACCTACCTAATAGCACCCCTAAACGCAGGCACAAACGGCACAGACAACTATCCTGTACAGCTTTATTTTAGCATCCGTTCTTGTTGAACCCTACTACATAGCCTACGCAAGCGCCCTAAACTACCACGGCCTCACCGATCAAATCCCGCCAGCAACCTATGTGGCAACAACCAAACCTCGCAACTCTAAAACCAGTCTAAACACCAAATCAAATTCGTCACCATCCCATCCCACAAAATATTTGGAACTGAAAAAACCGAAATTGAAAACAAACAAATAAAAATCTCCTCAAAAGAAAAAACCATAATCGACTGCTTAGACCACCCAGAACACTGCGGAGGCATAGAAGAAATAGCCAAAACGCTATACTTTACCAAAAACGACATAGACCAAAACAAACTAGTTAGCTTTGCACAAAAAATCGGCAACAAAACCGTCCTAAAAAGATGGGCTATCTCGCAGAAAAGTTAGGTATGGAAAAAGTACTTGAGACCATTTCAAAGCTCCCTCTTTCAGCAGGTTATCCCCTATTTGATTGTTCCATGAAAAAAAGAGGCCGTATATTAGAAAAATGGAAAATAGTTATAAATGTACCCATTGATCCTTCAAAGTGGCTAACATGATACCGCCCCAAGAACTAAGAAAGATAACCAGAGAAAAGAAAACGACGCTTTACTTTAGCGGTTTCGTTCATATAGAAAACAGAATTATGGAAAAAGGCTATCTTAACCTATAAAAAATGTCATAAAGCAAGCGCACATAGAGGCTATGAAAAGCCTTTTTCCCAGAGACCTAATATTGTTAGTTTTAGGAGAGACAAAAGAAACACTGAGAGAACTTTAGGGCTCAACTAAACCTTGAAACCTAAAATTGCGTGGTTCTTTGGCAAATAGACGGCATTGTTCATTTCAAGCGGTCTATTCAGAAAATGACACTGTTAAGAGCATCTTAAAACGCTCAACTGCATATACAGCATGAGAAACTTGTGCGGGCATAACAATAGCCTCACCTCTGTGGAGCAAATGCATTTTTCCATCTATGGTGATTCTCCCAACACCATCCAAAACAAGCACCAAAGCATCACCCGCTGATTCATGCGAACTAATTTCTTCACCCTTTTCGAAAGCAAACAAAGTCAAACTATGACGGCTATTTTGCGCAAGCGTTTTACTAACAATCTGACCATCTTGATACGCCACTTCATCCACTAATGGTAAGACCACTCCATGCTCAACGTTTTTAATCAACTTCCCCATACAAAACTCACCACTTACCAGCATCTATTTTACCCATTTAACTTTGCCCTCTTCATAAAAACCACGACTACCCATTTCCTCCGCAGGAACACCCACAGCAATAACACAAAACGGAACAATATTATCGGGCAATGCAAACAAACTACGAAAAGCCCTCACCTTGTCCTCTTTAGGATATACGCCGCACCAACAAGTGCCCAACCCCAATTCAGCAGCCTGCAAAAGTATATTTTGTGTTGCAGCCCCACCATCTTGGGGAAAAAAGCCCACCGATACCCCACTTTGCAGATTCAAATCCGCACACACCACTATCGCACAGCTCGCTGTTGTAAGCATTTGCGCATGTGGATGAATTTTTGGAATTTCATCGAGTTTAGCTCGATTTTGTACCACAATAAACGTCCATGGACGGCTGTTGCAGGCGGAGGGTGCCAACATTGCGGCTTCTAACAGCTCTTTGATTTGTCCATCAGATACGTTTGCTTCGGATGCATAGTTACGGATAGATTTTCTGTCCTTAATTGCCTCAATAATCATAAAACACAACCTTTCACTAGCTTAATTATTGTTTCTCTTGTTATTTCTTCCTTGCCCTTTCTTATAAAAGAACCAATAAGAGCACATACCAAGCCCATTGTGCTGTTTTCTTTAGCACAGAGCAGTACAGAACCAAAACGTAAGATAAAATAGTCACACTAAACCTAACTTGCTTATCGAACATACTCAAAACCGTCATCCTCACCCTCATGTTTCGAAACTTGGGATTTATCCGTTAGATTTCCAGCTAAAACCTCAATCAACTTAGTAAGAGTTACTTAGCGCCGCCTATACTTCAAACCCTGTTCTCGAAACCACGGCATACTTTTGTAATTTGTCCACGATTCGTTTTTAGGTATACCTGGAAGAAAAAAAGCCATTGCAATATTGGCACTTTATATTTATTTTTTTAAAAAAATTGGTTGTGGTTGACAACAGAATGGTCTAAAATACATCACCCTGACCATGCTCTAGACCACCATTTTGGTAACACATATCGAGCTATTTCGCTTTCGTGCAAACCAACACAACATTACCAAACAGTTCAAGTCAACGCCCTAACTGTGTAGCTTCCTCTATGGTTGTAACAACCTTAATTATAAGTTGTCCGCTGATAAGCCAAGTATCACGTGTGTGTTGATATAAACTTAAATGCTCAAGCACTTAATTTAAGCAGGCTTGACCCGCATGGAGCCAACAAAAAAATCTCTACAATCCAAAGCAAGTATAGCAATCTTGATTGCCGGGTTAGCCGCGTTTATCCTCTACTTTGTATTTTTCATCGACCCCCAACAAGTCGCTCGAACCCTAGTCCAAACCAACCTCACCATCTACTCCGCAGCTTTTGTTACATACATGCTATTCACAGTCTGCTCTACAATGGTTTGGCGCAGTTTACTATCAAGTCTAGCAGTAAAAATCACCACCCGCAAAGCTTTCCTCTATACCTGGACAGGATTATTCTTCGAAGCCACCGTACCCCAGCTGGGCTGGTCTGCAGAGGTTTCAAAAACCTACCTGCTAACCAAAGACGCAAACATCCCAGCCGGCAAAGTTGGAGCCTCAGTTGTTGGCCAAAAAATCTTGGGTATGACCATAACAATTATCGCACTAAGTATAGGTCTGGGATTGTTGCTCTTTAGATATTCACTAAACCTAACAGCAGTCCTGCTAATAGGAATAGTTTTGGGACTCTCGATACTAACCTTAGCTGTTGTTTACTACATTAGCTTTAAACCAAATGCCACCAAGACCCTGCTGCGCTGGGCAATTAAAATAATACAGGTCTTTCGTAAAAGCTGGAACACACAAAATTTCCAAACCAAAGCCGAAGAACTGCTAAACGGCTTTCATACAAACATCGCACAGCTAAAAGCAAACCCCAAAGCATTGATAGCTCCAGCTGTTTATGGGGTTGTGGGATTTATCTTTGAGGTCTCAGTTCTTTTCATAACTTTTGCAGCCCTAGGACATCCAGCACCAGTTGATGTAGTGTTGATTGTCTTCACTCTAACAGGCACACTCCAAACCATTGGACCACTCTTTTTTCCCGAGTTAGTTATGACTCTAACTTTAACAGCACTATTTGGAGACCCCGCTATAGCCTTCTCAGCCACTTTGTTAAGCAGAGTGGTTAACCTATGGTTCCGCCTTGCAGTATCCTGTGGTGCCCTGCAGTTGGCAGGAATCAAAATCATACGCCAAACTCCACCAAATAACAACCAACCAATAGGCGAGGTTAAACAAAACTAAACAACAACCAGTCAGTCAACTCACGAGTTGAACAATGCTCTAGAAAGATTTTAAAGTAAATCTACCTATGAGATATGCAGGAATTATTATGCCTACAGCGTTTGTGTTGATAAATACCGAGATAGGCTCCGAATCAGACGTTTTAAGAGAACTCAAAAAAGTCGAAGGCGCCGAAGAATCCTCAGCGGTATACGGAGTTTATGACATTGTAGCCAGAGTCAAAGCAGACACGATGGATAAACTCAAAGAAATTGTCACGTGGCGCATCCGAAGACTCGACAAAGTCCGCTCAACGCTAACTATGATAGTTGTAGAAGACAAAAAATAAACAACTCAATTCCCAATTTCAAATCCGCCACTACTATAGTCCAATAAAACCACAAGCAACAGAGCATAATAGCAATTAAGCCACGTCAGAAGTCAAGCTTAACCCAAAATAGTCTCATCGCCTGAGCAGTCTATAACCTGTTTGTTAGCAGTTATCGGTTGTGACTGTGTGAATACTGTCACATAATTTTAAATTTTTTTGAACCGCTAATTGAGGTTTGTGTGTCTACTAGATAAAGGAAAATAGCAACAACATCAAAGACATCACAAATTATTCGGTTCGCATGGAGTAAAACGCTAATGTTCAAACTAACAAGAGCACTCCTAGCAGCCGGTCTATTAAATAAGAGGAAGAAAAAATATGACAACTGCGTATATTCTTTTAAATACTGAAATTGGAGCAAAAAATCAAGTTCTAAAAGAGCTACGAGACATTGAGGGTATTGAGGAAACCTATGACCTCTGGGGAGTCTACGATATCTTGGCAAACGTAAAGGCAGAAAACACAGAGAAACTCAAGCATATCATAACCAACCGTATTGAGAAAATCGGTCAGATCAACTCCAAGCTAACCATGATAATCACCGAGCAAACCACATCACAAAAACAACAACTAACATTTGAACCGAGGCCAATAATCGATCAGTAAACAAAGAGATAGTTGGTAATATTTTTTACTTGCCCCGCTTGTTTCTAAGCGGAGCCGCACCCCTTGACTACATCACAGACTACTATGCACATAGGTCTAGACGATACAGACTCAACTAAAGGCGGCTGCACCACCTATCTCACCGCTCTTCTTATTGAAGAATTCAAAAAATTCAATGTAACTTTTCTGGATTATCCTTTGCTGATTCGACTTAACCCCAACGTACCTTGGAAAACCCGCGGCAACGGCGCGCTCTGTCTAAGATTTAGCTACAACCCCAAATTTAGAAAAGATATCAAAAAAATTGCCACCCAGCTCTGGGAAGAGCACTCCGCAATCGATCAAAAAGGAACCGATCCAGGCATTGTCTTTTTTAATTCAGCCACCATACCTGAGGAATTAAAAGAGTTTACAAAAAAAACTCAAACAACCATCGTGACCCAAAAAGAAGCCCAGACCCTCATCAAAAAAATCGATGCCGAAGCCCAGAGCTTTAACAGCGGACGAGGCATCATCGGCGCATTAGCAGCGATTGGTGAAACCCTCCAAAACAAAGACTACACCTATGAATTAATCACCTACCGCATAAAACAAAATTGGGGAACCAAACGCCAAATAGATCAAAACTCTATCTTTGAGATGGACAAAACCACAGCACCCCATACCTTCAACAATATTGACCCCGAGAAAGGCAGAGTCATCATCACCCCAAGAGGACCCGACCCCATTCTCTTTGGCATCAGAGGCGAATCACCCCAAATCCTACAAACCGCCCTCAACCTCGTTAAACCCCAAGAACCCATAGAGCGCTGGGTTATTTTTAGAAGCAACCAAGGCACCGATGCCCACCTAAACCCCACAACGCCTCTGGCCAAATTAGTACCCTATTGCTCAGTTATTGCCAAGGGCACCGTTGCCCAATCCCCCCGCATCATCCCCCGGCGTCATGTCATCTTTTCAATAGCCGATGGCACAACCGAGGTAGACTGTGCAGCCTATGAACCCACAGGAACCCTGCGCAAAACCGCCTGGGAACTCAGAACAGGCGATACTGTTGAGGTCTATGGAGCAGTACACAAAGCCACAGCCACCCGCCCCCTAACTATCAACCTTGAAAAAATCAAGGTGCTCACACTCCAAAAACAAATCCAGACCCAAAATCCCCTCTGTCCTAACTGTAAAAAACGGCTCAAATCCATGGGTAAAAATCAGGGTTTTCGATGCGAAAAATGCAACATCCGATTTCCAGATCTCAAAAAACAAGAAACCAATCTACCACGCACCCTCACACCGGGACTATATATAACCTCTACACGCTCACAAAGACACCTAACCAAACCGCTTAGACGCTATGGCCAAGAAAAAAGCACAAATGAACACATAGATATGGTTGAATGCTGGAGTGCTAAGAGCGCAGTTGAGTAAATTTTTGTTTTATATTTAACTCTTGGTTTAAAAGGAGCAAGCCAAGTAAAACCAAAATTAAACCAACAACTAAAAAGATAAGCAGATAAGAAACTCCAAAATATTGATCCATAAGAGTCCAAAGACTTCTAAAGATAAGCACCGAGGCTATGATAACTATAAATTCCCCAATCAGAGCCCTTGCCAAGCGCATAATAACAAAGATATAGCAACCAGCTATAAATTTTTTAAGTCTACAAAACTACAACCAAAAACACATCCAACTTTTGATAGCATAGAGACAACAGCAAAGAGGGATAAATGTGCAGAGATAAAGTTGATTAGTTATACTCTTTAGCTAAGGCTTTAAATCCGTGAAGCCCATAAACCCCTTCCGCAACTAACAGATATACAAGAAGGCTGGCTTTATGGTTGGAAAAACGTTTACTGCAGAAGCGTATCAGCTTCCATTCTTTAAGCAAGAAGGGTTTATCAGAAAACAGTGCCCCAAATGTAGCTAGTATTTCTGGACACAAAACCAGAGTCAAGAAACCTGTGGCGAATCGGGCAGTGATGAGTGTGGATGCTACAGTTTTTTGGGCAATCCAGCTACAAAACGCAAATTTACACTTCCCGAAATGCGCGAAGCGTTTCTCTCGTTTTTTGAGAAAAATGGACATACCCGCATAAAGCCCTATCCAGTTGTGGCACGCTGGCGCAAAGACATCTATCTTACACATGCAAGCATTATCGATTTTCAACCCTATGTTACAGAGGGCATTGCACCGCCGCCTGCAAACCCACTGGTAATTTCTCAGCCCTCCATTCGATTAACCGATATCTCTAACACCGGCCCAACGTTTGGGCGTCACCTAACCATCTTTGAGATGGGCGGTGCACATGCCTTCAATACCGCAGATAAAGAAATTTATTGGAAAGATGACACCGTGCGGTTCCATCAACGTTTTGCAACCGAGGTGTTGGGCATCCCCTCAGATGAGATTATCTACAAAGAAGGCGTCTGGGAGGGGGGCGGCAACGCAGGTCCAGATGTGGAATGTATTGTTCGCGGCCTTGAAGTGGGCACCTTGGTGTTTATGCAGTACAAAGTTGTGGGTGAAGAGTTTGTCGAGTTACCCATACGCACCGTTGATACGGGCTATGGTATTGATCGCTTTACATGGATCAGCCAAGGCGTGCCAAGTCTTTTCCAAGCAATTTATGGCAATCTACACGACAAAGTGCTCTCCATGGCTGGAATAACCAATTTAGATAACGATTTTCTGCTACGCGTGGGCAAATACTCAGGTTTGGTTAGTGTGGATAAGCGTGCTAATCGTATGGTTGCACGCAAACGCGTCAGTGAACTCACAGGTATTGACCTAGCAACCCTGGAGAAAGAATTGGTTCCCATTGAAAATGCTTGGGCAGTGCTAGATCATACCAAAACCCTGAGCTTTATGCTCTCAGAGGGTGTAGTGCCATCTAACATCCAAGAAGGCTACCTCGCACGGTTATTGTTCCGCCGGGTCTATCGCTTAATGCGCATCCTAAACATACAACCCGACAGTCTCTACGATATTGTAGAGATGCAAGCCAATTATTGGGCAAACGATTTTCCGCATATAAAAGAGATGCAGAGCGAAATCATCGAGATGCTAAAAGTCGAAGAAGAAAAATTCAAAGACACCCTCCAACGCGGAGAGGGCATAGTTAAACGCATAGCCACGGAACTCAAAGCCAAAGGCGAGAACAAACTCTCAGAGAACAAACTCGCCGAACTCTACGACTCACAAGGACTACCCCCCGAGATAGTCAAACAAGCCGCAGAGAGAGAAAACCTTGAAGTCACCGTCCCAGAGAACTTTTATGCACTAATCGCCAATCGCCATATGCAAGCATCAACCAAACCCCAAGAAGAAACAGACACAAAAAACCAAGCAGACCTCGAAAAAGCAACCGAACAACTCCCCGCTACTGAACAACTCTACTATGTGGACGCCTACAAAAAAGAATTTGAGGCACAAGTTCAAAAAATCATCAACAACAACACCTATGTGGTGCTTAACCAAACCTGCTTCTATCCCGAAGGCGGCGGACAACCCCAAGATCTAGGCACCCTAAGCGCTGAGGGCACAACCTATGAGGTGGTAGATGTGCAAAAAATTGGCAAAGTCATTGTGCACAAACTCAAAACCCCAGCCGCCTTCAAAGAAGGCACCACAATCCAAGGCAAACTGGATTGGGAACGCCGCTATCAACTCATGAAAAGCCACACCATAACTCATCTCATAAACGGAGCCGCCCGCCGAGTCTTAGGCGAGCATGTCTGGCAATCCGGCACACAAAAAGGCCTTGAAACCTCCCGATTAGACATCAGTCACTACCGCAGACTCAGCCAAGAAGAAACACAAAAAATCGAAACACTAGCTAATCAAGCCATTAGTGCAAACATGAAAGTGGAAACCAACTGGTATCCCCGAAACCAAGCAGAAGCCCTCTATGGTTTTAGGCTCTACCAAGGCGGTGCAGTTCCAGGTAAAGATATCCGGGTGGTAAAAACCGGTGATTGGGATGTGGAAGCATGTGCAGGCACACATCTAAACAACACAGGCGAGGTAGGCTTTGTTAAAATTGTCTACACCGAGCGTGTGCAAGACGGCGTAGAACGCTTAGGATATGCTGTGGGTCTTAGGGCGCTTGCGGCTATGCAACAACAAGAAACTCTGCTTAGCAAAATCTCTGAAGCACTCAATGCACCAATAGAAAAGTTGGATAAAACCGCTGAGAAAGTGGTTAAAGAACTAAAAGAAGCCCAACTTGAAAAACGTCGACTAATCAAAGAACTCGCCGAAAAAGAAAGCACCACAACTACCCAAACACAGAGTAACGAAACTGCCACAGAAGTAGCGGGAATAACTATTGTTAAGCGGGATTTTGAGGTTGTTATTGATGTCAATCGGATGCTCACCACTGCAACAGAGGTCATCAAACGCAACGATGCAGCCGTTACAGTTTACTATGGCTCAGATGGCAAAACTTGCCGGCTTCTAATTATGGCAGGCGAAACCGCAATCAAGAAGGGGATTAATGCAGGTAACATTGTCAAAGAAGCCGCACCCATCTTTGGCGGCGGAGGCGGCGGACGACCCAACTTTGCACAGGGCGGCGGGACTCAATGTGGTAAAATAAAAGAAGCTGTAGCAACCGCGGAAGAAGTCATCAAAAAACAACTCAAACCCTAACCACCCTCAACAACCCTCTATCACACCATAAAGCTAACCCCTGAAGCAAAAGCAGGGGCTTGGTCGATTTTTTTATTAGTCACCCATACATATCAAAAGCAGGTGAATAGTAGACGTGGATGGATTCAAAACTGCTGTAATTGCAACCCTGCTTGTTTCCATAGCGGCAATCGGGTTTATGGCCTACACTATAGGCGATGTTTTAGAGAACGCCAAAATTCCCGACCAACAATACGGCACTGTAAATACTAAGAGCCCAGTTACTGATAACCATCCAGCTAACTATACAATTACCCTGCAAGATGGTAAACAACTCTACATAACCTCCAACACAACAACATATGACAACATAGAGATAGGTAAGTCATACCTGTTTAACTGCCGCATAGACGTAAAAAATCATATGGTTATTATCGATAGCGCATCACAAACCAATAGAACAGACACATAACAACACAGCACCATGCGGTGTAGATAGTAAATAATCGGTTTGCAGGGTTATACATATCTCAAGTACTCTGATTGGCTGGTTAAGCATAGCCGTTTCTACAACAGTCTATCAAGCATGATAATCGCAAAAAAAGATCACCACCCCAACAGCGCACCTAGGGGGTTTTGGTGTGAAGATAGAGTTCACTTTGTCTTAACAAATCCAGTATGGACTGGGTTTGGTTGGTAGAGAGACTACAAATTGTGGGATCTCCAAGGAAGGGGAGTTTTTCACGGGCGTTGTGGAGGATGTGGAGGTCTTCCCAAGTTACAGATAGATCCTCAGAGGGGATATGAGAGGTAACATCCATAGCCCAAGCGCCTGCATCAAGCTCTTTTGCACCCTCAGACAATGCAGTGAAGGGGCCTACCAATTGGTTATCAGAAGAGTTATAGAGAAAAATCACAGAACCTTCCTTGATGGGATTGGAAGGTGTGGCCTGCTTATCAATGCATACTGCAAAGCGTTTAGTGCTCAAACATTGTTGTTGACTGGATTTATTACAAAAAAATACATAACCATCATACATGCTCAAAACCTCACTTTAACTGGAGCTAAAAGAGCCTTATTTCTCTTTTGTGCCCTATGTATGATAAACCCTAATTTCCGAATAATTACCGCCCGTTTGGTATGGTTCAAATAGTGTTAACACGTATACACATCAATGTATACACGTGGACAGCGGACTACAACGGATAACTTCAGATCAACCGCCTGTAACACATCTTCAGCGTTAGATAGAACGTTAAAAACAGAACAAAATTACAATCCAATTTATAAAACCACGCTATACTAATCTCTGTCAAGTGGCAAAGGTAAAGGCGTAACATCTAGAATTTATATGCCTATTACCCCTATATACTCTAAATATTAACGAGATGGTAATATTGCTTTGACCGCATTATAAATAAGTGTTGATTGTATATGTTAACACGTGCTTAGTTATGAATAAAAAGTACAGTGTTAACTTGACCAAAGATGAGCGTTGGATAATTTTTGAGACAATT
>WRCX01000060.1 GCA_009783705.1 Candidatus Bathycorpusculum hydrogenotrophicum | reverse complement strand
TCGGTTTGGGCGGCAGATCGAAATGGTTCGGGTAAGCAGATAGATTGGCATTTTACCACAAAACAAGCAAGAGGTAAACTAAAACATCTATATCCTAACTTATAATGCGGTCAAAGCAATACTATTGGCATAACAAGCATTGTTAGCAGTTCACTTTCAGAGAAATCCATGGGGCTGTTGTAGTAATACTCGTAGGCTATGCCTGTGGGTTTGAATCCTTTGGTTGCAATCCATTTTGCCATTTCATCATAGGTTGATGTAATTTCGCTATATGCCCCGCGATATATGCAAAAAACAATTTTGCTTGCGGGTATGGTTCCTGCTTTGATATCTCCTTTTTCGGGCAGTGGTTTAGAAACTGGAAATCCTATTTCTACCTCAAGGTTTTGCATATCCATATTGAAATAACCCACATAGGGAATATCTGCCAAGTATTCACCTATCTCTTGTAGGTATGCACCCATTTTCCCATAACTCTCACCAATTAGTATTGGCAAGTTTTGTACACTTGTTTTAGTCCGAATAGACAATGTGGATTGTTCTTTTCTACATAGAACTTCAAAATTTGTTACTCTCGGCATTATCTTCCCTTCTCTACTATGTTATGTGGTGAGTCTCCCATAAATTCAGTTCTCTTACTGCTCTTTCTTTGCTGTATTAATTTTATATCAATAGAATGCTTTTTATGGTAATGGATTCATAGTTATTTTGATTCCGCTATCAGCATCAGCATGCTTGGAGAAAACTCGTGGTATGTTGAACAGACCTGACATCAAAACCCTGCTGGGCCGAATTTATCCTCTCTTAGCCATCTTAATTGGTGTTTTGATTGTCTCGCTTCCAATGGGACCTTATGAAACGCTGGATACACAGCTTGAATATAACACAACTCGTGGGGTGCTTCGATGGGGTTATCCCTATCTTGACCGCTTTGGTCCTCCTAGTGTCGATAGCTATGGCGATCTTTTCAATATGCCGCCGCTGGGGTTCTACACTCAAGCCCTGCATTTTACAATTTTTGGCGCTAACCTTGAAACTGGTATTATGATTATAACCTTATTTGGCTTGGGTTGTACGGTACTGGTGTATCTTTTGGCACGAGAATTCTATGGTAAAACTACCGGCCTTTTTGCCGCCGCATTTTTTGCCTTGGCCCCCTGGGAACTGATTATGACTCGGGCATTTCTTATCGACACACAGTGTTTGCTTCTGAGTTTAGCTTACCTGTATGTGGGCATTTTGGCTATCCGTAAAGACTCCCTAAAACTGGCTGGACTTTCTGGGGTTCTCTTTGCCGCCGCTTTGCTTACTAAACAGTTCGCCGTTTTTATGCTCATCCCTCTGGCAATTCTCTACATTTATCATCGCCCAAAAAACAAATTTTTAGTCCTCAGTCAGCTTGCAGTTTTTGTTACACCCATCGCAATATCTCATTTCCTTTGGTACAACCTTATCCTGGGCAAAGAACTTCTATACCTCTTTAACCACAACGACTTTCGTGACTACAACTTTACAAACTACACCCCCACTTACACCTTTGCATCTGATTTTTTAGTAAACTATGGTTTGGGTCTGTTCTTCTGTGTGACAGTTGTAGTATCTTTGGCGGCGTCTCTACTGTTCTGGCGGTATCTACCCAAAAAGGTGGTTCTCTTCGATTTCATATGTCTATTTACGCTGAGTTTTATCGTGGGATTGGTGCTCTACTTGGCAGTCAACCTAAACCTCAAAGCCCCCTATACCAGCGCCTTCAAATACCTCTACCATACCCTGCCCTTCTTTAGCATAGTTGCCGCATCACTAGTAGCCAAAACTGCTCTATTGTTCAAGAACGCCAACCAAACCACTCAACCCCGGCGCATTTTGATGACCATAGTGGTCATAGCAGGACTGGCTCTTTTAGTTACCCCCCTAATTACCAACATGTTTAGTGCACAGCAACTGACGACAACACCTTATCTGATTTTCCGGGTCCAGCCTACCATCGATGTCGGTTACTCTTTTTATGTCCAAAACCCGTCGATGACAGATGACCCCATTTTAACAATGCAGTTTGTAGGATTCATAGTTATCATATCAGGATTTATCTGGAACAGTAAACCCGTCATAGCTCAACAGACCAAGTTGTTCCACAACTGGCTAAAAACAAAAAATCTGTTTTAGATGAGCAATTACATATGAATTCTGTCATTGAGGCACTGAATTTTACATGTTGCCATACTATTCCGCTGGCTGTTAACACTGTAGGTTCACATTTTTAAGAGCCGTTATATGCTGTGGTGTCAAAAGCACTGTTATTAATTATGACGGGGTATAGATTTGTTAACATAATTCATAGCAGGGATATGTACCATTTAATGAGCAACTCTGTTATCTCTTTTTATTGGTGACGGTTTGGGTGCTGTGAGTGTTTGCGTGTTGCATAAAGCAATCAGTAACGGCAGGATAAGCCTTTTATTGGTTGTTGAAAAATGGTGCAGTGGTGATATCTTGTATCAAAAAGTAGTTTTTTGGGTGTTTAACGTCTTCTTTTTAGGTGTTTTTGGCGTTTTTTGGGTTTTCTTTTTATAGGAAGGTTTTTAGTATAGTTATTATATGAGACTGTGAAAAAGTCAATAGAGTAAAGTGAGGTTAATACGTTATGTCTGTATTTGCAGCACCAGGAGCATATGACCGTGCAATAACTGTTTTCTCGCCTGATGGTCGGCTTTTCCAAGTCGAATACGCAATGGAACTTGTCAACCGAGGCGCCACGATTTTGGGCATTCAAACCTCAGCTGGAGTAATTCTGGGGTCAGAAGAAAATATAGAGGCCCTTGAAGAAGCAGGGTATTCGTGGAAAATCTTTCGCGTAGACGATCATGTTGGAGCGGCTATCGTTGGTTTAAGTTCTGATGCCCGTGTTCTAATTGATCAAGCGCGTGTTTATGCACAGAGTAATAAACTGACCTATGACGAGCCTATCGACATAGAGGTCGTAACTAAGCGTATTTGTGACATTCAACAAATGTACACTCAGCATGCAGGTGTGCGGCCTTTTGGTGTTTCGTTGATTTTTGGCGGGGTTGACAAGACCGGTTCACGTGTTTTTGCAACTCATCCAAGCGGAACATACCGCGGAGTTAAAGCTACCGCTCTAGGTGCAGGTCGAGACACAGTCATAAACATACTCAAAGAAGAATACAAAGAAGACCTTGACTTAGACAGTACCATAAAGCTAGCGGTTAAATGCCTTGTTAAAGCGCTTGAGGCACGTCAGTTACCGCCCCGAATCAAAATCGCAGTTATCCCAACCACTACAAAGAAACTCGAAATGCTAAACGACAACACAGTAGAAGGCTACATTAAAGAGCTGGGTTCAAGCAAGTGACATGGTATGAGCGAAAAGTTCACCGTCGCACGCTTAACCAGAGAGAACGAACACTTTGAAATCCTAGTCAAACCCAACAAAGCCCTAGAATACCGCAACGGCAAAATCTCCTCTATAACGGAGGTTTTAGCCGCTGAAACAATTTTTATCGATGCAAACAAGGGCACCAAAGTCTCTGAAGAGGCTATGAAAAAAGCGTTCAAAACGGTAGATGCGCTCAAAATAGCTGATGAAATATTAAAAAAAGGAACCCTTCAGCTTACAACCGACCAAAGAAGAAAGATGGTCGACGATAAACGCAGACAAGTAATTGACTTCATTTCTAGACAGGCAGTTGATCCAAAAACAAATCTGCCCCATCCTCCAATGCGCATAGAAAACGCCATGGAGCAAATTCACTATCCCATTGATCCCTACAAATCAGTCGAAGAGCAAGCTAGAGATATCATAAAACTTCTTCGTCCAATTCTGCCGCTAAAAATCGAACAGATCACAGTAGCAATCAAAATTTCTGCACAATACTCCGTTAGAGCATACGGCTCTGTTAAAACATTAGGTACTATAAAACGTGAAGAATGGCGAAGTGACGGCTCTTGGTATGGCGAACTAGAAATGCCTATCGGTTCATACGCCTCGCTTCTAAACAAATTAGGCGATCTAACCAAAGGCACTGGAGAAGCGAAAATAATCTAAAATGACGATAATATGAAGAAAAGGTGATTTTATGCCAACATTCTTTGAAAAAAAACAACTCGTGACACCCGGAGAATTACTCGCTGAAGGCGACTATTTACCCGGCGAAAACTCGTATGTGGAAAACGGCAAGATCTACGCCTCAAGGATTGGCCTTGTAGACAGTGACAACAAAAAAGTTAACGTAGTTGCACTTAGGGCTTTTTATGTGCCTAAAATGGGTGACATAATAATCGGTACCATCATAGAAGTAGGCTTCAACGGCTGGACCGTAGACATACAAGCACCCTATACTGCACTCCTGCGTGCCTCAGACGTACTTAGCAGACCCTTTAAACCTCAAAACGACGAATTATCTGCAGTTCTTAATGCAGGTGACTTAATCGTTGCCAAAATAGCATCCTACGACCGGGCACACGACCCCCAACTAACAGTTGCTGAACCAGGTTTGGGAAAAATTACCCGCGGTCAAATCCTAAGAGTAACTCCAACAAAGATCCCCCGTATCATCGGACGCAAAGGTTCTATGATATCTATGATTAAACAGGAAACTAACTGTCAAATCATACTTGGCCTCAACGGTGTAATTCTAGTCACCGGTAAAACCCCCGAAAATGAAGAGGTCGCTATAATGGTTATCCGCAAAATAGAAGAAGAATCCCATACCAGCGGCTTAACTGACCGTATTACCCAGTTATTGAAAGAAATAAAACAACCAGCTATAATAGAGGAAACCCCACAATGAATGAAAAATCAGATAAATTAATTGACAAAAAAGGCATCCGCGGTGATGGAAGAAAAGCGGATGAGCTTCGTTCAGTTAAACTTCAAGTAGGTGTACTTCCAAACGCAGACGGCTCAGCCTATATTGAACACGGCAAAAACAAAATTTTAGCCGCCGCCTTTGGCCCCCGAGAAATGCACCCCAAACATCTAGCACAAGCAGATCGTATGGTTCTAAGATGCCGCTATCACATGGCACCCTTTAGCGTACAAGAACGTAAATCTCCTGCCCCATCACGTCGTGAAGTCGAACTCTCTAAAGTTATAAAGGAATCACTTGAACCCGCATTGTTTTTGGAACTCTACCCCCGAACAGGTGTAGATGTCTTTGTTGAGGTTCTCCAAGCCGACGGCGGAACCCGTTGTGCAAGCATCACCGCTGCTGCTCTAGCAATCGCAGATGCCGGTGTCCCCATGAAAGACCTAGTTGTCGCATGCGCCGCAGGCAAAGTTGATGACACAGTGGTTGTGGATCTCTATGATGCAGAAGACAAACTAGGCTCAGCAGATGTTCCAGTAGCATATATGCCTAATCTAAATGCGGTCACTCTGCTTCAGATGGACGGCGTCTTGTCACCTGATGAATTCGAACAAGCAGTCAACATGGCTATGGAAGGCTGCAAAAAAATCTATACAATGCAAAAAGAAGCATTAAAAACAAAATACATGGTTGTTAAGGAGGTTGAAGAGTAATGTCTTCCCTTGTAACTAAAGTTAAACTAAAACATATAGAACAACTCATTGAGAAAGGCAAACGCCTCGACGACCGGGGTTTACTCGACACAAGAGAAATCAAGATCGAACAGGGTATAATTGAAAAAGCAGAAGGTTCTGCCCGTGTTTTTCTAGGAAAAACTGAGGTTCTTGTCGGCGTAAAGGTTGAAACCGGTGAACCATTCCCAGACACTCCAAACGATGGTGTCATGACTGTTAACGCAGAACTAGTGCCGCTTGCACACCCCGACTTTGAACCCGGACCACCTGATGAAAGAAGCATCGAACTTGCCCGCGTTGTTGACAGAGGTATCAGAGAATCACACGCTATTAACACTGAAAAACTATGCATAGAAGCTGGCAAAAAAGTCTTTGTTGTATTTGTTGATGTCTATGTCTTAAACCATGACGGCAACCTCATAGATGCTGCTGCTATGGCTGCTATGGCTGCATTGATGAACACCAAGATGCCAAACTATGAGATCAAAGACGGCGAACTCAAAATCAAACAAGGCTACACACCTCTGCCTATGAAGAGCCACCCAATTACAGTCACTATCGGCAAAATAAACAACAAACTCATCGTTGACCCTGGGCTAGAAGAAGAATCAGTCATGGACTCACGCATAACTCTTGCAACCAACGAAGAAGGCAACATTTGTGCTGTTCAGAAGGGCGGCTCAAGCTTTTTCACACCGCAACAGATTTTAGAAGCAACAAAGATTGCTCTGGACAAAGCCGCAGAACTGCGCAAAAAACTCAACTGGTGAAAAAGTTGCCCAAGACAAAGAAAGTAGGTCCAACCCGAGGTTTAGGTCCTCGGTACGGTTCCACAGTCCGAAAACGTTACGTTAAAGTCATAAAAGATCTCAAAAAACCCCACAGATGCCCCCAATGCGGATTTGTCCGTGTTAGACGCGTAAGCGTTGGTGTCTGGAGTTGCAAGAAATGCGAGTATACCTTTGCAGGCGGAGCATACATGCCTACAACAAAACTTGGAACTATTGCAAGACGCGCAGCTAAGGGCAGACAGATTGAAGAAGTTCCAGCCGAGGTTGCGGTTACCGACGAGGAATCCGTCGAGCCGACAATCGAAGAAGACGAAACTGAAAACATTGAATAATCTTCTTTCTTCTTTTTAATTTATTTTATATATTTAGTTTTTCTTGGGTGTAGCTTATGTCAGCCAGTGCTTCTATCTGTTTAAGTTTTGGCTCAGAAGAGCAACTTGATGTCTTGATGGTTGCTTTGATGCCTGAGACAGAAGCGCCTCCCACACATCGCTCAACAGTAAATCTCAAAAAAGACGGTACCTGCCTAACTTTGACGATTACAGCAGAGGATACTGTTGCACTTCGTGCCACTATAAATGCTTATATGCACTGGATACAATCAACATTAAATGTTATCGACATAGTTAAGAAAGCATAGATGATGTTCTTAGCAGATCCTCTCATTGTGAGCGGTGGTTTGTGAATTTGGATTACTTAACTACGCCGGGTTGTTTCTGCATGGGGAAGGTTTAAATAAACACTGGCTCATTTCGTATATGCTTCAAGCTAAAAAACGGATGAAAATTCAGCATGTCACAGGAATACCGTTACATTGTTCGCATCATGGGCACAGACGTCCAAGGTACAGTTAAGGTATCTTACGCAGTTGCACATGTCAAAGGTATTAGCACCAGTCTCTCAAATGCAATCCTCAAGAAAGCAGGCGTAAACCCTGACCTTCGCGTCGGTTTAATAGCAGACTCTGACGTCGGTAAAATTGAGGATGTTATTAGAGATCCAGTTAAATACAACATTCCCGGTTGGATGTTCAATCGCCGAAAAGACAGCGATACTGGTAAAGATCTGCATGTTTTAGGGGCAGATTTGGCATTTAAAATTAAAACTGATATTGATGGTGCCAAAGAAATCAGGTCTTGGCGTGGATACCGCCATGCTTACAGCCTGAAAGTCAGAGGCCAAAGAACCAAAACCACTGGTAGAGCAGGTAAAGCGTTGGGTGTCAAGAAGAAGACTCTGATGCAAAAATCAGGCTCATCTGATGGAGGCAAATAAGCATGGGAGATCCAAAGAAGCAGCGTAAAAAGTTTGATACGCCTCGTTTTCGATGGCGTAAAGATGTTCTCCAAGAAGAACTTAAACTCTTGGGGCAGTATGGTTTACGTAACAAGCATGAGCTCTGGAGACACAAAACTACCTTGTCTAAAGCCAGAGGCATTGCTCGCTCACTCATCAGTGAATCTGCTGAAGCACGTACAAAGATGGAAAACGAACTCCTCACACAGCTCAAAAAGAAAGGTATATTGCAGGAAACTGCAGTGCTTGACAATGTGCTCGACTTAACCATCGAAGACATTTTGGAACGCAGACTGCAAACCATAGTTTTCCGCAAAGGACTTGCACGAACCATCTTCCAAGCACGCCAACTTATCACTCATGGCCATGTAACTATCGATAACCATCGTGTAACCATCCCCGGCTATATCGTGCCTAAAGTCGAAGAAGCAACAATTATCTACTCTCCTGAAAGCGCAGTTGCAAAACAAGAACACCCATTACGCCTTGGTCTTACAGTAACAGCTAAACAGCCCGAAATCCGCCAGCCCATGAGAGGACGCAGAGGCGGACGTGGAGGCGGCAGATTTTGAGTAACCTAGCAAACAATAAACGCAACGAAAAATGGGCTATTGTCCATATCTTTAGCTCCTACAACAATACCCTAATCCACATAACTGACATATCTGGCGCAGAAACCATCGCACGCACAACCGGCGGCATGTTCGTCAAAGCTGACCGGATGGAATCCTCACCATATGCCGCTATGCGCGCAGCAACAGGTGCCGCAGAAATCGCACGCGACAAAGGTGTCACAGCTATTCACATCAAAGTTCGCGCTCCCGGCGGAAGTGGCCCAAGAACTCCCGGCCCCGGTGCACAAGCAGCCATCCGCGCTTTAGCACGGTTTGGATTCCGCATTGAACGCATCGAAGAAGTCACACCGATTCCCCACGACGGAACACGCAGACCCGGCGGAAGAAGAGGACGAAGAGTCTAAACTCCCCCTTTCCTCATATGTTTAAGGAAAAAATTAATAATGCATCTATTAACCTCAAAAATTATGATAACCTTATTGGAGTGTTAGGCAAGTGAAGATAGAAATCTTGGAGAAAAACAATACTGAACTCCGTATAGTCGTAAAAGACGCGGACGTTCCCCTAATGAATGCTCTGCGTCGCTTAGCACTCGCTGAGGTTCCCTGCATGGCAATCGAAGAAGTTGTCATGATAGAAAACAGCTCAATTCTCCAAGATGAAATCATTGCCCACCGCCTAGGCCTAACACCGCTCCGAACAAACCTTGACATCTACAACACACCTGAGGAATGCGAATGTCAAAGCGAATTCGGATGTCAAAAATGCCGCGTCACACTAACCCTAGACGCAGAAGCCAAAGACGGCACACGAACCGTATATAGCGGTGAGATCGTATCTGAAAACCCTGAGATTCTCCCAGTATCAGATAAAGTTCCCATCGTAAAACTGGCCAAAAACCAGAAACTCAAACTTGAAGCATACGCACGCCTAGGCAGAGGTAAAACACACGCCAAATGGCAACCAGTATCTATGTGCGTATACAAATACTATCCTAAAATCACAGTACCTGAGACAAAATGCTCCGGGTGCCAAAAATGTGTCGACATCTGCCCTAAACGAGTCTACACAATCAAAGATGAAAAGGTCGAAGTCAAAGACCTCCTAAGTTGCACGATGTGCATGGACTGCACCGAAGCATGCCCACAAAAACCAGCTCCCCTAAAAGTAGAGTGGGAAAAGAACCAATACATCATGAACATCGAATCCACAGGTGCACTTCCTCCCGAACGTGTACTACAGGAAGCAACAAAACTTTTAGCTAAACAACTAATCGAGTTTGAAGAACAAATCAAGGCTGAACAACAATGAGAGAAACCAAAACCACCAACCCCCAATTAATCGAACTTATCAGTATACTACGCAAAACAAGCCGAGAACAAGAAGCTCCAATCTGGCTTGACGTAGCAGACTATTTGGCTAAAACCAGAAGCAACCGCGTCGCTGTAAACCTAAGCAACATCAACAGACACACAGAAAAAGCCGATGTAGTAATAGTCCCCGGCAAAATCCTCGCATCCGGAACACTGGATCACTCAATAACCGTTGCCTCCTTTGAAGCATCTAGTGCAGCAAAAGCCAAATTGGCAACCTCAAAGTCTACATACATTACAATTCAAGAACTTGTGGCAAAAAACCCCACAGGCTCAAAAGTAAAAATCATCCGGTGAATAAGAAATGTCCCAAACAATAGCTAAACGCGCAAAATCACCCAAAGTCACATACGTGAATGCTGAAGGCCAAATCGTAGGCCGCATGGGTAGCAAAGTCGCCAAATTGCTCATAAACGGCGAAGAAGTTATCATTCTCAACGCTGAAAAAGCAATTTTTAGCGGTAAGAAAAAGAGCAAAGTAGCTGAAGGTCATCTCTTCCTAGAAGTCGGCGCACCAGCACGCGGCCCCTTCCACTACCGTAGACCCGATCGTTATCTGCGTAAAACTCTCCGCGGCATGTTACCCTTTAAACAACCTAAGGGTCAAAGCGCTTACAAACGTCTCAAAGTCTTCATGGGTGTCCCAGCAGAATATAAAGACAAACAAATGGTGTCTTTTGTTGATGCACAATCAAGTGATTTGAAGGGACCCCGTTTCACCCTTGGCGAGTTCGCAAGCGAAATCGGATGGAGAAACAGGATGGAATAATTATGCCAACAACTAAAAAAGTCCTCGTAGTAAGTGGAAAACGAAAAACTGCAGTTGCCCGCGCCATTATAAAACAAGGTGTCGGCAAAGTCCGCATAAACCTAACCCCAGTTGAAATTTACGAACCTGACATCGCCAAAGCAAAAATCATGGAACCCCTCCTGCAAGCAGGCGGCGAAGTCTGGCAACAGGTCGATATGGACGTTAAAACAAGCGGCGGAGGCTACATGGGCCAAGCAGAAGCTGCCCGTATGGCTATAGCCAATGGGTTGCTCAAATGGACCAAGAGTACTCATCTACGCACAGTCTTTAGTGAATACGACCGCACCATGGTTGCCGGAGACAGTCGTGGCAAAGAAACCAAAAAGTTCGGCGGAGCAGGCGCACGTTCCAAGGAACAAAAGAGCTACAGATAAGGAGATAAAGCAACGTGATTATCCCAGTAAGATGCTTCACCTGCGGCAAGTTGGTTGGAGACCGATGGGACGAATTCACACGCAGAACCAAATCCGGCGAAAATGCACTCGAAGTCCTTGACAGCCTCGGCCTAAAACGCTACTGTTGCAGACGCATGCTACTCTCAAACGTCGAAATCATCGACGAAGTCCTCCGCTTCTACGAAGAAGCTGAAAAACGCAAAGAAGCTCGCAGCTTCTACTAACTTTCCTTTTGTTTCCATCTGCCAATTATCAACAATATTTCCCCAAATTAAATCATAGATCTTAAAAACATCTCTTGTTGGTCTATCTCGATATTACTCTAAGCTAGGGTTATTGCAGTAATTATTATGCTGATGAAAAGTACCTGTATTGGTGTGTTTTGTGCGATCTATTTGTATGCTTTCTTTAACCTTTTGAAATACAAAAATCCACATACAACAACAATACCTATTACTAAACCAGATAAAACGGTTGCAGCAATACTATAACTTGGCATATCTGCTACTTCATTGTTTGAATTGGGGTTCTCATTGCTTGAATTAAAGTTCCCATTATCTGAATTGGAGTTCTCGTTGTCTGTCACCGCTGGTCTGTTATCTGTTATCTCAACTTGTTTACCCGATGTGTAGCTGATGTCATAGTTGTTATACCCTTGAGTAAAAGGAGCAGTCCAAGTAACAGTATTGTCTATTTGTGAACGATATACCTTATCGTGCATAGAGTCTCGATCGTATGCCGCTGAAGCACGATTACTTGAAAACACTACCCCATTAGCGACAAAGAGTAGATCTAATTTTTCATTGTCAACCCAAATTCCGCCGCCATCGTTTGTTGCGGTATTTTTTGAAATTTTACCGCTCGACAGCTTGAAAATACCATTTCCAAGATACACCCCACCGCCATTATTAGATGCCGTATTACCCGAAATCATTCCGCCCCTCATATTGAAATCGCCATCAATACATACGCCGCCACCCAATTCAGCGGTATTACCCGAAATCACACCACTATCCATCAAACTAATTGTGCTGTAAAAAAAATTATACACCCCGCCTCCTTTCTCAGCGATGTTGCCTGAAATTTCACCACCCGACATTTCAAAATTACCACTAGCAATAGTTTGGCCATTGTTTACCCCACCCCCACTTACTGTAGCGGTGTTGTCTGAAATCAAACCCCCGCTCATGATAAAAACACCATGATTACCAACGCCGCCACCTCGCCATGCGGTATTACCCGAGATTATTCCACCTGATAAAGTAAAACTGCCGCCATATTGGCCCTTATACCCCAAAAACTCTTTTGTGTCTCCTGATGTAAATTTGTAATTTATTGCATTGGCACCGCCCCAGTTGTATATTCCACCCCCTCCAGATGCGGTGTTGTCTGAAATTTCACCACCCAACATTTCAAAAGTGTTCTCATTGTATACCCCGCCGCCATTGTTTCCTGCCCTGTTGCCTGAGATTTTGCCACCAAACATAGTAAATGTGCCCCTATTGTACACACCGCCACCATTGATGACGCTGTTGTCTGAAATCTCACCATCATACATCAAAAAAATACCATTGTTGTATATACCCCCAATGTTGCTTGAGATTAAACCCCTATGAAGAATAAATTGGCCCTTCTCAGCAACAGTTACGGTATAGCCCCCATAATTACATGCGTGAGTTATACCTATACCATCAAGCTCCAATATAGCATCGCCATTGACAGTAATAGTACTCACACTATACTCCCCAACCGTTACCTGTGACGGCTCATGTACAGACCCGATTAGTTTGTAGTAGTTTGTTGCTTTGTTGCTTGTGAGTATGATGTTTTTATCAGCCGGAATGATGATTGTGGACTCTGTTAGGGTGATGTCATTGTTTAGCGCAATGGTGAATGCTTTTTTAGTTGGCGCATTGTTGATCGCCTCTCTAAGCTCAGCTTCATTATTAACAATTTTATCAGGTTCTGATGCACAATTAACTGTAGAAATAAAACAAGAAAAAAATAGACCTATTGTAAATAGTGCTTTGACCGCATTATAAGTTAGGATATAGATGTTTTAGTTTACCTCTTGCTTGTTTTGTGGTAAAATGCCAATCTATCTGCTTACCCGAACCATTTCGATCTGCCGCCCAAACCGAC
>WRCX01000059.1 GCA_009783705.1 Candidatus Bathycorpusculum hydrogenotrophicum | reverse complement strand
TCGGTTTGGGCGGCAGATCGAAATGGTTCGGGTAAGCAGATAGATTGGCATTTTACCACAAAACAAGCAAGAGGTAAACTAAAACATCTATATCCTAACTTATAATGCGGTCAAAGCAATATGCGCTGTTGAGGTTAGGTTACGCTCAACACAGTTGCCACTGCGAACAACTGTTGGTATCCACTCATTCCATTTCTGATCTACCATATCTGCTGAATCAACAAAGATCTCGGTAATCTCAGATCCCGTCATGTCTGCCTTCTCTTTTTCATGGATCTCAAGCAATGTTACAAGCGAGGTTGATTCAACCACTACATCGCTGTCCCAGAAAAAAATAAACTCTCCCTGCATCTTTTTAATGCAGAGATTTCTGGCTGCAGGTATGTTTGTTTTCTCAACAATAACCTCATAACCACAAAAATCACTTTTTGCTAAAAAATCGCTCATTACTTTAACAGTGTTATCTTTACTGCCGCCATCCACCACCACAACAAAAAGACGATCATGCGGATAGGTTTGACTCTGCAGAGAACTGAGCATTTTCTCAATAATCCACTCTCGGTTAAAAACAACAATCCCAATCGTTATCAGTGGATAGACCCGACGACGTTCAGCTGTCTGCATTTACTGCTCTCCCTCTTCTACTCCTGCTCCTGTTATTTCTACTATAAACAACCACGGTTAGTAAATGATAACTTTTATGTATTTACAAAACCCATAGCCCCATCCTAAACCAACACACAAAACAAAACCAAACACCATTCACCTGCATAACTTTACAGTTAAACCGTCCTGCCGCGCGCATGTTTGCAGCTGTATCACATTTTTGTGCATAGCTAAGTTTTTTTAGTTGAACCTGCATTAGCAAGGTGACGAGTTATCTACCCACACGCTTATGGTAGGATATTATATGGCTGAAAACGTAAAAGAACTTCTCAAACTCCACGAAGGCCTCGCCCACGAGGTGTATCTTGACAACGAAAACTCTAGCATCGTTCCCCCCGAAGTCCTCGAAGTGATGTTGCCCTACTGGAACAAAAAAGCCTACGGAAACCCTACCCTCACCCATAAACCCGGCTGGGAAGCCTTCGAAACCATCATGAACTGCTTTGGAAAAATCAGCAACTATATCGGCGCTAAAAACCTCGAAGAACTCACCTTCACCCCCGGCGAAACCGAAGCCAACAACCTCGCCATACAAGCCGCAGCATTTCTACAAAAAGACAAAGGCAAAAAAATAGTCATATCCGAAATTGAACCCATCTATGTCCTGCAAGTAGCAGAATTACTAAGCAAATATGGTTTCTCAACCACCAAAATCCCAGTAAACAATGAAGGCTTCATCAACCTCGAAAAACTCAAAGCCGCCATCGACAAAGAAACGATTCTAGTCAGCATGGCCAGCGTAAACAACGAAATCGGCACCATACAACCCATAAAAGAAGCCGTTGAGATCGTCAAAGACAAAAACTCCCAAACTCTCTTCCACACCGACGCCTCAGACGCCTATGGCCGCATCCCCCTAAACGTCCAAAATCTAGGCGTAGACCTAGCAACGGTTAGCAGCTTTAAAATCCAAGGCCCCCGCGGCATGGGTGCCCTCTACGTAAAAGACGGCCTAAACCTCCAACGCAAACTCGAAGGCTCCATAGGCACCCAAAGACTCTGGCCCGGTATCGAAAACACCCCTCTAATCGTAGGGTTTACCAAAGCCTCCGAATTAGCATTTGAAAACTTTGAAGCAAACACCACCAAAATGCGCACCCTAAGAGACAAACTAATCGATGGCATATTCGCTGAACTTTCCAACCTGCGCCTCAACGGACCAAAAGATCCCAAACGTAGCCCCGACAACGCCAACATCAGTATTCTCCGTGCAGAAGGCGAAGCCCTAACCATCGAACTCAGCCTAAGCGGCGTCTATGTATCAAGCGGTTCGGCATGCAGCCGCAGACTACTCCAACCCAGCCACGTTCTAATAGCAATCGGGCGCATCTTTGAAGAAGCCCACGGTAGCATCCTTATGAAAACCACCCGATACCACACAGAAGCTGATATATCCTACGTACTCAGTGTTCTACCCACAGCAGTAAATCGCATTCGGGGGATAGTTGGCTCAACAGGAGTGCACTAAAATGTCACGTATACCATTACCATATAACCCAAAAATTATGGATTTATTCCGTAACCCAAAAAACCTTGGCAAAATGGAAGATGCAACAGTTGTCGCAGTTGCAGGCAACCCTGCATGCGGAGACATGATCACCTTCTACCTAAAAATCGATGACACCAAACAAACCATCGAAAAAGCCCAATTCGAAAGCTACGGATGCGCCGCCAACATTGCGACCTCTAGCATAGTTACCGAAATGATCAAAGGCCTAACCATAGAACAGGCCTGGAACAATATAACCTGGCAAAAAGTCACCGAAGAAATCGGCGGCTTACCCAGCGTAAAATTTCACTGCGGCGTTCTAGCAGTTGGCGCACTCAAACGCGCCCTGCGCCAATACTTTACCCAAAAAAACATAGCCGCCCCAAGCTGGTTACCCCAAGAACTTACCTTTGAAGAAAAACAGGCTCTAGAAGAGGAGGAACTAGCAAAGACACTCTCTAAGAGGCAGAAACCTGAGGCAGAAAAATAAGTGGACCTACAAACAATCCGACAAGATTTCCCCATTTTAAAACGCCAAATCAACGGTAACCCCCTAATCTACTTTGACAACGCCGCAACCAGCCAAAAACCCCGCCAAGTCATAGACGCCATAAGCGACTACTACACCAACCACAACGGCAACATCCACCGCGCAATCCACACCCTCTCAAGCGAAGCAACTGATCTCTTCGAACACTCACGCGAAAAAATCAGCAAATTCATAAACGCAAAAACCCCAAGCGAAATTATCTTCACCCGCGGCACAACCGAAGCCATCAACCTAGTCGCCTACTCCCTGGGATGCAACCACCTAGGCGGCGGAGATGAAATCCTTGTTTCCCGCATGGAACACCACAGCAACATTGTACCCTGGGAAATCATATCCAAATGTCGCGGTTTCACCATAAAATATGCTCAAGTCAACAAAGACGGCACCCTAGACTACCAAGACTTTGAAAACCAAATCACCAAAAAAACAAAAATCTGTTGCCTAAGCCAAGTCTCAAACGTCACAGGCGTCATAAACGACATCAAACGCCTAACCAAAGCCGCCCATGACCACGACGCTTTGATGCTTGTTGATGGAGCCCAATCCGTTCCCCACATGAGTGTTGACGTACAAAAACTAGACATTGACTTTCTAGCCTTCTCAGGACACAAAATGCTAGGCCCCACAGGCATAGGCGTTCTATATGGCAAAACAGCCATCCTGCAAAAAATGGCTCCCTTCCAAGGAGGCGGCAACATGATCAAAGACGTCACACTCAACGATGACAAATGCAACATATCCTGGACCGAATTACCCTGGAAATTTGAAGCCGGCACACCCGACATCGCCGGCGTAATCGGATTAGGAGCCGCAGTAGACTACCTCCAAAACCTAGGCATGGACAACGTGTTTAACCACGAAAAAGAACTAACCCACTACGCCATAGAACACCTAAAAGAACACAAAAACATCACTCTCTACGGACCAAACGACCTATCCCAAAGATGCGGCATCATACCCTTTAGCCTAAACGGCTTCTCCTCACACGAAACAGCCGCAATATTTAATGAATACGGCATAGCCATACGTAGCGGCTACCACTGCGCACAACCCCTGCACCAAATCTTCAACCTCCCCTCATCCGCCCGAGCAAGCTTCTACATCTACAACACCCAAGCCGAAATAGACCGCTTCATAGAAATCCTGGAGGACCTCAACCCATAATGTCCTCCGCTACAGTCACAGACTATGTCTCACGCATAGAGGGCACCTGCGGCGCAGAAAGCGATGTCATAGTCAACTTCAAATACGAAAAAAAAGACGAAGCCATAGCCAACATCATGAAAAAAGCCCAACTCAAAAACACCCTCGCAGGCATAATCTTTGAGTTAACCTTCGAAAACCGCTCTTTTCGACTCTACACCAGTGGCAAAGCCATCTTCCGCGGCTTTACAACCAAAACCGAACTCATGGACTTTTTAGCAAAACTTTTGCTATAACAGTTTATTCTTAAAATCAACAATAATCTCTTGACAAACGCAATTTATAGCTCATTGCGGACAAATTGTTTATGGTGGCCTGCCGCTAAATCCTTGCTTGTTATGCAACTTATAAGTAGAGGCACGCGATAGCAGATAATTCAGTGAGAACTTGTCTAAAACGGGAGATAATCCAGTGTTGCGGGGTCAAAAAGGGCGAAATCCGTCCGTTTCCATTATTATACCTACCTACAAACGTGGAAACCTGTTGCATCATGTTTTAGATGCTCTAACTACTCAGACACACAAAGATTTTGAAGTACTGATGATAGTCAAACCCAGCGGAGATGGAACCGAACAACTAATTGAAAAATATCGTGAAAAACTAAACATAAAAGTTATCATACAAAACCAAGGTTACGTTTTAGACGGATTAAATCTTGGATTAAAAAATGCCCAAGGAAACATTCTTGTTTTTCTAGATGACGATGCGATTCCCTTCCCAAACCTAATACAATCCTACATATCATCCTATTCAAATTCAAATGTGGGCGGCGTTGCTGGAGATGTCATGTCGGTTGTTTTAAAAGATAACACGGTTTGTCCTCTCAAGGACTCTCCATCCGAAATTGTATATACAAACGCGCCTAGAACCGTTTTGACTCGAAAACTTGCAAGTTGCCCTCCGAAGGGATTGGAGAATCATCTGCTCTACATATCAAAAGCAGGACTTGTTTCTACAAACTATACCGTTGCAAAGAGCGCCCTTAGTCAACCCGTAAATTCTCTTCTTGGAAAAGGCGCAAACATGTCTATCTCCTCAGAAGCCTCGGCAGGATTCCAGTTTCCAACTTCATGGATTCTTGGCTTCAATTTCGAACAATATTTGGGCTATCATCTGTGGAAAAAAGGCTATCAAGTTATCTTTAACCCTGCGATAAAAGCCTACCATATACAACACGGACAATCTCTATCACGTAACATCAAAGACCTAAAAAAAGAAGCAGTCCTATGTACCGAAGCTAGACTCCTGTTCTACAGATTATGTGGTAGTGAACCCGAGTTTTCAATGATGCATAGAATTGTGTTTCTGCTAATTGACGCAATTGTTGATCTCAGAGGACTTTGTCTGCATAAAGAAACCTTCCGCCTACGCATGTTAAAAACTAAATTTTCCGCAGAATTGATAGGCCTACGCTGGCTTGTCTACAAAAAATTAGGAACAAACTATTCCCCGCTTGCAGATATGAAAAAAATATTGCAATAATCCGTTAACCTTAGAAAAGACAAATGAACTAGTTACCCTTCTAAAGACTTAAGTAATTAGCCAGTTTTTGTTCCTATATGTCCAATCCTTTAGAGTATGCGCCAAAATCCTCCCTGGACCACAAAAATATGAAAATCTGTATGATTTCTGGCTTGGCCAAATTTTCAGGAGGATTGGAAAATGTTGTTGGCGATTTAAGCAAAATTCTGATGCGCCGAAATGTAGAGGTTAACATTTTTGGCCGTAGCAACAAAGACTTTGTAGAATCCGAATATAACTGCAAAATAATCGGCGTTCGCCCCTATACGCTCTATCCTCACGGAATCGGCCTGCCTCACTATGGGAAATTTGGATACAACTTGAAGACTTGGCAAAAAATCAAAACCTATGGTCCCTATGATATAATCCATGGACATGGCGACAACTGCTTTTTCTCCTCCATTTTTCGAGATGATACCCCTTTTCTGATGACCTTTCATGGAACGATGGTAAAAGTTCTGGAAGGATCTATCAATCTGCGAAATCGACCTTTTCTGTACGCTGAAAAAGCCGCTGCCGATCGATGCGATATTGCAGTTGCCTGTTCAAAGGCAGTAAAAAACGAACTCATCACCCACTATAATGCTTCCTCTAAAAAAATTCAAGTGATCCACAATGGTGTAAATGTGGAAAAATTTGTGCCAATCGATAAAAAAGAGGCCCGAAAAAAACTTTCCTTACCTGAGAACAACACCTATGCTCTATGGGTAGGCAGTAATCCCCAGCGAAAAAGACTTCCAACAGCAATTAAAGCTGTAGAAAATTCCCAATGTTCCAAACTCCTAGTTGTCGGAATGGACGGCAAAAATTTAGGAAAAACAGTTTTCCTAGGAAAACTATACGAGCAAGATTTGATTACCGCCTATAGTGCCGCTGATATCTTGCTTTTCCCAACCATATACGAAGGCTTTCCCGTAGCTCCCCTAGAAGCTCTAGCTTGTGGTCTACCTGTAATCGTCTCAGAGGAATCAAACATAGGCGAAATAATCCAAGAAGGAACCCATGGGTTTGTTGTAAAAGATGAAAACCCACTGGCCTATCAGGAAAAAATTAACCAAATTATTAACAACGCTACCACATTAAGCGAAATGTCTCTTAAATGCCGGAATCTCGCTTTAAATTACTCATGGCAAAAACAGGCAGAAAAATACTGGATACTTTATCAAAGGCTTTTAAAAAACCACTAACCATACGTCCCTTTTCTAAATCTCTTGGGCTTCACCTTTTTTTAGTGCTATTTTTGCTCGCATTTTTGTGCGGCTGGCCCAGTTAACTGCTGGCAGAAGCGGGTATTTGATGGAATCAGGCAGGGCGTCTTTGAGTTCTTGATGTAGTCCCAATTTAGTTGCTAATTTGCCCTTTGATGTGAGGGGTATGTAGTAGCGGGTTATGGGAAACTTGGTAAACCCATTGTTTTCTTTGAAGCGGTCAAGGGAGGGATGATTACCTATGCGTCCATACATTAGCCAGTGTTCATTTTTTTCTACACATACTTCTATGGCTTTTGCTATGAGCGCGTTGTTTACAGCTTTATCTGAGTATTTTTGCATGGACAGTATGTTTGGGAGTATGGCGATGTTGTCACCGTGTAGTATCTGTATAAACCCTGCCAGTTCCTCGCCTAGGTAGGCAGTTATGTAGGTGGAGTTTTTTTCTGTATGCATATTTGCGGCTATTGTTTTGAGGGTTTCGCCGTAGTGTGGAAAGGCTCGTCCTTGGCGAATTGGGGTTTCGTTGTAAATTTTCCAGATGCCCTCAGCGAGTTTATCAGTTTGTGGGGTGACTGAGATTTGGATGTTGTCTTTTTCGGCTTTACGGACCATATTGCGGGTTTTTTTTCCGATTGTGTTCCACCAGGTTTGGTAGTCTTTGATTTTAAGCAGGGCAATGTTGTCTTGAGTTTTTATCCACTCAGGTGATGGGTTAATGGTTGTTGTTGTGTCACTGCACCATTTTCGCTCAATAAAGGTAAAGATGTCTGCCCCTCTTATTTGGAGCTTTGTAAGAAACGCCTTGGTTGGATTGATGCTTTTGTAGTATTCTCGAAAGTCCCGAGCAACCTGTACCGATAACGATTTGCGTATGCTTATGGTGTCAAGATCGCTGTCTACGTCTAGCATGGTTTTGAGTGCATCATAGATTGGTCCTCTTTTTGTTTTCTTAGATATCCTAAAAAGCCAATCGGGATGCAGAGTTATAATAACGCCCTGTTGTATCCAACCCTGAGCCTGCTCTACAACCGTTTCATATCCGTGCAGATAGCGGTTTCTATCTAAACTCATGGTGTGCTCAGGACGATCATGGAAGCATTTGAGAGGAAAATCTTGGGGTATGGGCGCTCTGGCCTGGTTGAGTTTGCGTCCCCACAGAAGCCTGGCCAATACTCGCTGTGTTCCATGTATGGTGTAGTATTGAATTTTACAGTTGGTTTTCTTCTCTAAGGTTTTCCACTCTTTGAACGGATCGGTTGCAACATGCAGTGCTACCTCATGTTTCTCGTTATTTAGTAGCTCAAGCATTCTTCGGTCTGGAATTGTGTAGGGTGTGAAAAACCAGTACGCCTTGATCTGTTCTGGAGATTCATTAATCATCTGAGCAATGATACGGGAGAGTTTAAGATAACCCTCGCTTTTGTTGCTTTTAATCCGAAGCGCTACGTAGAGAAAACTCTTCATCCTCGAAGCGTACGGGTAGTCAACGTCAATTCTTATTTTTATCATGATGCTGTCCAGATGCCAACTTATTGAATGCTGTTTTAGTTATAAACCCTATCTCCATCAAAAATCTACTGATGCTCGAATTATTTGGAGCCCAACAAACATTAGTAAGCGGCAAGGTACCTGAGTTACATTGCATGTTGCTGTGTGTTTGTTAGGTGATTAATTTAGAGAAGGGTTTGGATTTGGGTCCAAATTTTATCTTGGAAGGTTTGGGGGGTTAAAACTGAAATTTCTCTCCAGAGTTCTTCTCGTTTTGTTTGCCAGGTTTTGTCTGTGTCTGTTTGTTCCATGCTGTTGATGATTTTGGTCTTTAGATCTTCATAGCTATTCCAGCGGTACTCCGGTGAGATGAATTCTCTCATGCCTCCGCTGTCATGTACTATGGTGATGCATCCGCTTGCTAGGCCCTCAACTGGTGCGATGCCGAAGTGTTCTCCCTCCATGAGATGTACATAGATGCGGCTGTCCCAGAGAATATCTAATAGTTGGGGTCCGGGCAGGTTGGGTTTGAGGCTGTAGTTGGGTGGCAGGTTTGCTGAGAACTGCTCAAACCAGTCTTTTTCTGCCTCTATTACTCCGCCAACACTCACAAACTCATAGTCAGGAAGGTCTGCGGCGAGTTTTTTGAGGATTTCGTGACGCTTTATGGGGATAAATCTTGCCACATACACTACTTGTTTGCGGCGCTCTGAGGGGAGTTTGGGGCACCAGAATTTATCCAGATTCACCGGCGGATAGATGACCTCTGGTTCTTTGGTTCCATGGGTTTTCCAGAGTTTTAGCATGGCTTCTTTGGTGTAGAGACTGTTGCAAAAAACCAAATCTAGTTTGCCAATGCCTTGTTCTACCCAATGTTTAAAGAGCCACAGATAGAGTCTGCGCTTAAAGGTTCCCCGGGCATAATCGTAGTGGATTTCGGGGAAATGGACATAGGCAATGTTTTTTTTGGCTTTGTTGAGAAAAACGGGTTCAAAAGGTGAGCTGGATTGGGTGGAGAAGAGGTAGTCGTATTCGAGTTGATCCCGATATTTCTTTAAGAGTTTGACAAAGTTGCGATGTCGTTTATAGATAGTAAAGGGCGGCTTTTCTTTGGTACGTTGCCCAAGCGAGTGAACCCTTACCTGCTTGGGAAAGTCTTCGCCCACGATATCGTGGTATCTTTTAGCATCAAAATCAAAGGTTAACAACTCCACCTTCTGCCCATGGTTAACCAAGGTTTTGATTACCCCATGACAGACACGTTCGCCGCCGCCATAAATGTCTAGGTATGGATGAACGACAAGAAAGGTTGCCATGTTTTTCAATCTCTTCTCTTTGGTACTATTTTTCTTTGTAGCTAAAGAAGTTTACTCGCCTCTCAGCTGATGCCCCTAACTTGGTAGATTGACAGTGCTGTTTTTTAGCGGTTTGGCGGCGTGTTTAGTTTGTGGGTTGATGAGGTGTTTTGTAGCCGAAAGCGGCGTTTGCAACAAGATATATAGGTTGCATGCAGATGTGTAGTGGGATGGTTTTGGAGAGATAGTCGTGGTTTTCGCACAAAAAAAGCTTAAAGTTGTTTTTGCTGATCCCCCGTTTGGCCGCGAATCCAAAGGAGAAGCCGTGACTGAGTCACCCAATCTGGGTATTCTCTATATCATCGGCTACACCCGAGAACGGTTACCCGATGTGGAATTTATCTATCTTGAGCCGTTTCTCTCTATGGTTGAACATCTCCAAAAAGTCCAAGAGATAAAACCTGATGTTTATGCTCTCTCATTTACCACACCTCGGCGTGATCTCTCCTATGAGACCCTAGCCAAAGTCAAAGCGCTGGGTTTGTCGATGCTTATTGTTGCCGGCGGCGCGCACCCAACCATCGACCCCCAAGACGTCCTCAAAAATACTGCTGTGGATGTTTGTATTATAGGCGAGGGAGAACAAACCACAACTGAGTTGCTCCAAAAAATCCAAACCGACCAGCCCCTAACTGAGATTTTAGGCACAGTAAACAAACAAAAAACCAACGGATTGCGTCCCCTGCTAAGCGACCTTGACTTCTTTCCCGCATGGGACCTCATAGATTTTGGAAACTATGATATTGCAGTATCAAAAAAGAAACGCATGGCCTACCTGTTACCCATACGCGGCTGTCCCAACTATTGCACCTACTGCAGCAACCCGGTTTGGAAACTAGAAAAACCCTGGATCCGCCAACGCTCCCCCAAAAACATCGCCGACGAAATCCAATACCTCTACAACCGAGGCATACGCGAAATCTATCTCCGCTCTGACACCTTCAACGTAGACATCAAATGGTGCCTCCAAGTCTGCGACGAAATCAAAAAACTCCACCTCAAAGGCATGACCTTTCAATGCAACCTACGCGCCGATAAACTAAACGACCACTTAGCCCAGCAGCTCCATGACATAAACGTCTGGCTGGTCCATATCGGCCTAGAATCCGCCAACGACCGTGTACTGCGCGGAATCGGCAAAAACGCCACCCAAGCCGACAACATCCACACCCTCGAACTACTAAAAAAACACAAAATCAAAGTCTACGGTTTCCTTATGCTCTACAACGCCTGGGAAACAAACGGAAAACTCGAATACGAAACCCCTCAAGAAGTCAACACCACACTCGAATTCGCCAAAAACTGCCTCCGAGACAACCTCATCGAATACATCTCATGGTCCATCACAAACCCCCTCATAGGCAGCAAACTCTACGATATAGCCAAAAAATATGACATAGCCATCCACAACGTCAAAATCGGTAACTGCATGCGCCTCCCAGGCATCAGCGAACAACAAATGATCGAACACGTCAAACAAGGCATGATCCTCCAACTCCTAAACGGCATACAAAAAGGTATGATAACCAAAAAAAGCTACAAACGCGCCGCCCAAAAAGCCATAAAAATTCTCAACATGTAACCCTCTCATATCGACATGCAAAACAGATAACATTTAATTCTGTCTGCTAAAACATTAAGGTATGCCATCTGATGATGACCTAAGAGTTGACTTTGTTGTTCCCTCACGAGATGAAGCCAACCCCACCCTGCTTCGCCAAATCCGATCTATGCCACATGTTGGAAAAGTCATCAACACCCATGAAAAACCGCTAAGCGTGGCACGCAAACACGGAGTTTTAGCAGCAGAGACCGAGTGGGTGGCCATGGTTGATGATGATATGCTTCTGCCCTCAGATTGGCTCCAAAAAATCACCCAAGCAATCGAACCCAACGTTGGCGCCATCGGAACCGTTGCAGTACACAAAAACAGTCATGTTGCCGCCTATGAACGTGTTGTTGGCACCGTTTATAACCTAAGTAAACTCGACACCAACCCCCACATAAACAACATCCTAATCCGTCGAGTCCTCATGGAAAACTATGACCCTCCCAAACTGTTCTTTGGCGAAGACCAATACTTTAAACGATACGTCCAAAAAACCGGTTACCACTGGAAAGTTTTACCCTTTCTGGGCGCTACCCACCTAGGAACATCTAAAAACTATGTCACCATCGGCATCTCCTATCGACGCTACGGACATTTTGGGCTCTACAAACTCATGCGACGAATGGCTGCCAGAGTCCTCTTTACGCCCTTTGCTGCACTGAGCAACCTGAGTTTTAAAACCTTCACATACCTAACCAAGCTCAACATAGAGTTCTTCGCAGGCTGGGCAAAAGAACTCGTAACTGAAAAACTATAATGACACCATAGAGCGCAATAATTTGTAGTGTGTTGTTACCCGTATGCAGCCACAAGGTCATTTATACTCCGTAAAGAAATGTTATTTTGCGAGAAATAGCCATCCAAGAGGTACACCCATGCTTGGCGGGTCTGCGGTTAAACTGGGTATGAGTCGCCAAATTCCCCTAAAGGAAGGATTAGGGTCTACTTTTGACTTATACCCTGCGTTAACAGTCGCTTATCCGCCAGGTCTCCTTTTAGTTACCCCTTCATTTAGTTACCTTTTCACTAGTTGCCTCTTTACTTTTAGTTACCTCTCCCCTGTTGGGTTGGGTCGTTTCTGTGTAGTCTTTATTAGCGCTTAGTGCATGCTAAGGTCGTGAGACAATTGAGTTACAAAGAACGCATGCATCCACGGGTAAGTCGAGCTGAGCTTGAAGTCTTTAAAGCTCTAAGTACAGCCAATCTAACAGGTGGTATGGTTACCCAGCAGCCTATTATTCTAAAATCAACGGTGCCTGATTTTTGCTGGATGGAGAAACGTAAAATTGTCTACCTAGACGGCAGACAGGTCCACTCTAGTGCTAAAGCAGAGCGTCGTGATACAGAAATTGATGATTTACTAGAATTGCAGGGTTGGAGTGTATTGCGCATCGTCTACGACCCGCCTCTAACAGATAAGGCTCTAGCAAAAGTCATGGGACAGATCAAAGAATTCCTAAACGAAAAAGAAGACTTTGAGCTACCCCAGTTATTTGTCCCTAAAACATGCTAGTCGTTAGCTAACCCTGACCATATTTCTTAAAGTTACTATTTTGAGAATCAAACCTGTAACGCTAAAAGTAAAATGGCGCCGAGAATGGGATTTGAACCCCCGCGGCCCCGAAAGGCCACAAGCTAACAGGTAAACACCCTGAAGAGTGCTATCTCCAGGCTTGCTCCCTGCCGGGCTAGGAGACCTCGGCACAGAAAACCAGCGTCTAATTAGCTGATTTATACCACTTCTCTGACTTACGCAGAATTTAAAGCTTTATAGACTGCCCGCTGTCTCTTACCGTTGAGCAACAAACTCTCCGATACAAAAATCTCATAAAGCGATATGCATAACAAAAGTCCCTTCTATTTTTTGTGCAGTTATCATTCTTTCTAATCTGCCTATTTCTACATACCCAAGTACGGGTAAAACCTAATCTTGGTTGTAGAGTGTACCGCCTAATTTATTTGGTACCAAAACCCTATTTT
>WRCX01000058.1 GCA_009783705.1 Candidatus Bathycorpusculum hydrogenotrophicum | reverse complement strand
TTTTGTTGTCTAGGTAGGCCTTTTCGCGTTAAGTTTTGTTGTCTAGGTAGGCCTTTTCGCGTTAAGTTTTGTTGTCTAGGTAGGCCTTTTCGCGTTAAGTTTTGTTGTCTAGGTAGGCCTTTTGTTTTAGGAGTTCTTTTTGTACTTCTGTGGCTTTGACGGTTCGGGGTGTTTGGTTGTTTTTTGTGGCTATGGCGGCGCATACTCCGGCGGCGTGTCCGGTTGCTATGCATACGGGTATGGTGCGATAAGATGCGTTTGCGCCATGGGTTCCTGATATGCATCGTCCTGCGACTAGGAGATTTTCGGGTTTTTTAGGAATCAAGCATCTCAGGGGAATTTCGTAGGCTTGGCCAGCTTTAATTTTTTTCACTATGGTGCCTTTGCCGTGGGGGTTGTGTATATCTATAGGGTAGCTGCCAAGGGCAATGCCATCACTAAATTTTTGGGCTTGTAAAACATCTTTTGTGGTTAGTTGATATTCGCCTATAATTCGTCGTGTTTCTCGTGTACCCACTATGGCACCGCTTTGTTGTACATAGGTTTGTTCAAAGCCGGGTACATAGCGACGCAGAAATCGTGTTAATTCTGTGATTTGTCGGTGGCCTTCAAGGGTTGCGTGTGTTAGATCCCAAACATCGGTGCCAGAGGTGTTGAGAATACGTGTGCTGTTCACCAGAACCTCAGAGTTATGTGCTCCGCCAAAGAGCAAAATGTTTTCCCGCGGAATTTCTAGTTCGCCTTGGTTTTTGGCTTTTTGCATCAATGCCTCCAATCCTCGTACTCCGCGCCATTGATCAGGGTGTTCCATCACATAGCGTTTAAACGGCTCAAAGTTAAATCCATTCAAAAGAAACATCAATGACATCGGTTGGACTCTTTGGTCTGGGTTTCGGCCCATCTCATAGGGTGCACCTGCATAAGCGGCCACATCGCCATCGCCTGTGCAGTCAATTATAACTTTTGCTTTAGCAACAACAGGACCGGATTTAGTTTCAAAAATCACGCCTTGTATAGTTGTGTTGTCACAGAGTGCGTCGCTGGCAAATGCATAGAACAATAGTTCCACACCTGCTTCCTCAAGCATTCTCAAGGTTACTTGTTTAAAGATTTCTGGATCAAAGGGCACCATAAATCCTGTAGAGGGGGAAGGCGCAACTGCGCCATTGGCCAAAATCAATCGTTCTACCAGCTCAGATAGGACACCGCCTATGATGGGGGTGCCTTCTCCGTGGTCGAGGGGAAAAAGTGTAAGCGCCTTGGGTTGGGTTAGGGGTTGGTTGGAAGAGGTGTAGTAGGAGGCCATAGTTAGAACCAGCCCAGCAGTTGCACAACCTCCTAAAAATCCATACTGTTCCACAAGCAGTACCTTTGCACCCGTTTGAGCTGCACCCATAGCCGATCCGATTCCAGCAGGTCCTCCACCCACTACTAGCACATCGGTCTCAGCCATCACCTTGGCATGCCGCGGCGGCAACAAAACAGTAGATACGGCGCGTTTAGCTATTGGCATCTCACTCACACCAATCCAGCTTCTGAGGCAGGGATGGAGGTGGTTGGTTGGGTTTTATTTTTGTGCTCACCTTGGAGTAAATCAAGCGCTAATCCATTATTTTCTGCGGCCAGCATCTTTAGGTTGGGTATGAGCTGTTGGATATGGGTTTTTGTGGTACTGCGATCATCCCAGGCTTTGTCGATATAGGCATTAATCAACCCGGAATCCACTCGGTTAAGCGGCGGCATAGGAACCTGCAAATTATCAAGTAATCCGCTGACTTTGGATGCATAGGGCAAAGCCACAAATGGTACTCCTTGTAGTGCTGAAAAAATTAAAAAATGAAGCCGCATGCCAATTGCGAAGCTAAAGTGCTTCATAATTGTGAGCAGCTGCCCAGGAGAGTAATCTCCCTTTAGGACCCAGGCATGTTGAGGCTGAAGCATCTTGGATATGACCGCATGTGAGTGCTGTACATCAAAAACCGCACGTTCCATGGGAACAAAAATTACATCGGCATCCAGACGGCTAATAACAAAATCAGCCGCATTAGCAAGTAATCCATGATAAAAGTTGGGATCAATATCAGGTGCGTCAGGTCCAGGTTCACGCACCGAGATTCCCACCAAGGTTCGTTGTCCATGCACCTGTTCTAGCTTTAGCGCATTTTTAGGTAAAGCTTCGGGGGTTAGCAGAAAAGCAGGATCTGCAGTCACCAGGATTGGATTGTCTACCCCGATGTCTTCAAAGATTTTTTTTGCTTCCCGATCCCGAACCGTTATCCCATCAACTTTGCTTAGAACTTCTTTGATGCGTTTTCGAGAGTTTTCGTTATTAAGTGGACCGGCTCCAACAGCATAAACCATTGTTGGCACATCGTTTTGTTGGGCAATCTCGAGTTCACGTAAATAAGCATCGGCTTCTTTATCAAAAAAAATACCGCCGCCACCCAATATGAAGAGATCAAGCGACTCGATTTTAGGGGTGATTTCAACTCTTGTTAGATCGCGAACATCCACAACGTGCTCTACTTGATGTCTTGTTTGGGTATCGGTTATGCTTCGACTAAAAACTGTGAGCTCAACATCAACAGCACTTCGTAGCTGAGTTATAATGCTTTGCAATATGGCTTCATCACCCATATTAAATCCACCATAAGAACCTGAGATGCCCACTTTGTAGGTTACCAAAAAATTCTGCCTCTTAACGTTAGAGATGAAAGTTTGGAGGTATGGTGTTTTGCTGTTGGGTTTGCACAATCACATATTTTTAAAAGCGGTCATCCGTCACAGGGCTAATGTATAGCCAGCGTCTTTTAGGAGGTGTATGCGTGCCTGAAACAAACATTTCAGAAAAATTGCAAAAATTTGGGGAGACCTGTCAGGACTATAAAGATACTATCATGGAGCAGTTCAAGGATTTAGAGGTTGAAGTCAAGGATTGGACCTTTGCCGTTGGAAAAAATGATAAGGAATATACTGTGGAGGTTAACCTTAAATTGGGCATTCACTCAAAGAAAAACTAAGGATCCGCCCTTTTTTAGGGCAGAGTTTGATTCCAGTAATAGAGTTTATTGTAGCATTCTTTAGAGTATGCGGGATCATCATAGACTATATCCAGACCCAAGCCATACTCTGCAAGCAGTTTATCGAGGTTTTCATGAATTAGCGCGGTTTTGTCATCGGGTTGCCATATGCCCCAGATTTTCTCATCATTATCACGCAGAGCGGCACCATAATCTTTAGGGAGAACTAGTGCTACTTGAGCCTGAGCAGAGGTGGGTGCTCTTTTGGTGACCACTTGATTCCAGAAGCGCTCCATAGCCTCAAAATGCTCTTGGGTTAGAATACCGTAGGGGTTATCGGGGTCATAGTAGGGCCAATTAAATATGGTGATGTATTTGGCTCCTGCATCGTAGGATGCAACCAGTTGATCATAGATGTTGTCTGCACTATCAATGTAGGGCGGTTCTCTATACTTCCAAGTTATAATGGTTCCCCAGTCCTTGTCTTGGAGGTTTGCCGCCCCGCGTACCATTGAGAGGTGTTGGTTGACGCTGTTGTTCCAGCCTAACTGGGCTAGCATTACGCTATAGCCGCCAAGATAGTTAAACCAATACAGAGTATAATCGGAGGTGAAGGTGGTTATGTTGCTGGCTTTGAGATTTGTATGTCCAGGGTTTGCTTGGAGAATCCAGCTAAACCATTGAGCTTCAAGGCTATAGTTATCGGGAAAATCGTTAGATTCTTTGATTGATTGGAGTTTCTCTCGAATCTGAGCGGTAAAGGTTCCAAATGCATGGATGTTTGTTTTTAATTCTTCTTCCCAATTCCAATCAATCATCATCCCGCCGGGTTCATCATCATAGTATACGCCCAAAAATTTGGTTCCATAAGCGTCTTTGGCTTCATTTAGAATTTTGAGACGTTGTTGCCAGGTCTCTCGGTTGTGGCTGCCCAGGTTTACAATAATATCTAAGTCAGCATCGGTGGCGTAATCGAGGATTTCCATAACTGCGGTTTGATTTGTGCAGAGACGGTTTTGGCCGGCATTTAAAATAAAGAGGTTGGTGTAGGTTTTGGTTTTATCGATGAGTATTTTTGCCTGCTCGACGGTTTCGCCGCAAAATGCAATCCCAAAGTATACGGGTTCTTTGACTATTGTTTGGTTGCTGCTTTGGGTGTAGAAAACCAATAAAACGGTTGATGAAATCAACAACACAAGAATTAAAATTATTGAGAATAGGTGGATTTGTTTCATCTGCCCATGCGTCCTGCTGAAACATTTCTAAGATGCATATGGATTGATTGAATATAAGTGTGCTGAACCAAAACAGATAAAAATAGGCTGCATTATCTTTGTTGCGAACTCTAAGAGGATTCATGTATGCCATCTGAAATCTTTGATGTTGACAAATTTGTAGCTATGAGCGCCAAAGCAAAACACTGCCATGTAAAACGGCTAAAAGACGGCGTTAAACTCAAGTTGCGTACCCCAAGTCAGCTCTACACCCTAAAAATTGAAACACTAAGAGCTGACGAAATAATAAAGAAACTTCAATGCGCAATTAAAGAAGAAGAAAAAGACTAACCATCTTTTCTTCAAGCAATTTTTCTTCAACCCAAACAAGTCAAAGGTTATTACATAGCTAATCTATAGCATACTCTAATTGTGAGATGTATGGAGTCAAAAACAAAGCAACACCGACCTCACAGGCGCTATCTAAGTCTTGTTTTAGCAATAACCATTTTTGCTCTCATAGCATCAATAATTATTTTTGTTCCCCTCCTACAGAATAACTCAGTACCAGATGAACCCACACCCGATAACAGTAACATCGCTAATCCAGTTAATGAGCCTGAAACTCCCCGTGAACTACCCACAGTATCTCCAAGTCCTAATGACACAACAGAACAAAATTCGAACACAAATACGGCGGCGGGGAATACGTCAGAAAATACTCAAAGTAATCCAGCGACCGAGTCAAATTGGGCGCTTAATATGATTAATGCACCTGCGGCATGGTCTGAAAGCACGGGCGCAGGGGTCAAGATTGCAATTTTAGACACCGGCGTTGGTCCGATTGATGATGTAAAAGTTTATGGTGGTTATAACTTTGTTGACAACAACGAAGATACCACAGATCGACGGGGTCATGGTACAATGGTCGCCTCAATAATTGCCGCTACGCATACAAACTCAAAAACAGGTCTTAAGGGCGTAGCTCCCGATGCAAAAATATATGCGGTAAAAATCATAGATGACCAAGGGAATATGAATATAAACCGTGCAGTCGCGGGTGTGCGATGGGCAATAGATAATGATATGCAGATTATATCAATGAGTTGGTGTATTAACGATGGAAATTATGCACTTCGACAAGTTTTGGCTGAGGCATACAATAAAGGAATTTTGCTGGTAGCTGCAGCAGGAAACTCTGGTCAAATAGCCTATGGTGTTGGGTGTCCAGCAGAGTATGATACAACGATTGCTGTAACAGCTGTAAAAGAAAGTACCCGTCAACTTGAAGAAGCATGCTCAGGGCCACAAATTGAACTCTCAGCTCCTGGAGAAAAAGTATGGGTCATCGGACTGGACAATACACTTTACACTAACAAAGGAACATCTTTTGCAACAGCCTATATTACCGGTACAGCCGCATTAGTTTGGGCTAAAAACCCCACATTAACCAATATAGAAGTAAGAAACATTCTATGTCAAACAGCAACGGATCTGCAACCCAACGATGGCTTAAATCGAGACATATATTTTGGTTATGGCTTAGTTAACGCGGCTACCGCAGTTCAAATAACCCCAAATAGCCCCCAACCATAAAATCAAAGGGCATATGAAACGCTAATTCAACAATAAACATTAGATATTTAGCACTGAAGGGTCTCAAGTTGCTGATAGGCAGTTATAAAATTAAAATGCCATGGCCAGACGTTCATTGACAAATATTAATCAATCGATAATTTTATACAAGGCTACTTATGCAATCTCACCAAATAACTGATAACTAGCTATCTTAGCGTTAAGCTATCTAAATTGCCCGTTAAGTCTAAAAAAGAAAATACAAACGTTCACTAGTTTAGCAAGGTGTTTGGAAACAGAAAAACTTCCCATACGGAGGTTAATCTAAAATACGGTTATTATCAAACTGTCGCTGGTTCAACATAAAATTAACATTAACACTTCTTGGATGAGTTGTTGCCGTAAAATTGGTGAGAGACACTCGATTAAAATAATTTATGTATGGTTAAAATTGAAATAAAAAAAAGAAAAGAAAGGGGTTGATTTAGCTTGCGATTCTTCGGCGTAGGGTAATGGCTAGGAATGCTGCCACTGCACCTATGGCCAAAGCAACGATTGCAATAACAACGCCTGTTGTTGCCCATGTTGAGGCTTCGGTGGTATCTGCTGTGTCACCTTTTGGACCTGTGTCACCTTTTACACCTGTGTCACCTTTTACACCTGGTTCGCCTTGTGGACCTCTTGCGCCTGCGTCACCTTTTGGACCTTGAGAGCCAGAGCCACCAGAGCCAGAACCTGATGCGCCTGTGTCACCTTTTGGACCTTGATCGCCTTTCTCGCCTTGTGGACCTTGTGGACCTTGTGGACCTTGTGTGCCTTCTGCTTTAGAGATTACTTCGAATTTGCCTTCATAGGGTACAACATCGTTTGCGTCTTTCATGTGTGCGTTCCATGTCCAATTGCCGATTGGTGCATCTGCGGTAAGTTCAAAGGTAGTGCCGACAATCAAACCAGCACCTACACCAGAGTCAATAACTGGATAGTTGTATAGACCTGTTACTTCACTAAGTTTCCAGTTACTTTCGTGGATATATACTGTTTTCCAGAGTAAACCGTTGCAGTCATAGATTTCGATGTAGCCGCTTGGGGTTGCTGTGCTTACTAGTTGGAAGCTACCTTTGTCGCCTTGAGCATATTTAGCAGCGCCGGTTGTGATTGTAAGGTCTAGGTTTACTACGTTCAAGTTTGCTTTAGCGGTTACCAAGTTGCTTGATTGTGTGCCGTTAACGACGTATTCGCCAATCTTGAAGTTAGCTGGAATCTGGTACAGGAGTGAAAAGCGACCGTTTGCATCGGTAACTACGCCAGGGATAGTAGTAACTAGTGCGTTGGTAGATGCATTGCGAATAGTTAGATCAACTGAGTCGTTGTTTATAAAGCAAGTACCAGTAATGTTAACAAAGGAGTCTCTTATTGTAGTTGAAGGTGTTACAGTAAGCATAGTGGTTTCTACTACTTTTATGGTTGTCTCTGCCTCTAGACCAGAAATGTTAGTTACGATAACTACTTTGTATTCACCGACTGGAAGTGTTGGTACGACAACTGGAATGCCAGCAATTAGATTTGCAGTGTCTTTGAATGATGCAACTAGACGACCATTTACGGTAATGTTAGCACTAACTGGTAGAACTGATGCGAATATAGTGGAACCATCGAACCGATCAAAGTCAACACCTTTAACGGTTATAGTTTGGCCGGATTTGACTTCATAGGGTGCTAATGCTTCAGGACGTGCAAAACCAAAGATAGTTGTTGCAGTTAAGCCATTGTAAGTGTCCTCTGCTATGAGAGTATATGCACCATATCCTATGCCTGCTGGAACAGAGGGGAGGGTAATTTTGAATTCGCCTGTGATAGGATCGACTACAATGCTACCTGCGAGGGATTGACGTACTGTACTGCCTTCAGCCATAAGATAGAGGTTAACGATGTTATTGTCAATTCGAGTAAAGTTTTCACCAGTAATTGTTACTGGTTTACCGGGTGTAGCGACAATTGGCTTAGACTCAACGCCTGGTAGACCTGTTAACACAAATGTTGCGTCATCTTGTATACCCGCGGAATCTGTTGCGTCAACGGTTATGCTTGTTGGTACTGTTGCAGCTTCTTGTGGAACATAAAAGCCAGTATTAAAGGCGCCTTTGCTCTTTGTTTCTGTGAGATTTAGACCGCTAACTACTACGGTATTGCCGAATTTGATAGTTACTGTTGCGTCTTTGCTGTTAGTAAATCCGCGTCCTTCTACTGCAACGTATATGCCTGTGGGGCCTTTTTCGGGTGTAATTGTAAGTACTGGACCAATAGTAAATGATGCGGTAGCTGAGTTAGCTGTTGGTATAACACTGTCCTTTGCTGTGACAGTATATGGACCATCAGGTAAGTCAGGTACGAGGAATTTTGCCTCAAACGAACCTGTTCCATTTGTACGAACGTTATCTGTTGCTATTATGATGTTTATGCCGCCAAAGTCAGCTATAATTCTGTTTGCATTGTTGGTAGCTGAAGCTGAGAAACCATGGCCAGTTATTGTTACCTCGTCGCTTACAAGGCCTTTGGTTTTACTCAAGGTAATGCTGGGCACAACTGTGAAAGTTTTGGCCATAGATGCTGCTGAGGAGCTGCCGCCAGATTCTAGTTGTTCTACTGCAAAGACAGTGTGGGTGCCTGCAGTAGCAGATGGAACGATAAAGGTTAACTCATAATCCTTATCTTCTGTAGTTAATTTTACCGAACCTAGTTCTTGGCCACCGATACTATCCCAGTAGAGAACTACTGTAGCGCCTTGGTACTCAACCGTACCAGTAACAGTAACTTCAGTACCGACTGAACCGGTGTATGTATCTAAGTCTAATGAGAGTATTGCTGATGCTTGTGGAATTGCTACTAGTGCTGTAGATGCAAGTAATAGCATTATGGTTAGGGCTGCGAATAGCTTGTTTTTTGATTTGTATGTATTCATTTTTTTATTCTTCCTATTTTATGGTAACTTGGTAGTGTAACCAGTACTTATAGTTACTGCAAACACAAGACAACCGCTAACTCTAAAAGTACACATTTCCCTACACCTTTAACGAAATGTGCATAAAAACCTAAAAATATCCAACAAGCTAAACTATCAAAAGAGGCTTAGTTGACAAATTCCAGAACAATCATACCTTTTAAGAGATCACATTTCTGGAGTTTATAATCAAAGCCTTGCATTATACCCTCAATGAAACGTGCAAGCATCTGAGTTGCCTCCTCAGATAACACCGCAGAAACACAACGCACACGCGTAATTGCGCCGAAACGTTTCACTTCAATTTCACTTAAATCCCAACGACTAACTTCCAAAAAAGTTTTCAACGACTTTACCGGATCATCAAAACGTTCTTTTAGATATTTACCATGCCATTTGCCACTCTCAAACCACACGTCTGCAAGAGAAGCCTTTTTCTCCTTTAGGGCAACATTGGTTAAAAAATTCAAAACATCCAAAGGCACAAAAACACCACCCAGAATTCTTTGAGCATACAAAACTTCAAAGAACTGACCCAGCTGCTTAAGATCATAACCTGCAGTGGATACTTTTACAGCTTGAGATAGGGCCTCTTCTACAAATTTGGTGATTGTCTCTCCACGACTCTTGGAAGCTTTGGTAATCTCTTCAAGAAGATCACTGGTAACATAGACTAATTTTTTATCCTTACGCTGCTGCACCATTACCCACCACTGCTCCGCACTGCATCTAACCGAATTATACCCCGAGAAATCTCCTTAACTCCAAACTGATACCCAAACCGCTCCAACGCACCCATCAAAAAAGAAGCAAAAAATAAAGTATAGGCCTCAGTAAAACGCGGGCTTGTAACCTTTACAAACAATTTACCATCAACTAACCTAAAATCAAACTCGGGGGCATTCCAAGTAAAAACTAGTAAATCATCTCTAAACTGAGCAAAAGAAAAAGAACCACTCCCCGTAACGTACCGAGAAGCAAACCAAATACCTGAGTCACGCCAGCTTTTAAGAGCCTCAGCCTTATCTGTTTTATACGCTATATCGGCCATTTCATACCATAATCGCTCTAGACCTAAAACAAAACCGGCACATTTTGCCATTTCCAAAACTTTACGCTCTTCAACCACACGCTTCAAACTAAAATTCAAATTATCCGCAACTAGTGCCAACTCAAAAAGATCGTTAACTAGATCAAACAGACTACAGCCCTGTGACTTTGCAAGCTCAGACATACGATCTAACAAATCCTCTCGGGCAACAAAAGTTTTCCGACGAACCGTACCAGTAACAGCCGAAACAACAGGCGATTTCATTGTTACAGATCAACCTATATCTGAATAGAATTCCTACACTCCGACATTAAGCTTACCTATAACAAATACAAACGCTAACTTAAACGTTAATAGATAACAGTCTAATCAGCACTGAGACAATGATACACGCCAATCTAGACACACATGTGAACACCCACCACAATAGCCCACTATAACCGCCTAAGATAAGAAAAGACAACATCATAAAACACCTAGAAACCAAACCAACCAACAGCATCAGCAAGACACTGCACACTATTGATGATCAAATAATGTCGTTGATACCCACCGCTTTTCGAAAAATCACGAAGCTTATATAACCATACAACACAAAAAACAAGACCTACTACAACCAGTCAGTTAAATACCCAAATAGAAATTATGTGAGGACTGAGGACTACAAATACTCAAAAACAAAAAACAAAACAAGTGTATAGCAACGCTTTAACTATCAAGTTATCCACTAAAGTTATGCAAAAGGTTTTCTGTTTTCCCAAACCGCTACCGATCAGTTTTATTTACGTTTTTTTGGCGGCTTCAAACTCTTTTTTTGAAAACAGCTAAGATAAAGTAATCGTCTAAGAGACAGACAACAGCTTTCCTATGGCGATAGCACAAAGTTTCAAAGTCACATAAACACATGTGTTGAGCGAAAAAATATCGAATGGTCGCATTTTACATTAAAAAGATAAAAAGGTACGCCTAACTTCACATAAAATTACATGAAACAGCAATAGGGCGGCATTTTGCACGTTTTTGGCCACTAATCCAACGAAGTGCGGCTCGACTAAGCAGGTACAAATGTTTATTCCTTGGTTTCACGCTAAGAAAAATGAGGTTGACATTTTGAGTGAACTATATCACTTAACAGAAGCAGACGCACTCATAGTGACAGATATTCAAATCGATTTTTTGCCCGGTGGCGCTCTACCAGTCCCCGAAAGTAACGAAATAATTCCAGTCATAAACAATTATATTAAACGTTTCAAAACAGCTCAAGCACAAATCATCGCATCACGGGACTGGCACCCAGAAGATCACATATCATTTAAAGCCCAAGGAGGTCTCTGGCCGCCTCACTGCATACAAGACACACCAGGGGCAAAATTTAGCCCTGACCTCAAACTACCCCCAAACAGCCTAATCATCTCCAAAGCAACCCAACCAAACCATGAAGCCTACTCTGCCTTTGACCACACCAATCTCACAGATGAACTCTACAAGCGCAAGGTAAAGCGGCTGTTTGTTTCAGGATTAGCCACTGATTACTGCGTATTAAATACGGTTCTAGATGGATGCCGGCTTGGTTTTGAAACGATAGTTTTGATGGATGCAACTCTTGGAATAAACGCAAAAACAAGAGACGTTGATCATGCGGTGGAATCAATGCGTAAAAATGGTGCCAAGCTGGCAACAGAATCAGATTTTCCAGATGCCCCAGATACACTACCAATTGAGGAAACCGCATCTGACAAACAAGCTGAGAAACCCTCGATGCTCACAGACGCTAAAAAGAAAGCAAGGATGCGCTCAAGGGGTGCCAATAAAAGAATCAAAACTGAACAACACCGCTGATAACCGAATACAGACGAACCTTATATACCCACAAATTCAAAGACAACTTAGACTTTCAAACGGTCTGTGTTTACGTACATTTATGCTCAAATCACTAGTCCAAACCCAATTTTCTTACTCAGACAAATGACAACTTACACATTTTGTCGGATTTTGATCGTTTAGAAAGCAATTACCCAAAGATAACCGTTGAAGAGTACTGCGAAAACATCCGAATGGGAATTTTTTACAATAAACAGTTAAAACAGCACACAATTATCGGGTTGTTTTTAACCTAAACAATCAATTCATTAGAACCAACAGCAACTCATAGCCACAACAACCGAAAAAGCAATCACAACACTTGTTAATTTTTAGATTCGTCTGCCCTTAACTTGAAACCAAGCATATTCCGCTCCAGGGGTTATCGGCAAGTACGCAAACATTTTTTTTAAACGCACTAAAAAAATATGTTGGGCGATGCTTTTGTATACAGAACACTCATCAGCCATCTGCTATAGACGTGTTTATGCATGTTGCTGTTGTTAGCCGCTCACACACCCTTTAAAATCCAAACCAACATTAGATCTGCAGATATTTTTTGAAGGCAAAATAGATGAATATAGCCACAAGCCAGACCAATGTTTCTGACAACAAAGAGCCAGAGAAGGCTCTACTCGACTATGAGGATACAACGGCGCGAACGTTAAGCGACAAGTACCGATGCCGGAACTGCGGACAACTCTATGACACCATAGAAGCTCATGATCGTCACCAACGCGAAATGCACAATCGAACAAAAAAATACCCTCTTGAAGAACTCCCGATGTAACTCTTTTCTTCAACCAGGTATACTGGTTGCATCCTGATGATGGATTATTTAAATGTAATACATACACAACAGGTGCAACTGAACAGGATTTTAAACCATACACAATCAAAACATATACACCAATATTACAGACGCAACATCGATAAAACATCACACACATTTTACACCAAACCAACCAGCACCGCAGAACACCAACAACTTATGCAAACCAACAACAAAGCTCACAACAGAATAAAACACTAAAAACAGCCAACACACCCAAGAACTGCCACACCACCACCCTTGAGACATTGCACTAATAGTTCACCTGAAAAATGACAAAAAATTCACCAAACACCCACCCAAACACCCACCCAAAAAACCACCCAAAAAACCCACCCAAACAAACACCCAACGAACCCCCAAAAAAAACAACAAACAAACAAAAAAACACAAAAAACCCCCCAAACACCCCCCCAAACACCCACCCAAACACCCACCCAAACACCCACCCAAACACCCACCCAAACACCCACCCAAACACCCACCCAAACACCCACCCAAACACCCACCCAAACACCCACCCAAACACCCAC
>WRCX01000057.1 GCA_009783705.1 Candidatus Bathycorpusculum hydrogenotrophicum | reverse complement strand
TGTTTCTTTTGTTTTTTCTTGTGTTGTAGTAGTACGCAGATGCCTATTGCTATGGCTAGTATGAGGCCGGCTATGCTTAGTATCAAGTTTACAAGGGCCCAGGTTTGTATTGGTTCTTCTTTGGTTCCGTTTGGGACTGGGGTTGTGTTTGGGAGTGGTGGTGTTGTGGTTGGGGGTGGTGTATTGGTGGGTTTGTTTGTTTGCGATCCTCCACCGTTGCCTCCGTTGCCGCCTGATCCGCCATTATTGCCTCCACTGCCGCCTCCGTTGTTTTGGGTGTATTGTGCGGTAATGGTGAGATCCGAGGTTATGTTGGTAAAGGTGGCGGGGTTCCAGCCTATGAAGGTATATCCGTTACGTGAGGGATTGGCTGGCGCGGTTGCATTGCCGCCATAGGGGACCGTTTCAGTCTTCAAAACAGTTCCATCCCAATCCACAAACTTTACTGTAAACATCTTTGGTTCCCACTGTGCTACATAGGCCGCATCGCCCTCAACGGTTGGTGTTGGTTCAGGAGCCCAGCCAATAAAGCGCCAGCCGGGTTGGCCCGTTACATCTGGTGCTTTAGGGGTTAACTCTCCCAAAGCGCACACAAAACTAACAGGATCAAAGTTGCCATACGTGCCCGGTTGATAGGTTACTGTATACTTTGTTTGTGGTGGGGTTTTTTCTGTTGCCCATACTGCGTATAGGGTTACATCTTTTGTGAGCGTGTGGTAGGCTGTTGATCCAGTAGCAAAGTCGGGTGTTTTTGCATCTGAGTTGTAGGCCCAGCCTTGGAAAGTATATCCCTCTCGGGCCATGTTACCTTGGTTGACGATAAGTACAGAGTATCCTGCTGGGTAGAAGCCGCCCAAGGGTACCGTTCCGCTTGTGTATCCGTTGCCATTGTATGTTAGAGTGTAAAATATTGGTTGTACGGTTTTTGTCCATTGGGCTACATAGGTTATGTTGCCTGCTGCTGTAGAGGACCATGTTGGTTGCCAGCCTGTAAATATCCATCCCGCGGTGTGATCAACTGCTGTGTCGGCGCCTGAGTTGGTACCAAATACTGGTGTGGATGCACCAAACGCTAAGCCGGTGTAGGTTTCATCGATGGCTTGCCAAGTGCCCTGGGTTCCGGGTGCATAGCTTATTGTGTAGCTAGCTGTGTAGCTTATGTCATAGTTGTTTATGCCATAGCATTCGCCATTTGACCATGCGCCGTCTGTGATTTTGATTTGGTTGCGGTAGATTTCTTCTTCATAGGTGTTTAGCTTTGTTAGAGCGACTTGGATTTTGGCTTTATTGTTTTTAAATATCACAGTGTTTTCGATGTAGAGCATTTGTAGATAGGTGATATCTTCGGTGTTGGTGATCCATATGCCGCCGCCATTGTTACCTGCGATGTTGCCTGAAATTGTTCCAGTGTGCAGTTCAACAAACCCCGTGGCTATAAATACTCCTCCACCATCAACGCCGGCTGTGTTATTGGCAATTGCGCCGCTTGTTAGGATAAATTTGCTATATGTGTATGCTCCTCCACCGCTGTAGCGGGCGGAATTGTTTGAGATTTGACCGCCGTTTATTGTAACTGCTTTAGTGTTGGTGCTTGTGGTAAATATGCCGCCGCCATAGTTTGCTGAGTTGTTAGCGATGGCTGTATTATCTGATAGGGTGATGCGGCCTTGGTCTGTGTTTTGTATTCCGCCGCCAAAGTTGATGGCTATGTTGTTGGTGATGGCTGCGTTATCTGCTAGGGTGAGTTGTCCTTGGTCGAGGTGTACCCCGCCGCCAAAGCTTGCAGTGTTGTTCGAAATAACTGCATTATCAAACATGTTGCATGTAGCTGAGTTATACACTCCGCCACCATTACCATTGGCTGTATTGTTAGCGATAACCGCATTACCTGACATCACAAAATAACGTTGATTGTACACGCCTCCGCCATCATATGGTGTTTTATTGTTAGAAATTGTTGCATCTCCAGACATAGTGAAAGTGCCCCACCAGTTGTACACGCCTCCGCCGTAGTAGTTGGCAGTGTTGCCAAACAGTACTCCACCTTCCATGTCAAAAATGGTTGAATCCCCAACGAGAACTCCGCCACCCCAGTAGGCAGTATTGTCTGAAATCTCACCACCTAACATATTGAACACTCCCGCAGTAATCTCTACCCCACCACCACTTGTGGCGATGTTGTTAGAAATTATGCCGCCAATCAGGTTGAAATCACTAAAATAGCCTCCATTGCAGACTCCTCCACCGTTGTCGGTGGCTATGTTACTCTCTGTTGCGCTGGCACCACCGATAGTACCCCCAGACATCTTAAAAATACCCAAGTTATACACCCCGCCGCCATCATACGCCTTGTTTTTGGAAAAAGTGCCGCCTATCATGATAAAGGTGCCATAGCCATCATTGTATACTCCGCCGCCACAGCCATTAGTGGCCATGTTTTCTAAGAATTTGCCATCAGTCAAGGTAAACTTAGCGTAAACACCATTAAAAACACCGCCGCAAACAGTTCCCTTGTTTTTATAGAAAGTTCCCCCGTTCATCGTAAAGGTGCCCAAGTTATCGGCTCCTCCGCCGGCTCCAGCGGCAGTATTTTCCGAGACCTCACCAGCGTTCATCTCAAAGGTGATTATGCTATATACTCCGCCGCCGTTATAGGCTGAGTTTTTGCTGATGGTGCCGCCGTTCATCGTAAAGGTGCCCCAGTTATACACTCCGCCGCCGCACTGAGCATCGCTTATGATTCCGCCACTGTAGATGTTATTTTCTGTGATTTCACCGCTATTTAGGATAAGTGTCGCGCTAGCGTTAACATATACCCCTCTACCTCGGTCGTCTTTGTTATGAGTTACAGTAATGCCATCAAGTACCAATGTAGCGCCGCCGGCAACATGGATAGTGCTTGTGCCATTGGGTCCAATGAGTTTTCTAGGAGTGTTGCCGTCATTTATTAGCACAACATTTGCCTTTGCTGGTATGGTGAGTGAAGAGCCTGTGAGTGTAATATCTTTGGTTAATGCTATAACATACTGAGTTGGAGCTTCACCTAAAGCAACATTTATCGCGTTTCTGAGTTCTTGTTCATTTTTGACACTGCTGTGCGCATTGTATGCTGCGGTAAAGGTGGAACTATTGTTATCTGGTGTTGTATAAACAACCGATGAAATCATCACCAGAACAAATATTAAAGAAACAAGTATCAAAATTGTTTCTTTCCGATGATGTTTTCGCAAGTTGCTTTTCGAATTAGTGTTTGTACAACTGTTTAGATTCCTGTCTAATTTTTGGTTAAACATTGCCTCTCACGCACGTAATCTTGCCAAATGACGATATAATTCTAAGTGTGAGAACGATCTGTCTAATAATTAGACACACAATAGAACCGCCAATAAGCCACCATCTTATAACAAAAAACAGTAAATACCTCAAATTCCGATTTCCACATCCCTATTGGTATAGCCTCTAACTAACTCTGCTGCTTGAATTGATGATCTATATTGCGACAGGGTGGGTTGGGCTAAATTTTAAGTACTCATAACGTAGTAGTTTGATTGAAGCGGATTTTAATGAACTGTAGCGATGATCTGCAATACAGCCGTTCTAGGCATGTTATGGCAATTTCGACAGTGCCATTGTTGCTGTTTGGAGGGAAAAAAGTCGCGTTGCAATCTGCTGACGCGCAAACAATGACAACAAAGTCTAAACCCCAAAAACTCGTTGGATTACCAGTTGCAAAATATGATGTTGCAGAAGGCAAGGTTAGATTTTTCAACAAGACCGGCTTGTCTAAGAAACGCTGGGTTGTAGCTAAAGAATTTCCAGTTTATGAAATAACTGGGATAGATCATCTCGGTAACTGGCTTAGCTTGAGTTGGAATAACGAGGTGTATCCGTTTATTCTTAACCCTAAAGGCGCATCTTTTGCTAACTTGGTCCAGCAGATTGCTGAGTTGCAAGAGGAGCATCAGAAAAACCTGCAGAAAACCCAGCGGACCGCCCTGCGCAAAAGTGAGTTGCTGGCTGTTGTCGACGCATCTTTGCTCATAGTAGATGGATCGTTTGATATTTTGATGGGGTTGCATGAGAAACGGGTAAACTGGTTGCAGCTGGAGCATTATGCGCAGACTTTGGGCGGCCAATTTAATTTTACCCCTCAGACGCTGATGCCGCTCTCTATAGATTTTTCCAAAGTTGTCCTTGCTGTTCAAAACCAAACTGCCAAAGAAACAGCACACGAAGCATTGTGTATCCTTAGGGTCATCTGGGCTTATTTTAGCGAACTGGGGTCACACAAGGATTTAGCAGATAGTATTCCAAACTCTGGACATGTTCTCAATACTGTTTTGGCATATTTTACGCTAAACGATCTTTGGTTTGCCAAAGTTATAGGTGAAGCAGATACACAGTGCGAATTTGATGCGTTTAGGCGTCAACTCGCGGATTTAGCAACACAACCCGACTTTGGAGTGGATACAGCTGAATTCCTCTCTATTTTGGGAGGTGCAGATACTTTTGAGAATAGTATTTTGGATACCCGCCTCTTATTTAGAGAACACTTCAAACAGCTCTAAATTAGCTGAAAAACTGCTGAAGCGTTTTTTGAGCTTTTTGCTGAAAAAGTTTTTGGGGTGGGGTGGTTGGTGGTGGTTTTGTTGTGTTTGGTAGTCTGTTTGTGTTGTGTGTGGTTTGTCAAAAGGTCTATATTGGGTGATTTGTGGGTGTGTTTTATGTTTTTAGCCCTATAATTTCAAAAAGCTTATAAGTAATTGTTTAATCTTACGACTTGTTAGTGCGGGGTGTCTGGTTGAGGTTGAGCGACATCAGCATCAATCAATTTTATCCGTTTTCGAAGCCCTCTCATATCTCCTCGAACTCGGGTGGTTGTTGACCCCAACATATCAACCAGAAAAACTCCACTAACATATCTGGCAAACGCTCTATCGGCGTTTAATGTGGTACTCCTCAAGAGTATCTTTGGCTTTTTCTCTTCGTTCTCTGTGGTTTTCTAAGAAACGGTTGAGTTTTTCTACGATGTCTTTTTTACACTCACCACACAGCATCTCTCCACCACGGCATTTGCGTTCTCTCTCTGCGAGTTCTTTGAGATCTTCCTCAAAGAGGTAGAAGTAGTATTGGAAAATGCTACAGATCCCTGGATCAGCACCGTCTTTTCGCTGTTCTGCGGCTGTCCCTTTGCCGCCTGTGAACGCATTCCAAATTTTCTTCTTAACAACATCTGGCATATCAATAGTAAATATGCTGGTCTCTGGCATCGAAGCACTCATTTTTCCACCTGCACCCAGCCCGGGGAGAAACCGACAGTGAATCTGTGCCGGTTTGTAGTATCCAAGCTTCTGTGCAACATCACGGGTTACCCTCCAGTAGGGATCCTGATCAATGGCCGCAGGAATCAATGCAGGAACGTTTTCGCCTGTGAGTTTTTTGTGTATAAAGCAGGGTGCTGCTTGGATGGCTCGCCAGTATACCCAGCCTATGTTAGTGCTGTCTTGAAAGCCAAAGGTGCTGCGCGCGGTGCTGTAGGTGATGCGTTTGGCAACTTCAAGGGTTATGTCGTAGAACAAATCGATATCTTTGGTGTCATAGATTATGAACGTATCATCCGGCTTAAACCCTAACGCGATGAGATCGAGCGCATTTTCATAACTCCATCTCTCGGTTTCCTTTAGGTTTCTATCATCGCCCACAAGATATTTCTCATCATCGGTGATTTGGAAATAGAGCCGGGTCTTGAATTTCTGCTGAAGATGAAGCGTAAACATCCAAGGCACCAAATGCCCAATATGAACCGGTCCGCTTGGCCCCCTGCCAGTATAGAGCACAAACTTGGTGCCCTTGTCATAGAGATCAAGAACTGTATCTAGATCACGGTGGCTGAAGAAAATTTTCCGTTCCAGCTGCAGGTGCAGTTTATCGGTCTGCTTCTCTACCCGACTCAAAAGCTGGGCTGTGAGCGGCTGAGTGCCAAATTCTTTAATGAGGCGTTCATAGTCAATTTTACCCTTGACTTCCCAAGGAGTAACAATCATTTCACTATTGTTGTTTTCTTCAGTAGCCATCTACCGTCACGTCTAATCCAAAACGGTTATTGACATATATGCTTTTTTCGGCCAAGATGACTACTGAGGCCTCAAAAGCACCCGGGTCTTCTAATTTTGCACAAGAAAACTTGTAGTTCTCTTAACTATTTTTTAATGTAGAGGGTGGTTTTTTGGCGGTAGTGTTAGCTTGGTGAAAATACACTAGTTGTCTCATTTTGCCAAACCATGCAAACTAGACACATACTATTTTTTCAAGTATCCCAATGGTACAACCCATACGCCATTATCCATTTGGAAAGCATACTCCGTTGATGTGAGTACCATTAAAAATGCGGGCTTATTCATTTTTTCAGTATCCACCACTTTTTCAAGCTTTAACAAGGCTTCTGCTGCAGCTTCAATTTCGCCTGCTCCCATTTTGATTTCAACAGCACCCCAACGCCCATCCGCAAGCTGAATGATGCCATCAATCTCTAAACCATTTTTATCATGATAATGATAAACATGTCCATCAATGCTCTCAGCATAAACCCTCAAATCCCTTATACACAGTGATTCAAAAAGTAAACCAAATGTTTCAAAGTCTGATAATAGTTTTTTAGGTGTTACCCTAAGCGCCGCGGTAGCTATCGAAGGGTCAACAAAATGTCTTTTAGCAGTTGTTCGAATTGCTGTTTTAGACCGGAGTTTAGCACTCCAAGCAGGCAAATCCTCTATAACAATTTTCTTCAAAGCATCAATATACTGAGTGATTGTGACTTGGGAGTTTGGCGGAGTTTTACTATAAACTTTGGCGAAGTCTATTAGAGTCCAAGCTGAACACGTATTTTTAGTGTTATTTTTGTTGGTGGATTTTTTGGGCAAGTTTAATATGGTTTAGTGTAATAAATTATTATAACTGTAAATTCAACTTATGGTTATCCCTAACTTGCTAACATACAGAGAAGGTGGGTAAATGAAATTAAAACTCTGGGCAATAAAAAACTTCAGCCAACGAACCGGACCTATTCAACTAGTCGTCGTAGACCTCGACCAAAGCAAACACTATCCCCTAAACTTTGTCTGCGTCCTACCCCGCTATTTCCGAATACTAGAAAAACGTAGCAGTAACTTTGCTAAACTCTTCGGACCCAAAAGTCATGATATGGCAAAAAAACTCTTAATCGACGCCTCACGCCGCGAAGACGACCCAGAAATCAAAAAACTAATAACCAAACGCCTAAAAGCCATCGAAGCAGAAGAACAAACCAGCCCCACTGTTGTTTAGCTTTTTCTGCCCAAAGAAAGCAAAAGGGGTAGCAAATAGTTATTTTCAACTAACCCAAAGCCGCCCTGTGTTGCAGAAAATTCATCATAAACCTTAACATCATCCGGAGTTAAACCTGGTGCAGCTATCGTAAAGGGCACCGGATCACGTGTATGTGTTCCCCTCTCTACCGGTGTAGGATGATCCGGCAAAACAGCAACTGCAACCGGCTCTCTAACCCCGTCTATGATTCTGCCCAAAAGTCTCTTATCCAAATCCTCAATAGTGCGCACTTTTAATTTGTAATCCCGCATGTGTCCCGCCTCATCAGGAGCCTCAACATGTACACAGACCAAATCACATGTTTCCAACGCTTTGATAGCCGCATCAGCCTTGCCTTCATAGTTAGTGTTAGCTAGACCAGTAGCACCCTCTACATTTATGATATTCATACCTGCATAAGCACCCAACCCCTTAACAAGATCAACCGCAGAGATAACCGCTGATTCTATACCAAATCTCTCTCTAAGCGTGGGCATAGCAGGCTTTTTCCCGCCTCCCCAAGGCCAAATCAAATTCCCCATCCGTTTTCCCGCTTTTTTCCTAGCGATGTTGACAGGATGATTGCACAATATGGCCCTAGAACCCTCAATCATATCCCTTAGCAACTGGGCGCTGTTTTCTGCATCTGGCACTTTGGCCTTGGGCATCACCTCACTTATGGCTTGGCCTGTAACATCATGGGGCGGGTTGCACAAGATTTGTTCCGGATGCGAAAAGTTGCGCATGATTAGGTAGTGGCGATAATCTAATCCCGGGTAGAATTCAATTTCGCCGGGTTTGCCATAGGCCTTCTTTACTGCATCAAGGAGTTGTGTGGCTTCTTCGGTTGTTATGTGTCCTGCGGAGTAATCTGCGACGGTGTTATTTTCTTCTGTTATAATGTTGCATCGATAGGCTGTATCCTCACTGCCCAGTTCTATGTTTCTTGAGGGCACTTCTAGTGCGCCTCTGCCGGTACAGTAGAGACGGGGATCATAGCCTAAAACTGAGCATATAGCAACATCTGAGCCAGGGGTACATTCATCGGGAACATTTTTGATTAACCCACTTTTGCCTCTGGCGGCTATGGCGTCCATATTTGGTTTAACGGCTGCCTGAAGGGGCGTTTTGTTGCCCAACTCTGGAATCGGATAATCAGCCATCCCATCGCCGATGACAAGTATGTACTTCATAATACTCACGCAGGTGTTAGGTGATGTTAATTGCATCTAGTTTATCTGCATATTGCCCCTAACCCTAAAAATAACATGAACTCTGCAATTCACTTTTAATTACCCCTCCCCTCCTCAGAAAAGTAGTTTGTTCGTTTGTTTTAAATATCTCCTGATACAACATCATCCTAAAGCTGTGAATAACATGTCAGAAGACACCGACATAATAGAAGATCAAGATCAAGATCAAGATCAAGATCAAGATCAAGATCAAGAAGAAGAGGAAACCTCTGAGCTATCAGCTGCGATGCAGCAGATTGAAGAAAATAAAAAGAAATACGAATTTATCGAAGATCTGCCTGGTGTCGGTCCAGCAACTGCGGGAAAACTTCGTGAACTGGGTTATCACACCGTTGAATCAGTGGCAATGGCAACCAGTCGTGAACTCGACCCTGTTGGTGTCAGCGAAAAAAAAGCTTTCCAAATTATCCAAGCGGCCCGTTCCTCAATTGGGCTCTCCTTTATCCGTGCAGACGAACTCTACAAAATGCGCAAAAGTGTACTGCGCTTAACCTCTGGTAGCAAAGCCTTAGATAAAATTCTAGCCGGAGGATTGGAAACCCAAACCATAACTGAATACTATGGCGAATATGGTAGCGGTAAAAGCCAAATGTGCCACCAGCTCTGCATAAACGTGCAATTACCTCCTGAGCGGGGCGGACTAAACGGCGGTGTTCTCTATATCGATACTGAGAATACTTTTCGACTTGAGCGTATTGTACAGATGGCAGAATTCGCCGGCCTAGACCCCGAACAAGCCGTAAAAAACATCATCTACGCAGAAGCCTACACAAGCGATCACCAAATGTTTCTGCTTGAAAATGCAGATGAAATCATAAAAGCAAACAATATCAAACTCATCATAATCGACTCTCTGACCGCACACTTTAGAAGCGAATACATCGGTAGAGAAATGCTAGCCTCAAGACAACAAAGGCTCAACAAGCACATGCATAAACTCACCGCATTAGCTCGTGCATTCAACGCTGTGGCCGTAGTCACCAACCAAGTTATGGCTAAACCCGATCAGTTCTTTGGCGATGCCATCCACCCCATCGGCGGCAACATCGTTGGCCACACCAGTCACACCCGCATCTATCTACGCCGAGCATCACATGGCCCAGTACGTATCGCAAGGCTTGTTTCAAGCCCATATCTGCCTGAAGGAGAGGAAATACTTAAAGTCACCGAAAACGGAATAGAAGATGTCTCTGAAGAAGAGAAAGCAACTAAATCCCGTGGACGCTAAACATGCCTATCGCACAAGCCCTAGTTACCCGATACTTCCAGCTCATAGTCAGCAGACAGTTCGCTGAAGCTGAACGTGAACTGGAGCGGGTCAAACAGAAAATGCAGAGAACCGAATGGAACCGCGGATACTTCCGTGCCCTCTATGGCATGTACCTATCCCGCAAAAACACCGCCGACGACTACGCCTTTTTCTCAAAAGTAGATGTAACCGACAAAGTAGCCCTAAATGACTACCGCAAAGAATTCCTCACACATATGGGTAACGGTCTACACGGTGACTTTGACCGCGGATACTTTTCTGCATGGGCCGACTGCATGCGCATCCTCTCACGCATGAACATCCCTGCACCCGAAAAAGCAGGCGAAAAAATCGAAACCACAAAAAGCGACAAAAGCCAAGCCACCATTGCAAACTTTTTAAAAGAAGCCAAAGAAGCCAAAGCCCAAGACGCTAAAGATCAAAAAGAAGATAAAGAAAGCAAAAAAGACGAAGAAGAAAAAGAAGAAGAATAATTCTCTATTTCTACTTTCTACTGGAATTTAAACCCTAAAAATTCAAAAATCCGTTGCGCACATCTCATTTTTAAAAAGCAAAGGCAAAGAAAGAAGAAGAATGAATGACCGGTTTCTACAAATATATCTGCATTGCAGTGTAGAAGATCACGAGGAAGGCTATCCATGCAAAGAAGAATATGCCTATGCCTGTGCTGAGGATTTTTGATTGTTGCTCTACTTTGCTCTTATACACGCCCCGCAGGATATAGTATGTTATAAGATAGAGAAGTATGGCTACTGATATACAGTTAATTAATGATGTTATCCCAGTTGCGCCGAAAACAAAATGCGCTAAAGCCGCAGTTATACCGCCTGTGGCTATACCCAATGTGGCTCGAAGCCAGTAAAGCTGAACGATAGGAGTCATCTAAACCTAATCCTTGGCACACTATATTTTGTGCCCTCTTAAAAACAATACCCAAGTATTAACCATTTCTATACTGTAAAGTCGCCATTTACAAACCCATTTACAAACCCATTTACAAACCCATTTACAAACGGTTAATTAATTTATAGCCCACACTATAAAGCTAAACGGTGCCCGAATTGGCTAAAAAAGAACTCACAAGCTTTGACATATCAGCAGCAGTCAAAGAACTCCAACCCATAATTGCTGATTCCCGAGTGAATAACATCTACCAATTCGGCGAAAAAGACCTAATCTTTAAACTCCACAAAACCGATCAACCTCCCCTGCGCATCGTCATAGAAGCAGGTCGACGACTCCACAGCACAAGCTACGCCGAGGAAAGCCCCGCAGAACCTCCGCCGTTTTGTATGCTCATGCGACGCTACCTCCGAGATTCATGGCTAAGAAAAATCGAACAATACGAATTTGAACGCATTGTAACCTTAACCTTTGAAACAAAAACCGGTCTGCTCAACTTGGTGGTCGAGCTGTTTGGGGATGGTAACATGATCCTCACAAACGAACAAGGCGTTATCATCCAAGCTATGCACTTCAAACACATGCGCGACCGTGACATCAAACGAAGTCAAGTTCTGGTCTATCCCCCCGCAAGCGGCAAAAACCCTTTCCAAATCACTCCCCAAGAACTCGATGAAGGCATAAAAAATGTTGGCGACACCGAAATAGTGCGCACCCTCGCCAGATTTTTAGGCATAGGTGGCGTATATGCCGAAGAACTCCTACTCAGAGCCGTCATAGAAAAAACTAAAAAAAGCAAAGACCTCACCCAAACCGAAACCTCAACCATTTTTGAGGCCCTGCAGTCTTTGCTATCTGCCGTTAGAGAAAACAAACTAGAACCCGCCATAGTCCTAGATGACGATGGCAACTTTTTAGATGCAATCCCCTTCAAACTAAGACGATACGAAAACTGCAAAACCCAACCCTTCCAAACCTTCAACGCCGCCCTAGACGAATTCTATCTCCGCGTTACCGCAGTTGAAAAAGCAGCAAACACTGCTGATGTCACCCAACTAAAACAAGAAGCCCAACGCCTCAAACGCATAGTGACTGAGCAAGAAAAATCCATAGCTGAAGAAGAACAAAAAGCCGAACACGTCAAACAAATCGGTGATGTCATCTATGCACACTTCACTGAACTCCAAACCTTTCAAGAACAAATCCTCAAAGCCAGCAACCAAGGCTATGAATGGAAAGTCATAATCGCACAAATCATGACAGCCAAAAAAGCCAACAAACTCCCCGCCGCATACACCGAATCTTTTGACAGCAAAAACCTAGCACTTAACCTCTCCATTGATGGCTACAATTTCGGCCTAAGTTTACGCAAATCCATCTTTGAAAACGCCAATACCTACTACGAAAAAGGTAAAACAGCCAAACAAAAAGTCCAAGGCGCCCAAACCGCACTCAACCAATCCAAAAAGAAACTCGCCCAAGCCGAACACGAACTCCAAGAAGCCGAAGAACTCAAAAACCTCAAACCCGCCCAAATCATGGACGCTCTATCAAAACGCAAAGAAGCCCTGGCCAACAAACAATGGTACGAAAAATTCCGCTGGTTCACCACATCCGATGACTTCTTAGTAACCGCAGGTAAAGATACCGTAAGCAACGAAGTGCTCATAAAAAAATACACCACCCAAGACGACATTGTGTTCCACGCAGAAATCACCGGTTCACCCTTTGTTGTGATCAAAACTGAGGGTAAACCCATAACTGAGCAGGCCCTCAAAGAAGCTGCCGAATATGCCGCTTCTTTCTCACGCGCCTGGCGAGAAAACGCAGGCTCAGCTGATGTCTACTGGGTCAAAGTCGACCAGCTAAGCAAAAGCGGCCCAAGCGGCGAATCCATCCCCCACGGCGCATTTTTCGTGGTAGGCAAACGCAACTGGTACCGAAACACACCCCTAAAAGTCGCCATAGGCATATCCATCGACGACGATGAAACCCGATTTGTGGGTGGCCCCCTAGACTCGGTGAAAGCAAAAACCAAAACCTACATCGTTTTACTTCCAGGCGACTACCAAGGCAAAGAACTCCTACAAATGGCCATGCGCTCAATCACCGCAAAACTCTCAAAAGAACAACGCGAAAAAGCCGGCAAAACAAGCATCGAACAGATTCGCGAGTTTATACCCTACACCAAAGGAGCAATAAACCAAAAAGCAATATAGCCCATCCTCGATTCCTTATTTGAAAATAGTAAAAATGCGATATATTGTCTGCTAAATTGTCATAAAATATAAATTCTATTCATTTAGTGTCTTCAGCAATTAAATATTTATTTGATAATAACTCTATTCAAGCGATAATAAATTTTTGGTGAGAATTATTACGGTCAAATTATATTTTTATTTGTCCGACCCTGATGGATAGCGTCGATGATGTTCTTCGCGTAGCACTTTAAATGCATCAAAATTCATTTTTTCTGTTTGAGCGCCTCCTAAATTGGAATATAGCTCTATTATATCTGGGTGCTCGTAAGCCTCGGCAAGCTCGATTATCTGCTCTTTTACTTCATACATTTTAATGTAAGAAAACCAAAGGGAATACAAAACAAGACTTAATGTTGCAATCAGCCAAACTCCTGTAAACCCCTGAAAGTATTGTTTTAGGTGTTGTACTAACTTAATATTATAGAGAGTGTTGACCAATAGATATATTGTAGGGTGTGTTTATATTAATTCAGCCGGTGGCTGTTATGGTTGAATGTAAAAATTGTGGTTCTGAAAAAACAGTTAAAAGCGGGCAACTCCGCGGA
>WRCX01000056.1 GCA_009783705.1 Candidatus Bathycorpusculum hydrogenotrophicum | reverse complement strand
CTGATGTCGTAGTTGTTGTAGCCTTGTGTGAAGGGGGTGGTCCAGGTGACTTTTTTGGCTATTTGGGTGTTGTATAGTTGGTCATCAGCTGGGTTTCGATTGTATGCTACCAAAGCCTGATTATTCTCAAATACAACTCCCTCAAAAACAAAAAGCTTGTAAAGATTTTCAGCATCAACCCATACCCCGCCTCCATTATTGATTGCGGTGTTGTCTGAAATCTTGCCTCCTGTCACTTTAACCGTGCCTGATTCTATACTAAAGTGGTCTCCAATAGATATGCCGCCGCCATCATAAGCGGTGTTGTCTGAAATCTTGCCTCCCGACATGCTAAATGAACCATAAGACACGCACGCGCCGCCACCATAACCGCAGTGTTGTTAGCAATCACACTATCGCCTGACATGGTGAAGGTGCCGCTGTTGTACACTCCGCCACCGGAATAATTCACTTTATTGCCCAAAATCTCGCCATCAGTCATGCTAAGCGTACCGCCTGATGCAACAGTTACTCCTGTGCCATGAACACCTCGGGCATGGGTTACAATAATACCCTCAAGCCCAAGTGTCCCACTATTCTCAACAATAACTGTGGGTCCATTAGATGTGCTGATTAGTTTGGAAAACATATCCCCCTTACTTTCTAATGTAATGTGTTTATTCACAGAAATAACAAGTGGTTCGGTGAGGGTGATGCCTTGATCAAGAACAATAACAACCGGCAATCCATATGCCGCATTATTAGTAGCAGTTCTAAGTTCTGTTTCAGTTTTAACGTATACAGTACCCTGTATAGGGCTTAAAGTGAGTACACAAACAATCAAAGAAACTACCAGTAGTATAAGCAGTAAAGAAATAACAAGCCATGTTTTACGCTGAACTTTACGCAAACTAAACCCTGACTTAGTCTTTGTATCCATATATTTGTCTGGTAATAGTTTAATTACACGATCCAACCTGCTGGAGTTAAGGTTGGGGTTCATTATGTTTTTGTTTTGCTGTCACATCCGGTAAGGCCAATATCTTTAGATTCAGTAAATGTTTGACTTCTATATTTCCAGATACCGAGTTACCTCCTGAGGGACCGCAGCCAAGCGTTAGCGATGGCAGGAGTTTGTTGTAGATACCCCCTATTGCTCCTTGCGCGGCAGCGGTGTTTACTAGCATCCGGCAAGTTTTCATTCGTTTTGCAAACTCTTCAAGTCTTTCCGCATCATTGGTATATATCACAGACGTATGCCCCAGACCGCCTTCCTCGATGAGTTTTTCAGCTTTGCTAAGTGCATCTTCAAAATCCTCCGCACTATACATAGCAAGCACAGGTGAGAGTTTTTCACGCGCAAAGGGCTCCTCATAGAGATCGGTGCTGTCCACTTTAGCAATGAGAATTTTCGTACCTGCCGGAACAGTTATTTCGGCTATTTTCGCGATTTTTTCAGCCGACTGCCCTACTATATCAGGGTTTAGGGTTCCATTTTTTAAAATTATTTTCCTAACTTTGTCTTTTTCCTCAGCGTTTAAAAAATAACATCCGTTGGCTCTGAATTTTTCTTCAACGCTATCAAATATGTTCTTAAATGCTATGACTGATTGCTCAGAGGCACAAATTACTCCATTATCAAAAGTCTTTGACTCAATAATGGATTTGACCGCAAAATCGATATCAGCAGTATCACCAATGATAGCTGGAGTATTTCCCGGGCCTACCCCAATGGCTGGTTTGCTGCTAGAATAGGCGGCTTCTACCATACTTGGCCCACCGGTTGCAAGGGTGACATCGGTACGTTTCATAAGGGCGTTGATAAGCGGCAAGCTGGGTGCATCAAGCCAATCAAAAATTCCCTCAGGCGCTCCCGCGGCAACTGCATCAGCAAGAACTATCTTGATCGCTTCAATGGTGCAGTTTTTTGCCCGTGGATGGGGACTAACTATCATACCATTGCGCGTTTTGAGTGCGAGCAGGGCTTTAAAGACTGCTGTAGAGGTTGGATTGGTGGTGGGGATGATGGCGGCAATAACGCCTATGGGATCTGCAAATTCAGCGTTACCATTTTTATCCATGCCCACAAAATCACATGTTTTTGTATTTCTATAACAATTATAGATCTCCTCTGCGGCAAACCGATTTTTTACCTCCTTATCTTCCACTATTCCCATGCCTGTTTCTCTAACTGCAGCTTCAGCAAGATGACGACTTTCACGGTATGCGGCATTGGCGGCGGCGGCAAAAATTCTATCCACTTGTTCTTGATTTAGTTTTGCGAATTTCTTTTGTGCCTCTCTAACTTTTGCAATTTTTGCTTCTAATTTTTTTATATCAGCTTCTAACTTGGCGTTTTTATCTTCTAAACTGAGCAGGGATTCTAATGTGGGGGTATTGTGCATGTTGTCTTCTATTGTTTTTATTTTTATCATGTCTTCGCTAATTTTTCCCATCTGACCTCTCTCTTCCATAATAAATTTACAACAGAAACTCTCCGAGCACAAACATAGGACACTTATGCCCTTTGAACATAGTTCACACTTGACCTTCGTTAGTTAAATGTTTGCCTTTCAAAAATTTACATTTGTCCATTAATAAGTATACATACGAAAACCTAAACAAAGCCATAACACCTACCAAAACAGCATCCTCGATAGGGCTGTTGTTCTTCTTGATTTGGATAACTGGTTACAAATTGTAACCAGTTGAAAATGCCTGTGCCGGATGGAAAAATGCGCCTTAAACTTGAACTTTACCCGTTAAATGGTGTCTCCCTAAAATCTACATTTCATCCATCAATTGAGTATTCATACGAAAACTAAACAACCTACTCACCTAACCAAACTGACTCATGTCTTCACAGGTTAACTTAATATCTCAAATATGCCTAACTTGGTCTATTGGACTGGCACTGAGATGTCTGGTCATCGATCCAACTTGCAGTGCATTAATTCAAAAAGTTGTTGGAGCATAACAAGACTTGGAAACTCGGGGATTTAAAAATTGGCATCTTCCACAACACACGCCTCTAAGGGTAGCGCTAAAATGTTATTCCGTGCCCCTGACTGCAATGTTTACTGTTGCTATCATTTTTACTTCTTCATTTATCCTACTTTCCACAAACACAACCTCACCTACAACAATTCCAACAATACTTGACACTGCCTCATCTAATGATGACTTTACTGCGCCAGAACTTCTCTGGAATTACCACGCAAAGAGCAGAGCTGGTAATGCTTCTCCTGTTCTTGCTCGAGGGGTTCTCTATTTTACATCTGATGATGACTATATTTATGCACTAAATGTTGCTAGTGGAACAGTATTGTGGAAGGCCATTTACTATCATTCGTTTATAGCGGTTGATGACGGTACGCTTTTTGTGAATGATAATCGGCGAATGTATGCTCTAGATGGACGTAGTGGTGACATAATTTGGGAAAAAACTGTAAGCCCTGGAGGCGGAGACTTTATTATTGCCCCTTCGGTTGTTGCGAATGATATTTTGTATGTTTGTCTTGAATCTGGTCTTCGTGCTTTAGATGCTACTACGGGTGTGATATGCTTTGGCAATATGTAGGTCCTATGTATGTTGTTACTTCTCCTTTGGTTGTTGATGATGTTGTTTATGTGGGGTCGTATAACACTGTTTATGCTTTCGACGCTCAACGTAACCACAAAATTTGGAGTTATTCAGTAGAAGCTCCTTCTTCTGACCCTCGGGTATCTTGGGTATCTTCTTTTGTGGTTGATGCTGGGTTGCTTTATTTTTGTGCTGCTGATGGTGGCGTTTATGCGCTTGAGACTGACAGCGGCAAAAAAGTTTGGAACTTCACCTACACTGCTGGTGTGCCGTTTTATGCTCCTCAGGGGCCTCTTCTTAGCGATGGGTTGCTTTATATGGGTTCGGAGACTGGTAGCGTGTGTGCGTTAAATGCGTCTGATGGGACTAAAATTTGGAGTTCTGTTATAGGTAAGAGTAGTTTGTCGGTGCCGGCGGTTTATGAGAATGTTTTGTATTTCGGTTCTGATGATGGTAATCTTTATGCTCTAAACGCTACTAGCGGTCTTGAATTATGGCGTTATACTCTATCGCGTCCTTTTTCTTGGAATTGGGGTTTTGGGGGTGTTGGTTCGCCTGTTATTTGTGATGGGGTTTTGTATGTGCGAAGTGGTGAGAGTGTTTCTGCTTTGGCGGTTTCGTCGTCTTTTGTGTTGCCTTCTTTGCCGTTTTATTTGCCGCCTTTTTTGGTTTTACTAATTGTTGTGGTTGTGGTTGTGGTTGTGGCTTGTTGTGTGTGTTTTTATTTGTTGCGAAGACGAAAAATGGCTAATAAACCCAACGCAGAGTTTTGATTTTTTATCCTCTGATTATTTGTCATCGATTCATATGTAGGGTCAATATATTTCTTAAATTACACGGCTCGATTGCTACTCCATCGACTACACGATAGGTTAGCTAAAAACCTTGTAACAACGAAAGGCGCATGTTTGGTTGCTAAGAAAACCCAAGCATTAGGCCAATGGAGAGTATCCTTAAATCAAACAATTCCGTTAACGTTTCAGACCACTATTTACTGAGATGTTTGACATGGAAACTTGGGATGTCATAATCATAGGTGCCGGTTCTGCAGGACTATCTGCTGCCATCTACACTGTTAGAAGCGGCCTTAGAACCTTGGTTTTAGATGAAAAAATCGCAGGCGGAACCATAACCAATGCTCCCACAGTCGTTAATTATCCTGGCTTTTTAGAAATCAACGGGGCAGAGTTAGCACAAAAAATGACTGAACATGCACGTAACTTCGGAGCCGCTATACATGAAATTGAAGCCGTAACCGCTTTGGCTCTTCAAGGTGACATTAAAACTGTAACCACCCCCACAACCACATACAACACAAAAGCCCTCATCATCTCAACAGGTTCTCACTACAAAGAACTTGGTGTAGAAGGGGAACAAACATTCAGGGGACGAGGTGTGAGTTATTGCGGAGTTTGTGATGGACCCTTCTTTAGAGACAAACACGTCTTAGTGGTCGGCGGAGGCAACTCAGCCTGCATCACCGCACTGTATCTTTCCGGTTTAACCGCACAAGTTAGTGTTATTCATCGCCGCGAAACATTTCGTGCCGAACAATCCCTAGTGGAAGACCTCACAGCTAAAGATAACATCAAAATTTTCTGGAACACCGAAATCCAAGAAATCAAAGGCGACAAAAAAGTCCACGCAGTCACTCTAAAAAACAACAAAACAAAACAAACAAGCGAAATAGCAGCCGATGCAGTGTTTGTTCAAATCGGCGAAACACCCAACAGCCAACTTGCAAAAACCAACGGCGTTGAAGTCGACGATCACGGATACATAAAAATCGACATACACCAACAAACCAACCTCCCAGGTGTATTTGCCGCAGGCGACATAACCAATCACCCCATAAAACAAGTCGGCACCGCAGTGGGCCAAGGCATAACCGCTGCCCTAGAAGCATACGCCCACATCAAACAACCCTACCACAAAAAACACCCCATAGAAACAGCAACCCAACTCTCAAACACAAAAAACCCATCCAAACCCTAACAACAGCGTGAAACACATGCAGCAGTATACCATCTATTACTTTACCTCAACGGGTAACTCACTGCAAATTGCACGTCAACTCGCCTCAACCCTCAAAAACACAACCCTCCAATCCATGACCATCCAACCACCCAGCCAATCCATTGGCGGGCAAAATCAATCTATAGGGTTTGTATTTCCGGTATACTTTCTTGGGTTGCCCCGAATAGTTAAACGATTTGTCCAAAACCTGACTATACAGCCCGAAACTTACTGCTTTGCCATCTCAAACTTTGGAGGAAGTTCAATGGACTCCTTGGGTATGCTCAACGATGTTCTCAAACAAAAAGGGTGTTATCTATCCTACGGTGATGGTATCAAGATGCCAGATAACTACATTCCCCGATATGATGCGCTTCCCGTAGATGAAGCCCAAAAAGTGATAGACGCCGCCATGGTCAAGGTAAATACAACAGCCCAAGCTATCACCAAACAAACAGTTCAGCCTATAAAACGTAAAGCAAAACTGTTATGCAAAATCATAAATGACCTCTTTATGTACCGAAACATTGAAAATTTCGACAAAAAATTCGCCGCCGATAACACCACCTGTAACGGTTGCAATCTGTGCCAAAACATCTGCCCCGTACAAAACATAACCACAGATAATCATCAGCCAGTCTGGCACCACCAATGTGAACGATGCATGGCCTGCATCCAGTGGTGCCCCACCCAATCAATCCAATACGGTAAAAAAACCGCCGCATTCAAACGTTACCACAACCCCACCATTAACGCCCAAGACATCACCCTAAAAGACCGCCTTAGCCCCATACAGTAATATAGCCTCTAGACCATCCGTGTAGTATGCGCAAGATTAAAGCGTCAAGTAACTATCTAAAAAACCAAACCCGAAAAAACCTAGCCAAAGCTACTCTATGTATTCTAATTTTGTTTGGTCTACTATTTGCTGTTCTGTATCGAGCTATCACAACCCTTAGCTGGGACCTGCTAAACTGGATCGGGTTGGCTTTTCTGATTGTTCCCCTAGTCGCTTTTTACTATTATCTGCGTAAATACCGCATCTTTAACGGCGGTTGGACAGGAGAAAAACAAGTCGCACAACACCTCAACAAAACCCTAAACGATGACTACTACCTCATAAATGACCTCTATTTGCGAGAGGGTGGCGGAGACATAGACCACGTGGTTTTAGCACCCGGAGGCATATTTGTGTTAGAAACCAAAAACTGGAGCGGCAACGTAACCTGCAGCGGAGATGAGTGGCAACGCAGGGGCAAACGCAACTTTAACTCAAGCCCCAGCCGACAAGTCAAACGCAACGCCCAAAAAATACAACACATAATTGACTGCTCACAAACTCTACGCTCCATGGGCATCTGGGTAGAGGGCATTGTAGTTCTAACCAACCGATCTGCCTCGGTCCAGCTCAACAATCCAGCTGTGCCCATTCTTAAACTCCAACAGCTCCCCGAGTATATCTCCTCAAAGGGTGGCTCTAGGCGCTTTTCACGTGACCAGCTTGAAGCCATAGCAAAAGAGATCACTAAACAAAAAGCTTAGGCGCTTGGGGCTCAGGCGGCATAATGGTGAGCCAAGATCGACGTTTTACCAGCGCAAACGATGTTATGCCTGTTATAAAGAGACTAACAATAACAAACGAGTTCGGTAGTGCACGTCCGTTATTTTGAATTGTTGAGAGCAGTATGGAGAAGCTGCAGTAAAACGCGAAAATCCCAGTTATAAACTGAGATATATGAAGCGCCATTTTTACTCGACACGCTTGAGTTTTTAACCAGTTCAAGCCTGTCTCCATATACTTTGAAACATCAGGTAAATCATCCAGCAACAGTGCAATGCCTCCCAGCATAAACGCTCGTCCCACATTCACCGCTACGGAGCTATTATCCACAAAGAAGAGTGTGTGAAGCGAAACAGGCGTAAAAAACACCACATAAGCAGACGTAATTATTATCGCAAAAATGGCATAGACATAGTGATGGAAGAGAACACGATGGATGTGGAGAACTCGACCTATGGCCGCACTGTGAAAAATATTGATCGCCGCAGCAGCAAGCGCAAGCCAAAACAAACTAGCACTAAGCAGATACGGCTTATAGGGTTGCCAGTAGGGGTAGGACCGATAATAAGCATAGAGAATGCCCGCAACAGTGGCTATGCTGATAAGTGCATTAAAAATCAGCGCAAGGCTAAAAATCTTTTTTAGAAGCGTTTTACCTAAGCCGGCCATGCAAATCTTTCTGCCTGATCTTCCGTTTACACTGGAGGGGTTGCTTACCCAGCATTTTAAGATTACCGTATGGTAGCCACAAAAATTTCAAGCATCAAAGCACTAAATACCATAGGCCTACACCATCACCATACCGCTCAGGAGTGGACTAATTATCTTGTTGTGTGTTTATCTTGTGGTTGTCTTTGTCAACATTTTGCGGTGTATGATTTTGTATTATTAAGTTTTATTAGCTAGGTCTTGATAAGCACCCTGTGAGGAGAGAGCAAGACTGAAGTTTGATATTAAATACAAGCCTTCCTATGCGATGTTGGTAGCCAATTTTGATCAAGGTGAAACCTTGACTGCAGAGTCTGGTGCTTTGACCTATATGACTCCTAACATTGAAATTCACACTCGCAAACGTGAAAAAAGTTTGTGGGGTAGTTTGGGGCTTAGTCTCATTGGCGGGCAGTCTTTTTGGGTAAATGACTATACTGCTAAGAATGGTTCTGGTGAAGCGGCTTTTGTTGCGGCGCCTGTGGGTGATATCAAACAACTTGATGTAAAATCTGGTCAGGGTTATGTTATTCAGAAATCTTCCTATCTTGCCTCTACTCAGGATATCGATTTAGATGTTAAATGGGAAGGTTTCACTAAGGGTCTTTTTGGGCAGGGTGTATTTATGATAAAAGCTACCGGTAAGGGTCCTCTTTTTATCAACACTTTTGGTGCCATTGACACGCATATTCTCCAAGCAGGTCAAACTTTGATTGTAGATAATTTCCATCTTGTGGCTTTTAGTGAATCTTGCAGTTATCGTGTTAAAAAAATTGGCGGCTTAAAAGAGACTTTGTTAAGTGGTGAGGGGTTAGTAACTGAAATCACTGGACCTGGTGAGATTCATATTCAAACCAAAAATCTTCAGGAATTCACTGAGTGGCTCTGGGTGTTGCTTGGTCCTAGGGTTAATAGTTCGCGTGCAAGATAACAATCTTTTTATTTTCTTTTTGTTTAAGCATCATACTTGGACGTGGAAACTTGGGTAGCATTGGTCTTGGCGTATTTGTTGGGTTTTTGATAACTGTTGTCATGGGTATAATGTTTCCTGGGGTTGGGCATATTTTAGGTGGCTTTTTAGGTGGTATAGTGGCTGGGTTAATTGCTCGAAGCGCCATTGGTGGGGTTTTGGCTGGGTTTCTATCTGGGATTGGGAGTGCGGTTGTTTTGGTTATTTTGGCCTTGATCGTTTTTGCCTTTAATTCTCAATCGGATTGGGGTTTTCTTGGTGCTTTGGTCAGCGGGGTAACTGGTGCGGCTCTAAGTATTATAGTTGCGGTGGTTGCCGTGGTGGCTTCTGTTATAGGTGGTTTTATCGGCGGGCTTTTTGCGCGAAGATAAATCAATGTAGTTGGATATTTACACCAACAAAACCTAAACTGTGTCTTTTCTCTGGTGTGTTCTGTTGAGGTGAATACTTTGGGTAATATATGGTTAGGTGCATTTGCAGGATTTTTGCTAACCGTGATTTTGGGTTTTCTGTTTCCTGGGTTAGGTACCTTAGTGGGTGCTTTTGTAGGCGGGATTGTTGCGGGTTTGATTGCTCAAGGCGCTGGTCGTGGTGCCATTGCAGGCTTTTTAGCGGGTATATTTGGCGGCATAATCATAGGTGTTTTGGCAATCTTTGGTTTAGCTTTCATTGGCGGGCTTACAACTGGACCTTTGGGTGCCCTAACGGGTGGTTTGGCTGGTCTAGCAGTTGGGTTAATTGGCATTATGCTTGCGATTCTCGCAGGTATAGTCTCAGCAATTGGGGGTTTAATTGGCGGCGCGCTTAGACCCCCGCGCTATCGAAATCACTCCGCTTACTAACTAGCTAACTACTTATCTGTCTATCATGAAGGCTTTTTCGTGGGTGATTTTTTCGGGGATAGTGTCTATAACCATCTTTTCTTCTGGTTTTCTGCTTAACCCGATGGGTGTTAGTTGTTCTGCTAGTTCTAGTGCGGCTTCTAATTTTGTGTTTTTTTCGGCATAAATCTCAAAGAGCACGCCGTCTTTGCGTACGGTATCGCCCAGTTTAGCATGGAAAACTATTCCTGCGCCTTTCTCTTTGGGTGCTCCTGCCATGCGGGCAATTCGAACAATACTCTCGGTGCTCATCCAAAGTACTCTGCCTGCCTGTTTAGAGCGTACTGTTGCGTGGTGTGGTCCAATCGGTATATCTGTGGGTTTAATTTTTGGATTCCCGCCTTGGATTTCGATAATTTCACGCATTTTCTTCTCAGCCTTCCCCGAATCAATCGTATTCTCAGCTGTGTTGCGGGGATTGTCTACGCCAACCATATCTAGAAGCATGCTGGCTAAACTTACTGCTTTTTCACGCAGATCCGGTGGTCCAGCACCCATAAGCGTTGATAGCGCTTCTTGAGCTTCCAGTGCCGGTCCAATACCACAACCCAATGGCTGATCACCAAACGTTAAGGCACACTGGATGTTTAAGCCCAAGCGTTGGCCTAACTCGAGAAAATCTGAGGCAAGAGTGTAGGCTTCTTGACGCGTTTTAATCTTAGCCCCCAGACCGGTGGGTATATCAATAACTACATGGGTGGCGCCGATGGCTTTTTTCTTACTTAGAATCGAGGGCAAAAGCATCGGATCAATACCTAAGGGATACTCTACTTGGATAAAAAGATCATCGGCTGGAGCCAGCTCTAAAGAACCCCCCCAAACAAGACAACCCCCCGTCTTTTTAACAACCTCTTGTATTTCTTCAATAGCTAAACTAACGGGACAAAGAGTCTCAACCCGATCAGCTGTTCCCGCAGGAGAGGTTATAGCACGTGAGGACGTCTTGGGGATGGTAAATCCCGCCGCAGCCACAATAGGAACAACCAACATACTAGTTTTATCTCCTGGGATGCCGCCCACACTGTGTTTATCTAAAATTGGTCCTCTGCCAAAATCCAAGGTTTTACCGGTTAAAATCATGGCTCTAGATAGCGCTTCAAATTCACTCATCCCCATCCCATGAATACTCAAAGCCGTAAGAAACCCCGCAATCTCCACCGTACTAAGCCGCCGATCAACCACATCTCGAACTATAGCCACTATCTCTTTTTCCCGAAGCCGCTCCCCATGAAGCTTAGCCCGAATATTAAAAAGCGACTCAGGAAGCGACGCCAACTCGACTCCAACCCGCTCATCACTACTAATACCTAGTGCCGTCTCAGTTTCCTCAAAAAGCCCAATACGATTCTCAGCAAAATGCTCAGCAATATTTGTGATAGCAACCACAGTCTTTACCCCATAGGTAATCTTTATCCTATCGGAACTGTGCACCCCAAGCAGGCTCGCAGTCTTTTGCCCAATAACTGCAACTCGATTCCCACCCGTTGTTATGTTTAAGAGCTCTACCCCAAGATCCATAACATCAACTCTAAACACTGATTGAGAGTCAGATAGTTAAAGATTTTAAGGATTACCAGCTAACTTAGCCCGAGGAACACTCGTTGAAGTACCTTGACTTTATCGAACTAACCTACAAACCCAAAGCATCAGACTTAATCTGCACTTTCCAAGTAGAACCAGACGGCATAAGCCTCGAAGAAGCCGCAGGCGGAGTCGCCGCAGAAAGCAGCATAGGCACATGGACCGAACTCACCACCGAAAAACCCTACATCAAAAAACTAGCCGCCCACGTCTATAGCATCAAAAATAGCATCATCAAGATCGCCTACCCTGCTGAACTTTTTGAAAACGACAACATGCCAAACATCCTAAGCAGCATCGCAGGCAACGTATTTGGCCTAAAAACCCTCAAAAACCTGCGTCTTCTTGACATAACATTCCCCAAAACCATCCTCACAAGCTTCGAGGGCCCCCAATACGGAAGCGATGGCATCCGCAAACTCCTCAAAATCCAAAAACGACCGCTAATCGGTACCATCATCAAACCCAAACTCGGCCTAAACACCACCGATCACACCAAAGTAGCCTACGAAGCATGGATAGGCGGATGCGATATAGTCAAAGACGACGAAAACCTCAGTAGCCAAAAATTCAACCCCTTTCCCGACCGCCTCACCAAAACCCTAGAAGCACGCGACAAAGCCCAATCCCAAACAGGCGAACGCAAAGCCTATCTGATAAACATCACCGCCGACACAAAAACCATGCTCAAACGCGCCAAAGCAGTCGAAGCCCAAGGCGGAGAATATGTCATGATCGATATTATAACCTGTGGCTGGTCCGCACTCCAAACCCTACGTAGCCAAAAATTCAAACTCGCCATCCATGCCCACCGCGCCGGACACGCCGCCTTCACCAAAAGTCCTGTTCATGGTATTGCTATGAAACCCATCGCAACCATCGCACGCATAGTAGGTGTTGACCAACTCCGCGTCGGTACAGTTGTCGGTAAAATGTCAGAAACAAAAGCCGAAGTGCTCGAAAACATTGAAGCCTGCACAAGTAAATCCAGCGGACTCAAACCCATACTACCCGTTGCCAGCGGAGGATTACACCCTCGACTTGTACCTAAACTGATGGAGATATTTGGCAACGATGTCATAATACAAGCAGGCGGAGGTATTCATGGACATCCCGAAGGCACCGCCGCAGGCGCAAAAGCGATGCGACAAGCAGTCGAAGCAACCCTTGAGTTACGCTCACTACCTGATTATGCTAAAAATAACCGTGAGCTCGCTCTTGCCCTAAAACAATGGAAAGCCTAAAATCTCAACCCTTTTTACTTGTAAGGTAACACATATCACATTATACCGCTCACCTTTCATACGATATAATTTATATTGTGGCTACACATAAGTGCCGTATTGTATGAGAGGAAACCCCATGGATATTAAAATTAAAAGACTTCACTTCAACCTAAACAAGCATTATAAAAGTTTGTTGATCGCCTTCTCCCTATGGGTGCTACTGATTTCTCTGCTACCTTGCTATGTATTGACCTCAAGTGCTGAGAGCTTTCCTCTCGAAATTGCTGAACTTGCTAGCAATGAGAACTCGCTTAGAGCTGCTGTCAATCGCGATAGTGGATCAGCTATCATCGCTATTAATGCCGATATCCAGCTTAGCGCACCACTTACTATTGTAGCAGGCAAAGACATTACACTAAAAAGCAAAGGTAATGCCGGATTTTTTAAACTCATTGGTGCACCTGGTGCAGACACTATCACTGTTGAGAGCGGCGCGATATTGAAACTTGCCAACATACATGTAACTCATACAACCGATGCTACCGGCACCGGAGTAACCGTCCAATCAGGTGGTACACTAACCATGTCGGACGGCGAAATTTCAGGCAACACTGGCAACTGGGGCGGCGGCGTAGCAAATTTGGGCCGTTTCACACTATCTGGCGGCACAATTACCAAAAATACAGCCAACAGAGGAGGCGGCGTAGCCACCGGCGGCAGTCCAACAAGCAACGCCGACTTTACCATGTCGGGTGGCGAGATATCTAACAACAAAGCCACAAACTCCGCCACCGGAGGAGGCGGTGTTAGTATCAGCGGCGGTAGCTTTAAAATGATTGACGGCCTAATCTCAAAAAATAGCGCCCCAAATGGCGGCGCCATATATTCCGATAACGGCGAAGTACGCTTGTCTGCTGGTACGATCACTAATAACAATGCATCCAACAACGGCGGCGCAATTTATATCAAAAATCTTGAACTCCTCCATATTTCTGATAGCCTAATATTTTCAGCTAATCAGGCTTTGGTAGCATACAATCGAAACCCAGCTGATGACCAACTATACAACACCCAAATAGCCAAAAAAGTCACCTGGACCACCCCCTTCACACAAGGCTACAACAACTACGACATCAG
>WRCX01000055.1 GCA_009783705.1 Candidatus Bathycorpusculum hydrogenotrophicum | reverse complement strand
TATTATAGATCGCCCGAGCATGATGGAGTATACCAAAAAAACATAGGCGTCAAAGTGGTTTGGAGTGCTCCTTTTACTCAGGGCTACAACAATTATGACATAAGCTACACAAACGGTAAACCCTTACCCCTCTATAGGGTGACTGTTGAGAACAGTTGTGCTAAATCAACAGGTGCAGGTAACTATCATCAAGGTGCAATCATTACCATTGATGCTGGAACCCAAAATGATTCCATCTTTACCGGCTGGACAGTTAACGAAGGCGGTATCATTACCCTGGAAAACCGTACTCCTGTGAGTTTTACTATGCCTGCTGCTAATGTTGTTGTTACGGCGATCTGGAATAATAATATCCTATATGTTGGGAATGAGGTTGAGCTTCGGGCGGCTGTTGAGAATGTTGTGAGTTCTGCTGTTATTGTTTTTACTGCCGATATTCCCCTTACAGATATGGCTCTCAATATCACTTCTGGTAAAAATATTACTCTAAAAAGTTTAAAAGGTACTTCTAAGAGTGTAGCAGTTGGTAACAATATTACCTCAACTAGTGGTAATGAGCCTGTGGAGCGGTTTTTTGAGTTGGTTGGTGTGGCTGATGCGGATACTATTGTTGTTGAGGATGGCGGGGTGTTGGAGCTTGCTGGTATTGTTGTAACTCATCCAGCTGGTGCTGTTGGTAGTGGTGTATTTGTTAAGGCTGGCGGTACACTTACCCTGTCAGATGGTAAAATTTCCCACAATATGGGAAGGCCTGATATAGACGGGCCTGTTTTTGGCAGTGCATACGTCTTGGGTGGCGGAATATATAACAATGGCACCTTTAATATGTCGGGCGGTGAGATCTCAGACAACCTCACCACCGAGGCTGTGGGCGGTGGCATAATCGACTCTGGGGGTGGTGGTATATACAACCGTGGTACCTTTAATTTGTCTGGTGGTGTGATTTCTGGTAACACCGCCCGTGGTAGTGGTGGAGGTGTGTTTAGCACAGGTGGTGCCTTTGTTATGTCTGGTGGTGTGATTTTAAATAACCAAGTCGTTACTAGTGGTGGCGGTGTATACTCCTATAGTGCTTTTGTTTTGTCTGGTGGTGTGATTTCGGGCAATATTGCCTCTGAGGGCGGTGGTGTATACATTCTAAATAACGGCAGTTTTGTTTTGTCTGGTGGTGTGATTTCGGGTAACACAGCTACCCATTGTGGTGGCGGTGTAAACAACATCCGTGGTCGTTTTACTATGAGTGGCGGATTGATTTCGGGCAATATTGCCTCTGAGGGCGGTGGTGTATACCACGGTTGGGGTACTTTTAGTTTGTCTGGTGGTGTAATTTCTAATAATACAGCTAGTAGAAATGGCGGTGGCGTATACTACGCTTATGGCTCTTCTGGCAGTTTTAGTTTGTCTAGTGGTAAGATTTCTGGCAATACCGCGACATATTTTGGTGGTGGCGTATACAACAGCGGCAATAGACCCTTCACTATATCGGGTGGTGAGGTTTCAGATAACGCCGCAGATTTTGGCGGCGGCATATACAGCATCGATGACTTCACTATGTCAAAGGGCATCATTTCAGGCAACAAAGCTACATGTTATGGCGGTGGCATATATCTAGATGGAGATGGTGTCTTTACTATGTCGGGCGGAAAAATTTCCAACAACACAACCACCTCTGAGGGCGGCGGCATATACATCAACTGTGTCGGTAACTTTAGTTTATCTGGTGATGGTGAAATTTCTGACAATACAGCCCCTGAGAGAGGTGGAGGCGTATACAACCGCGGTAGCATTACTATGTCGGGTGGAAAAATTTCCCACAACACAGCCCCCTCTGGCGGCGGTGTATTTAACGATCCTAAAAGTTGCTTTAGTTTATCCGGCGGAAAAATTTCTGATAATACAAACTGTGGGGTGATCAACAGCGGCAAGTTTACTATGTCGAGTGGTGAAATTTCTGACAACACAACTAGCGGGGCTGGCGGTGGTATATACAACAGTGAGTATGGTGTTTTCAGTTTATCCGACGGCGAAATTTTACGCAACACAGCTATCAAAGCCGGTGGCGTAGCTAACTGGGGTGACTTTACTATGTCGGGCGGCAAGATTTCTAACAACACAGCCAAAGAAGGTGGTGGCGGTGTGGGAAACTATTACAATGACCACTTTCATTTGTTAGGTGGGAAAATTTCTGACAACGCCGCTACAAATGGCGGTGGCATAATCAACTGGGCTGCCAGTTTTACTATGTCGGGTGGGAAAATTTCTGACAACAACGCTAACGCTTCTGGTGGTGGGGTATTTAACAACGGCGGATTTAAAATGGAAGGTAAAGCTGAGATTTCATGCAATACTGCATATCATGCTGGGGGTGTATCCAACGGCAACACATATACTAAAGAAGGTTTTATTCTGTCTGGTAAAGCGAAGATTTTTGGTAACACCGCTACAATGTTTGGTGGTGGTGTAGGAAACGGCACTGATTTTACTATGTTGGGTGAGAGTGAGATTTCGGGTAACAAAGCAACTTATGGCGGTGGCGTATTTAACAATGGTTCGATAGCAAAGTTTACTATGTTTGCTGGTAAAATTTCTGCTAACACTGCAAATGAGGCTGGTGGTGTATTCAATGGTGGTATATTTGCTATATTTGCTGGCATAATTTCTGCCAATATCGCTTCTTGGGGTGGTGGTATATCGAACCGTCTTGGTGGTGACTTTACCCTGTCTGGTGGTGTGATTTCTGGTAATACCGCTTCTTTTGGTGGTGGCATATATCTCGAAACTGGCCTTGTGGTTTCTGTAAAGTTGAGTAAAGGCACAATTTCAGATAATACTGCATCAAAGGATGGCGGTGGCGTTTGGATTGCCTATGAAAGCCTATCTAAACTCTGCGTTGATGACCTGCTGGTATTTTCAAACAATCACGCAATAGTTGCCTATGATCGAGACTCCAAGGACGACCAGTTATACGCTTCACATATAAGTTCCCAAGTTACTTGGACCTCACCGTTCAAGCAAGGCTATAACAACTATGACATATGTTATACAAGCAATAAACCCTTACCACCATAGCTGTGGTTAAAGATTGCAAAAGCATGGATAAGACGGTTGTCCCAAGAATCAGTGTCAATAATTGCTGGCTATCAGTCAGACTCACTCTTCATCAGTTGGTCAATTGATGAAGGCAAAATGATCATCAAGTCAATATGTTAATGTTTGGTACATGCAAATGCGTAGCGTTTATTATGCCGCCAAGCAAGGTTGTTGTTACAGCAAATTGGAGTCTTCTTTATGGTGGTCTCAATCTGTAGGTCTCCTTCCACAGTAAGGTTGGGCCAAATAAGCGGTTGTTTGTGAAAGTTCGGCACGCCGGCCTAATAGACAGCTACCAATAGATGTCTTTCTAACCTGCGCCAGCCTCAAAGGTCACACCCATAGACTTATACTATACATCCCAAAGACTGGGTCGAGTAGCAAAGAGCGGATTGGTTATTGTTGGTTTAGGTACTTATTTTTGGTGGCGGGCGTACTCTTTTTTTGCCTAGTTTTATGCGTAGGGCTATGCGGTAGAGTTTGCGGAGTGCTTTTACTAGTTGTTCTACGCTGGGTGCGGTGGAGTAGATGAGTGGTATTTGTTCGTATTCGGCTATGCGTATGGCTTCTTCGTCGGGTGGGGTTTTGTGGAAGATGACGATGCGGGGTTTGAGGTTGCTGACTCGCACAATCATCATGGGTAGGCTTCCGCCGTCTAGGTTGGTAAATACGAGGGCTCTTTCGGTGGTTGCGCCAAAGAGATGGGTGTATTCGGAGCCTGAGTAGGCTTCTACAGCTTTGCGGCTGTCGATGACGGTGTAGCCGTTGATTTCTTTGACGAATTTTTCTTTGCAGGCCATCACTTCGCCGCTGATGGCTTTGCAGAGGTATTCGACGCGGACGGGGATGGGGAATTCGCGCAGGTCAATTACTGCCATGCTTGGGGAGCTTGTGAGTTTGGCGAATTCGCGGATGAATCGACTGCCTTTTTGTTCGTCGATGTGGAGTAGTGAGAGGACAAAGCGGCGGATGAATTTGGCTCCGGGGCTTTTACGTCTGCCGCTCTCGTAGTCGCTTATAACTGAGGAGGAGAGGCCCATGGTTTGGCTGAGGCTGATTTGGGATATGGCAAAGAGTTCGAGCCATTTTTTCATGGTGGAGCCGGGTCGGCTTGAGAGAATGATTTCTCCTGCGATTCTTCGGGCTAGAACTTCTCTTAGGCTGGGTGATACTGTGGACATGGCGGCTTTTCTCTGTTTGTATCTTCCTTCAGGGCTGAAATATAAAACTGTATCTGCCTTGGGGGTGGTGTTGTTTATTGTTGGTGGTGTGGTTGGGGTGTTTGTTTTGGTTTTTGTGGTGTTGTTTGTTCTGTTTTTTTGTTTGTTGTGTTTTTATGTTCTTGTTTTGAAAATTTGTTTATAAGTGAGTTCGGCGTAACTGTTTTTAGCGTTCGCAGTCTTGATAGGAGAGATCTGCAAGCGTTATCTACAAAACAACATAAGAGTGAGTGAAATGTCTGAAAAAGCTAGTGATGTGATCTTCGTCGGAAACAAACCCCCTATGAGCTATGTTCTCGCCATTATAACGGCATTTTCAAGTGGTGCCCAAAAAGAAATAACTCTAAAAGCAAGAGGCCAAGCAATCACCACCGCAGTTGACGTCGCCGAAATTACCCGAAGCCGCTTTATCAAAGACCTCAAAGTTACAAAGATTGCAATCGGAACTGCCGAGATGCCGCCACGCGAAGGCGAAAACAGATCCAGAATGGTTTCTACAATAGAGATAACTCTATCTAAATAGTAACCATAACGGAAAAAAGATTTAGCTCTCCTACATTTTTTACTATTTTTTAAAAATATCCAATGGCCCATTAACTTGTTTAGTTGTTTGGTAACCTCGGATTATACTGAAATTCATGGTCTTTTCCATCGATACCCCATTCTTTTATCGTTTCTTTGCTAGTTTATGTTGAGGTTTCTCTGGTTTAGGGTTATTAGAAGATCCAGGGATATTTCCTGCGTACGATTTCAAGTATGGTTTGGGGTGGGACTATGCCTTCTTCGCAGATTAAGCCGTGGATGTAGCGGTTTGGGGTAATATCAAAGGCGGGATTGCACACTTTTAGTTTTGGTGGGGCTTCACTCCAGATTTCGTCTGGGTTACGATGCTCAATTTTTTCATATGTGCCGCTTAGGGTTTCGGGGTCGAATTTGAGTAGTTCTGAGACCACATAGAAGGGTTTACGGGCTTCTTGTGCTAACACGGCAATGTTGCCGGTTCCGATTTTGTTAACTATGTTGCCCTCTGAGGTGATGGCGTCTGCACCCACAACCACTAAATCAGCCTTTGCTATATAGGGGCGAACTGCTGAATCCACAATAAAGGTGGTCTCAATGTCTAGATCGATGAGTTCTTTGGCTGTTATTCTTCCCTGAAAGATGGGGCGGGTTTCGGTACATATGACTTGAAAGGTTTTGTTCTGTTCTTTGGCTTTGGCAAGCAGACGCGTTACTGTTGAGCTGTGACAGTGTGTGAAAACCACCATGCCATCTTGAATGCGCTTGGCTCCAATTTCAGCAGTTTGTTCTCTTGAGGTTTCTAAATCTTTGAGAAATTTGTCGGTGCTTGTGGTTAGGTTTTCACAGAGATCTTGAATGTTTTGGGCAGGGATGGTTTGGGTTTGGTTAATTATACCGCGCAGGGCGTTGCGCATCAGCGGTTCGGTTTCCCGTGCGGTTGCAAAGATGCTTTGTGCTTCTCTTAGTTCGTTTAGGAATTGGGTTTTGGTTTGGGCTTGGGTTTGGGTTGCGAGAATTTGAAGAGCTTCTATGGCGGCTATGGCGACGTTTCTTGCACCCTTAACTTGGAGAGTGCGGATTTTTTCTGCTGTAACTTGAATAATATCTGCCATATTCTTGCCTGCCATTGTAGTATACTATTTTGCGGGCCGCATATAAGCGATTCATAGCAGGCCCCTGTTTGATTCACACCCCTAAAGTGGATTTCACATTAGTTGTGTGAATCACGTAAATCTGGAAGACAAGGGTTGGAATTAGTGGCGACCGCTATGCTGGTATGTTCCCACTTGTTGTTGCGTTAAGGCTCTACCAACTTTCAAAACACGGCAATCGAGCTTTCACCGGGTTAGCAGTAGTGATGGTTTTGTTCTCCAATTTTTTGTGGAAACTGCTGTGTATGTCTGCAATTTTTGTGCTTTATTATATAGGTTGTTTTGTCGTCGTCTTTGACTGATGCGAATGTGGGCGTAACTTTGAAGTTGGACTGGTTAATAGTGATTTTTAAGTATTCTTGAGTTAACACTGATTCTGTTGTTATGCAATTTTGTTCTTTTAAATAACGTTCCTCAATTTTTTTCTAAATTCAGGGTCATTGTAATATCTAATTCTATCCTTTATAGACAAGTCTTTAGTTACCTCATAATTATAATGTCTTATTGCATGAATGTCATCAATTGTAAAGTTTGGGCTTATTTTTAGTTTAGCTTTCGTTTTCCTCACCTGCCATAAGATATGATGGTGTACATATCATGGTAACAAGCCCGTATCCAGTTTGTGCAGCAACTAATTTTACGCCTTTGATAGTTCGCATATTAACAATATGTCTAAAATTCCATGAAACTATGCAAGTACAGTCATGAACTAAAGAACAGGCGATATGCAAGCAGTCATCGAAACTTTTAGGTGTTAATGTCCTGTTTTCTATTAGTTTGTTTGCAACGCCGGCAATTTCTTCAGTTATCTTAATTTCTTTATATTCGATTTGTTCTAGAAACCTTTTTAGTTTAATGCGTTTGGGTTCTGCGTTTCGATCAATTTCTTGTAAGGTTACACTAGATAGTAAAACTTCGCAATCTTCTGATTTTGGAAATTCCCAGAATGCTAATGTGTCTTTCATTTTTTCTGGAGAATACTGCTGGTCAAGGTAACTAACTGCAGTAGTGTCAAGATAAATTTTCATTTTTTTCATACGCATCTAGTTCCTCGTGCCATAACTATCTACAGCTTTACTACATTATAATATATTTTTCATAAAAGTCAACTCTTTGTTATTCCCAAACGCATAAGTTTATGTTCCAAATGATTCCTGATTTATGTTTGTGGTTTGTGTATGGTTTGGGTGTGAATTTTTGTGTCTTATGGACTTTTAATGTGAATTTGCCAATATGTCTCAGCGTTTCTATGTCTTTTAGCATTAGAGAAAACCTGTGCATTTTCGTCTTTATTTGGTGTTGATACACCTGATGTTGCATTGTTAAAATACTGCTTTGTTGGTGTAGTTGATACTAAACAAATTGTCTTACCTAGAAAGTGGTTTACTTTGGACGGTAGTGTCAATAATTGTGGAACACTTTTGTAAATTGCAGTTCATTTGGTTCTGTTTGAGTTTGTTGTTGTGTGTTTTGGGGTTTTGGTGTTGTGGACTGGTGAGGGGTGTGGTGTTGTGTGGTTAGGGCTAGATAGATTGCGCCGACTATGATGATAACTCCAATGAGTAGTAGCATTATGGCCCAGTTTTGTCCGGTGTTTGCTGAGTTGGGGTTACTTATCTGCATAACTGCAAATGCACCAAATGTGATCAGGATCAAGCCTCCTGTTAGGCAGCTAAGCGCGCCGCGTTCGCCTTTGCTTTGTTTTGGGGTTGTTGCTTGTTGGCTTTTCACTTCTTTTTCTTCTTCTTTTTTTGTTGTTTGTTGGTTTGGTTCTTGGGTTGTTGGTGGGGTTGTTGTTGTTTGTGGGTTGGGTTGGTTTTGGTCTGTTGTTTGGTTTAGGGGGGTTCCGTATTTGGTGCAAAATATTGTGGTGTCTTTGGTTGGGTTGTTGCATTTGGGGCAAAACGTCATGTTTTCTTCCTAAGTACTTCTTATAGGGCCGGTATTTAAAACCGGCGTCTGCTGTTTGGTGTTGGTGATTTGGAAAGTTTTGGGTCTTTTGATATTTTTATTGAACTCAAACCCACTGCCTGTAAAACTGTGCCCAGCACCGCAACAACCACCGAGTGCACCAATGCGGCTTGAGCGAGTACTGCATGAACTGGTGCGGTTGCACAAACTACCCCTCCACCGGACAATATGCCAAAGTTTCAGCGTTTATGTGCACCCATGAACGAGCATCAATAAATGCCGCCTACCAGCAATTCAAAAACTAACCCAAAACGGCATACCCGTAGCTATCACCTCCAAAGAACCCCCCTGGTCAACATGATGACTGAACCTGCTAACAACCCAAACAAATAATTCCCAACAACATGCACCTCATAGCTGAGTTTGGTCTGGTGTATTATTATTTCAGACTGTTTGGGGAAACATATATCTTGGATTTCTACCAATTTTTAATGGAGAAACGCGCGTGTTTGTTATCGGCAAAAAACCCAGTTTAGCTTCTAGTAGGCAAGAACCCCTCTTTACTGCAATTTACATAGGAGCAGTTCTTATCAGTTTAGCTGTAATCTATATCAGCCATCTGCCTCACAGCCTCTGGAACAGTCTGGTTGATTTTTTTATGACCCTAACTCTCTCACCTGTTCCTAGCACAGGTATTGCTCTACCTGCACCTTCCAATCCCGCGGTCCACACAAATCTTTTCTTAGCGGGTTTTCAGTTTGCAGTAGCTGTGAGTGTCATTGAAATTATTGTTTTGTTCTTGCGCATATTATTCCACTCCTCCATAGCGCGCAAAGCTGAAACCATAGAAAACATTGTGTTTTGGTTAGGGGCTGCTTATTTGATAACAGTTTATCTGGTGAACATAACTATAGTGGCTGAGTGGTTTGTGTTCTGGGCTGGGTTACTGTTAGTTTTTGGCTTGGCTTTGGTTGCCCGTGCCTTTATACTCATAGCAAGCAGACGCTAACCCATTTTTTTAATCCTAAGATTCCACCAAAGACCCATAATCTGCCAAAACATGTTCCAGGAGTCTTTAGCCAAGTTTACTTTGGTGTCTTTACCGCTATGCCACTCCACTGCAAACTCTTTAATTCGCAAACCTTGTCTGTAGCCTCTGACCATAACTTCGGTATCCCAAAACCAATGCTTAGCCTCCACTTTGCCCAGTAGCTTTAGCAGAGGCTCGCGTTTGAAAGCCTTGAAGCCACATTGGTGGTCTTTGAGTTTTGAGCCTAGCATATGGCGGACCAGAAAATTGTAGCTTTGACTGCTAAGATCTCGGCTAAGGGTGCGGTTTGCTTTGCTTTGCGGCATCATTCTTGAACCGGTTGCAAAATCATAGCCTTCTACTGATATGGCTTCAATTAGAGGTTTTAGGTATTTGAGATCAGTGGCTAAATCTAGATCCATATATGCCAAGACTTCACCGCGGCTCTGTGCAAAGGCGTTATTTAGTGCCATTCCTCGTCCGAGTCGCTGGGGGCGGTGGATATGGCGTACACAGGGATATTTTTGGGTTAGTTCTTCTGCGCATTCTGCGGTGCCATCAGTGCTGCCATCTTCAGCGATGATTATTTCATAGGCGCTGGTAAAGCTGTTTAGGGTTTCTGTAGTTTTCTCTACTGCTATGGGGAGATAGGTTGCTTCGTTGTAGGCGGGCAGGACCACTGAAACCTGCAGAGTAGTAGCTTTTGCGCTGTTGCTGGGGGTTGTTGTCAGCATGGTGCAAAATACCAACTCGTGAACCATTTTAGCTGATGAATATATTCCCCTGAGGCGGGTGCTCCTGAAATCACTGGATAAAACACAATAAACAATGCTATGGTTGTTGCAAATATAGTTATGGCTGCTATTTTTCCTATGGGTTTATGCCAATATCGATTGATAAAATACGCTGTAGCTAAACATAGTAGCGGTACGCTTAGGTAGAAGTGATAGATGTAGGTTGCACGCCCAATAAGCACATAGGGCAACCAAGAAAACAAAAACACCACCCCAATAAAGATCGCGGCAACATCCCAACCCTTGCCTCGGATACTACCGGGGGGCGTTGTGGATTTTGAGAGGCGGCTCTTTAGATTTGATAGTATACCCTCTAAGTGGGGGGCCTCAACCAATAGCGCAATCATGGCCACAAATCCCACCCACCAAACTGCTGGGTTGCCAAACACAGTTATGGTTGAGAATGTGTTGTTTGGCAGATAGGTTATGTCAAACCATCGCGGAACAGATACGCCGTCTAGTCTAAACATAAAGGGCCATGACCACCAAGGTGCTGCTGAGGAGTCTGTTACGCTGCCTCCGTGGAAGCTAAACATGGCATTTTGCAGCTCAATAATTGTTTTTGGAGAACTACCCATCATCATCTCAGGTATGTAGGTTGCAAAATAGATTGCTACAAACACTCCCACAAACCCTAACAATAACAAAAAGGGATGGTTAAAAAACGCTACATACTTGTTGCTAAGCGTCCCCTTTAGATCTTTAACTTCTCTTAATCTAAGCACCACAAGCATAGCCAGCATACCCAAGACACCAAAGAGCGAAAACCACTTAGTTGAAAAGGCCAAAGCCGCACAAATCGCTGCTAAAGCCAACGGCACAACTGAGGTTTTCCAACCCTCTTTTAACACTTTTGCAAAGTATACCAAAAAGAACAACTGGGTAAGCAAGGAAAAAAACACTACATACGTATCCACTGTACCGATGCGTGCCATGGTAAAATGCATAAAATCAAAACTAAACAGAAACGCCGCTGAAAACCCGCCAATCCAGCTTCCAAACAGTTTCTTACCCAAAAGAAACATTAACGGAACCATAAGTGTCCCAAAGATTACCCCTATGATGCGCCAGCCAAACGGCGTTGCCCCAAACGCCAAAACTCCCAATGTTTGAACAAGCTTACCCAAGGGCGGATGAGTTCGCTCAAGAGGAATCTGATGATTAGCAAATTCCTCAGCGGAGCGGGCAAAGTAGACTTCATCAAAATACATCTTGGACATATACGTTGGAGGTATCTCAAGCACGCTTTGCTCATCAATTAGTGCCGCTAATGAAGCATCATCAGTATTGTTTAAGCCCTTGATGGATACTATGGTAATTTGGGTATTGTCAAGATCTGCAAGTCCAATTTCACTTAACTCAATGTAGGGTGAGGGTTCTTTATCGCTGGGATTTGTTATCCCCCAACTAGAAAAATTAGGCCGCGAATCATACTCAACTGCCTCAACATCAAACCGCAAAAACCGAGTTTGAGCATTTACCTCAAAACCAGTTTGAATCGAGTAATCAGTGCCTCGAGGCGCAAGCGACACCTTACCCAACTCATTCCAACTATCTGGTGCTCCTGAGTAAACCGTAACTGAGGCATTACCGCTCTTAACCCAGAAATAAATTGTTTGAATAGGCTGCACTGAACCCACATCAACATAAAAACTTGACTGTGTAGTATTCTCCCAATTTGTTAGCGGCGCTTGAATTTGACCTAAATTCCAAGCCGCCATACTAAAGAAAAGAACCGATAACAAAACAATGGTTAAAACATCTTTTTTTGTTAGCTTTAACTCAAAGATCAATGCTCATTCCCCTTCGCCGTCTGGTTTAACGGTTCGACGGTTTTAAACCTTCGGCTCTCAAACTCCCTCCAAAGAAGCACCGAAGCATACGCCAACAACCCCAAATTAACAATACCCACCAACAAAACCACCCCATCAAACTGCGGTGTGGCCGCCAGCAAATTATGCTCAATAAACCTTCCCGCATTTAGAAAATACAACACATAAGCCTGATTGACAAGCAAAGTAGCAGTCAACCCCGCATAGAGCAATCGAATCTTTTTGCTAAACGGTAGCAACAATACCAACATACTAAGCGCTGGGAAGAGGTAGCGTTCATGAATCCTTGTAGGCAACATAAAAAAGGCAAACAAGAGCAAAAACGCCCCAAACACAGCCAAAAGCTCCCCAGAAGCCTCTAGGCGTTTATGGAGAATATAGAGCGTTACTGCTGAGAAGCCTCCAAATAACACCCAACCCACAATATATAAACTCCCATCGGGAACCCAAAGCCCAAACAAACCCCACAAATTAAACGCATTAATCGAAGTGTACTGATAACCCTCATAAGCCCCAAAATAAATCCCACTCAAAAAATCTATCGGACTGCCGCTCCAATTAAAGGGCAAGATCACCCCAAAAATCGTAACCACAAACGCCCCCGCTGATGCAAGCAAACGCTTTATCCCGTTTTTCTTAAAAATCAAAAGCACAACCAAGGGTAGCAACGCAATAGCTTGCGGCTTAGTTAACAAAGCCACCGCAAAAACCCCTGCAGAAAACTCAGGTTTTTGTTTAAGCGCCAAAATCAAAGCCAACACAAGGAAAAACGTGTATATCGCATCAAACTGCCCCCAAATAGCCACGTTAAAAATAATCGCAGGATTAAACGCATAAAACGCAGTGGCTAAAATGGTTCCTCTAAAGCTTAGTTGTTTGCGCAAAAACCAATAGATAAGTCCACAGGTAGCCAAATCAAAAATAGTTGGCGCCAACTTGACAAAAAACACCGGATCAACTGAGCCAAACATCTGGGAAAGAGAGCCAAACATCCAAAAGATGTAGACATTAAACGGCGGATAGTCAATCCAGCCTGCCTGTTGTAGCACATAGGGATAGAAGGAATGAACACCCTGCGTAGCTGCAGTGCTAAACCAGTACTGATAAGTTGCCAAATCATTAACATAACCATCTAAAGAAAACAACAAGAGCCGCACCGCCAAAGCCGCACCAAGAAGCACAGCTAAAGCTTTGAGGTCCTGTCGATCAAACGGCAAACTCACCATCATTTCTCTACCACAAATACAGTATCTTAACATAAGAAGTTTTTTCCAAAATGTCTCTAAACGACTCTGCTACCTTGGAATTAGCTTTCTTGTCTATCTGTATGGGCGATAAGTGCTTATAACTATGTTTATGTTTAGTGCCTGTGGTGATTCTAAATTGACTAAAACCGATGAAAATCTAAAAGCGGCATTTGCAGGCGAATCTCAAGCTAACCGTAAGTATCTCGCGTTTGCTAAAGCCGCAGACGCCGAAGGCTTCCCACAAATAGCAAAACTCTTCCGAGCTGCCGCAGAAGCAGAAACTATTCATGCTCTAAACCACTCCGGGTCATGGGCCAAGTAAAATCCACCGCTGACAACCTTGGTGCTGCTATTTCCGGTGAAACCTATGAATTTGAGCGTATGTACCCTCAATTCATAGAAGAAGCCAAAACGGAGGGCAATAAAAAGCACTTCAGAGCTTTGATCTAGCCAACAGAGTTGAGCATGTACACTCTGGACTCTACAAAAAAGCACTCGAGGCTATAAAAACCCAAAATGATCTGCAAAAAGCTGACATCTATGTTTGCCCTGACGGTGGAAACACCTTCGATGGCACAGTGCCAGACGTTTGTCCTGTCTGTACAAAACCCAAAGCAACATTCATAAAAATCGCATAACCCTTTCTTTCTTTTATTATTTTTTTGTCTGCTAAAGAGATAAAAAACGTATTGTGGGTCGATAATATTTTATGGTTATGTCCATAAATTATTGGTGTGGACCTTTTTGCTTATTTAGTGTCCGTATTTAATCGGAATATGTGTTTTTGTTCTTATTACCTGAGTTTTAACCCAATTTTATACACTACAATTATCGGCGTTTTTGATGATGTTTTTCCATGCTTTTAATTGTGTTTGCAAAAACTTTGAATTTGTAGTGTAAAGATTCACACTACAGGGTTTGTTAGAGAAAATAAAAGTCTGCTCAACTGTTTGTTTGGTGCGTGTAGAGTTCAAATAAGTGAACGGAAAACTAAAACAACATACGAGAGTGTTCACTTATAGATAATTTTATGTGATGCTGTACATATATCGCCAAACAAGGTTAGTTCGTATGGTGCATTGCAAAAAATGTTTGTCTGAAAAAGTCGCCAAGGGCGGGTTTGTTC
>WRCX01000054.1 GCA_009783705.1 Candidatus Bathycorpusculum hydrogenotrophicum | reverse complement strand
TTTGTCAGCCGTTTGTGGCCTGAGGTGTGGCTGGGTATAGCTGCTAGACAGTTTAGATGGTGAAATGGTGAGTTGTAAGATACCTCAAAGGTGGGGGGGAAATTATTTTGGGACAAGACAGTTTAGGATTTCTTTTTTAATTTTTTGATAAGAAAATAAACACATATGCACAATAACAGCAAATATAGTGAACAAATTAACAATAATTTTCACACTTAATAGACAAACAAACACAATCAATCATAAAAACTAGACAAACACACACAATAAACCCCAATCAGAAAAAACAACAAACAAAAACCAAAAAACAACCACCAAACAAAAAACACAAAACAAAACACTCCCCCAATAAAACACACAGCCAAAAGTCACACCATGCTCAATCATCAAAAAACAAACCTGAAAAAAAGTCATGTGTCCAATTGTAGGTTAAGCTTTCATAGAAGCGTAAACAAACTTCTCGTATTCAGAGCGTGGACCTGTAAAACCTCAAACTTATCATAAACTGCCATTAACTTCAACAGCGTACGATGCAGGTGCTGACGGGATTTCGCTACATAGGTGTCTTGAGCCTGTGCTGGAGTTATAGATTTTCTTTATCTAGTGGTAGTTTTCTGTAGTAGCGGGTGAATTTTCTCATTAAAGGCGTTTATGATGTGTTATATTTAGCAGTGAGCAGAGACGCCCACAGCCAATGATTAGTTTATTATACGAACCGTCAGAGTAACTCTGAGTTTTCATCCCGTGAAGTCTATTTAATGCCTTCTCATCATCCGGCAAACAGATAAGCTCAGGGGGACATAAAAGCCTTTAATATACAGCTGGAATTTGGGAAGTCTTTTATTTTTGTTTTTGATAAATTAAGACAGGAGTCTAATCTTATGGAGTTTATTGGAAGTAAAACTGAAAAGAATCTCTTAGCCTCGTTTGCAGGCGAATCTCAAGCGCGAACTCGATATACCTTCTTTGCGAGTGTGGCCAAAAAAGAAGGCTATGAACAAATAGCAGCCATTTTTGAGGAGACAGCTGCAAACGAGAAAGAACATGCAGAGTTGTTTTTTAAACATCTAAAAGGCGGTATGGCAGAAATCACTGCAACTTACCCTGCAGGTATCATCGCATCAACCGCGATTAACCTAAAAGAAGCGGCAGATGGCGAGAAACTTGAATGGGGCACGCTCTATCCCAACTTTGCAGAGGTCGCCCGACAGGAGGGTTTTGGCGATGTTGCAAAAACATTTGCGATGGTTGCCGAAGTGGAGACATCTCATGAACGTCGATATCGCAAATTATTAGAAAACGTCCAGACAGGCAAAGTCTTTAAAAAAGACGCTCCAACCAAGTGGAAGTGTAGAAACTGTGGTATGGTCATAACCGGCTCTGAAGTACCTGATAAATGTCCCACATGTGCCCACCCCAGATCGTACTTTGAAGTCTGGACAGAAAACTACTAGGCAGTCCCCTGAGGGACCCCTCATTATTTTTTTAGTTTAGTTGACTACCAATTGTAGTCAACCATTTTTTGAAGTCAAGACACAAAAACTGGAGTTTTTGGGATGGAAAAAATGCCCAAAGCGCTATGCGATGGCTAATTTTTTGGTTTCTTTGGGGGTCTTTTTTGGTAGTGAAATTTCTAAGATGCCGTCATTTAGTTTTGCGTTTGCCTCATCAGAGCGGACAGGTTCGGGCAGGTGGATTTTTCGGTAGTAGGTTTGAACGGCGCGTTCATGGCGAACGTAATTTTTGTTTTTCTGATCGTCTGTATTGATTTTTTTGGCTTTTATTGTTACGGAATCCTCAGTCATTTCAATGTCTACATCATCTTTTTTAAAACCCGGCAATTCTGCAGTCAAGTGATAGTTTTTTCCTTGATCCTCCAAATCCACAGATGGAACGCCCAATCTTGTGAAAGGAGCGATGGATGCACGTGCTTTTGAGGTTACGTCCCGCCCCAGTCTTGAAGATACTCCCCAGAAATCTTCAAAATCCCGTTGAAACTGGTTTAATAAACGGTTAAAATCGTGCTGAATATCGCGTGAAGCATAAGGCATAATGTCCTCATCTGATCTTTTGATTTCATCACCAGATTTTTTTTCATCCTCAGAATACTCTATTTTATTTTTATCTTCAGACAAAACATAGTCACCTAAGTCTATGCAAGGATATTTTGCTAATTAACATATGTGAACCTGTGCTGCACTAACAAACTTTTTTTAAACCCACTCAGCAACGCTTGGATAGTTAATCATCAGACAAACAAGCAACCTTTTCAAACCATATTGAAGATGAAACACATCTATCGCTTGATTAAGCGCTTTCTGCATTGTCCCAAACAAATTCACACTTCTCTCAAAATAGAAACCTGCAAAACTAGCAGGTAACACTCACAAACAGTTAATAGGAATAGAAAGTCAATCAAACATAAAATTAAGAAATCTAATCGCCCCAAGTTCTAAGTGGAGATGAGAAATATGGGAAATCAAAAGACAACCCCTCTCAAGTCAGAAGGCAAAATTCAAGTTACCAAAAATGGTCCATACATAGTTGTAGGCGGCATTCCACTTTATCGAATGGTCATCAAATGCGATCACTCAACAATACCCTCAGAGTGGAAGATTACAGAAAAACTTGAAACTCAACCAAGCTATGCTCTTTGCAGATGCGGCGGAACAAGCAATAAACCCTTCTGTAATGGAACCCACCTCAAAACCAACTTTAACGGCACCGAAACCAACAACAAAGCCAGCTCTTTTGAGGCTATGGCAAAATGTATAGAGGGCCCCGAATTAACGCTCAAAGATGCTGAAGCTCTCTGCGCGTCTGCACGGTTTTGTCATAGAAAAGGGGATATCTGGAATCAAATAGCCAAAACTGATGATGACAAAATCAAAGATAACTGTATAAAAAACGCGTGCACCTGCCCTTCAGGCCGGCTTGTTGTTGTGGATAAAAAAACCGATCAGGCCATTGAGCCGAAACTGGATCAGGCAATTGGGTTAATCGAGGATCCAAGTATTGGATGTGATGGCCCGCTTTGGGTTAGAGGCGGTATTCCCGTGTATGGTGCCGATGGTAAACTCTATGAGGTTAGAAACCGCATGACATTGTGCCGATGTGGTAAATCGGCGAATAAACCGTTTTGTGACAGCAGCCACTATCCTGAAGAGGCAGACCAAGGGGAGAGTAAAAAATGACAAATAACCAAGTAAAAAACGAACAAGACATTGAAGCTTTGTTGGAGTCCAAAGATAGAGTGTATGCACTGTTCTATGCAACTTGGTGTCCGTTTTCTCAGCGGTTTCTGCCCCTATTTAGCCAATATACAAAAACTAATCCGGATGAATGCCTAAGCATACCGATTGATTTTGAACCAAAAATAGTTGATAAATACGACATCAAATACTATCCAACTTTGTTGCTACTCAAGAAAGGTAGAGTGCAAAAAAGATTAGATGCCACACCAGGAATTGGATTAAACAAAGAACAACTCGATGAACTCACAGCCAGTGCATAACATATTTGCAACAAACTTGAAGAACACAAACCCTGCTTAGCAGTAGATATGCTTTTGCAGATTACTGTAGAAACTCTGTTACATAGGATATCTTTTGTTGAGTAGTTATTGATTAGGCAGAAGTTCGTTGAATTCAGAGTTAACTGCGCCATATTTGGTTTGGATGATACCGCTTATTCTGCGCCACTCTTCGCCTACGGTGGGCCAGTTTGGTCCCATGATGATACTGGTTCCTACATAGTCGCTGAGCGCTCTTTCGCGTTTGACCGTTCGTTGAGTCCAGTCTACGCTTATGAGGTTGGAGCGTCGCAGATATTGGAGGTTACGGGCCACTTGGTTAAAGTTTATGGGGTAGGATAGGATGGTGTTTAGATCATCCGTTAGGGAGCTTATGGTAAATTCGTCTTCTTCACGGAGGCTTATGGCGGCGATCATGTCTTGCATGAGTTTTGCGTTACGTGTTAGGTAGTAGGCACGTTTAGGTACTAGAACTTGTTCGAGACGGTAGGCGTTGCGTTTGTAGAACCAGCTTTTAATGAGTTCAGCTACCAGTAGATAAGCGCCCATCAAGGGTACCAAAAAGGCGTAGAATATAAGCGGGGGTGCGGCAAAGCCAAAGAGACGGCCCAGAGGTGAGAGGGGCAGGAGTAGGGCAAAGGCTATGATAATTATGCTGCTGATTAGGAGGTATTTGCTTGGTTTGCTCTTCCAAAATGGCGTACGACGTGTTCGGATGACAAAGACAACTAAGACTTGGGAAACTATGGATTCGATAAACCAGCCAGTCTGGAATAGACTCTGGAAAGCAGGATCATGCAATAAAGAGGGATTACCCAATAACATGGCTCCTGGGATGAGGGGCATGAAGATAAAGAGCATGCTAAAGAAGGTCAAAAAGTCAAACATTGAGCTTACGGGTCCCAGTGAAACCATGAATCTGCGTATGAAAGAGATGTCCCATCGTTTGGGCCGTTCTAGGTATTCGTTGTCGACTTTGTCGGTTGTTATGGTGGTCTGTGAGAAGTCGTAGAGCAGATTGTTTAGCAGAATCTGGACCGGCAACATGGGTATGAATGGGAGCAAAATGGCAGCGCCGGCAACGCTAAACATATTGCCAAAGTTTGAGGAAACCCCTATCTGGATGTATTTCATAGTGTTGCCAAAGGTTTTGCGGCCCTCCAGCACACCCTCAGCTAGAACCGTAAGATCATTTTTGGAGAGAATAATGTCTGCGGATTCGCGGGCAACATCAACTGCGTTGTCAACCGAGATTCCAACGTCGCAGGTTTTTAGGGAGGGTGCATCATTGATGCCATCACCCATATAACCCACGACATGACCGTTCTTTTTGAGCAGAGTTATTATGCGGTCTTTTTGTACGGGGTTGACACGACAAAAGATGTTGGCTTCCTCAACAATTACCATTAGGGCTTCATCAGATAGGTTTGCTATGTCGTTACCTAAGGCGACACCTTTGATTTCAAAGCCAAGTTCTTCGCATACTCGGCGGGTGACAAGTTCGTTGTCGCCTGTTAGGATCTTGAGTTCGATACCGGCTCGGCTTAGCATTTGGATAGATTGTTTGGCGGTTTCTTTGGGCGGGTCGAGAAATGCGACAAAGCCAAGAAAGATCATGTCGTTTTCGTCGTTTATGGAGTAGACTGCTTTGTCTTCTTTTAGGCGTTTGTATGCAACACCCAAAGCTCGGAGGCCTTGAGTACTGTAGTCGTGATATTGTTGTTCGATTTTTTGGCGGGTTTCTTCGTTTAGGTCTGATATGCAGTCGCCTAGCTCAACGTAGGAACAGACGCGGAGAATTTCCTCGGGGGCGCCTTTGGCGATAAAGTAGCGTTGTTCTTCGCGTTCAACCACGACTGAGACTCGTCGGCGTATGAAGTCAAAGGGTACTTCGTCTATTTTTTGGTATTTGGAGGTGTCGACTTCTTTGTGTTTGAGGATGGCCTCATCTAGGGGACTGCGCAGGCCAGTTTGGAAGTTGCTGTTGAGAAAAGAGTGGAGAAAGACTTTTTCGTCTTCGTTACCTTCTATGTTGACGTTTAGGATTAGTTTAATTTTATTATCAGTTAGTGTGCCGGTTTTATCAGTGCACAGTACGTTCATGCTGCCAAAGTTCTCAATAGCTGAGAGCCGCTTGACGATAACGCCTTTCTTAGACATTGCCATCGCACCCCTTGAGAGGTTGATGGTGATGATCATGGGTAACAGTTCAGGGGTTAACCCAACTGCTAGGGCCACTGAAAAAAGCAGAGCGTTTACCACACCTAGTTCGGTGGGGTTACGTAGGGAAATAATTAGAAAGACAAAAATCACAAAGAGAAAAGTGAGCTGCATTATAAAGTAGCCAAAGCTCTTTATGCCGCGTTCAAATTCGGTTTCCGGTGCTTTTTCAACGAGTTTTTTGGCGATTTTGCCATATTCGGTTGAACTACCGGTTTTAAGAACAACTGCAGTTGCGGAACCACTGACAATTGAGGTTCCCATAAAACAATAGTTGCTCCAATCAACAAGTGAACCGCCCTTCTTTACAGAACCAGCAACTTTTTCCACCGGAAATGATTCTCCGGTTAGGGCGGATTGATTAACAAAGAGATCTTTGGCAGATATGACACGGGCATCTGCGGGGAGGATATCGCCAGCTGAGAGATAGATTACATCCCCGGGAACGATTTCTGGAAGAGCGGTTTCTTGGCGCACCCCGTCTCTTATCACGGTGGCGGTGGTGGTGACTTTCTGCTTTAGCAACTCTGCAGCTTTGCTAGCCTTGCTCTCCTGGTAGGAATCAAGAGCTATGCTGGCAAATACGATGATTAATATGATAATCATATTGACATGTTCGTTGAGTACCCCTGAAATCACTGCGGCAAACAATAGAATGAGAACCAAGGGGCTTTTGAAGTGCAGAAGAAAATCTTTAAGGATAGAATGTTTGCTTTCTCTGGCAAGTTCGTTTCTGCCATAAACTTCGATGCGCTCAGCGGCCTGCTCCGAAGTAAGACCCTGAGGTGAGGTATCCATACGCTCATAGAGTTCTTCTATGGGAAGCCCCACAAGATCATCGGCGCTCAAAACGGGCTTTATGGCAACAGCTGAAGAATCGCTAGATGTGCTGTGCCTGTTGTTTAATTGTTGTTTCGCCATAAGCCCGCAACCTAAGGCTATAGTAGAACACTAGTCTTTTAAAGAGATTTCTCAACCACCGCTGCCAACTCTGATGGCTATAGTTTGGCGACAACCATACAGACAGCTTATGTGAGTGTATGTTCTAGTAACCGTGTAATCACCACTATATATGCAGCAGATAGATTTAGCGCAGTTCTATCATCAGCTAGACGTTAAATAGCAATCAAACAAGCGTTTGTTGGGCTACATTTTGGAGAGGATTTCTTCACGTTGGAAAATTTTCATACCCACATAGAATATAACGACATCCGTAGCGCCAAGTAGGGCTATAAGAACAGCCAATAGAGCAGATCCAAGGATTAGGATACCGAAAATTTGGCCAAACATCAATCCCATCACTGGCAGGAGGAGTATTACGCTTATTTGTTGGGCTTCTTTGAAGCCTTTGACTTTAGCTGAGATCATCACCGTTAGGCCTATGCTACATAGTGCCAAGGTTGGTGCAACACCCAATATCATAATAATCCAGGTTAGATTTGGAAGCAACAACATACCGTTGAATAAACTAAAGGTAGCTAATCGAGTATGATTGTGTAGGCGGCAAACGAAGCAATGGTTACAATCATGGCTGGGATAAAGCTGACTAGGATTTTTCCCAGTAAAAGTTCGCTATCAGAGATAGGTGTGGCTAGGAGGGCCTCTATTGTTTTGCGTTCGCGTTCGCCTGCGAAACTATCAGAGGCCAATACGCTTGAGGCCATTATGGGAATTATGAGAAACATGGGTGCAAATATGTAGAGTGCCATGATGTATACCATGAGTTGGGTTTGGGTCATCTGTCCAAGGAATGCTTGGTATCTATGGGTAGAAGAGAGAGCAGGGCTGAAAAATCGCTTGCGTTCATTTCATCAGCGGGCACAGTGCTAATAGCAGAGATTATAATGGGAAAAATCACTGCAAAAAGAAGAGGTAAAATAATTATCGGCAAAAGTACCTGCCAGTTACGCTTGATTTCTAGCCAATCCTTCTTAAACACTAACCAAGCTTTGCGGATGTTCATTGGCTGGTTTGCTCCTTTATGAGGTTAAGATAGGCATCCTCAAGGGATGGCCGAACCACATTTACTGAGAGAATTTGGCCCTCGGCCTCAACGACGCTACGCACAATCTCAGGTGTGGCTAATCGGGCGTCTTTAACGCTTACCAAAAGCTCAGCATTTAGCTGATTTGTGCTGAGGGTTTGGGTGTGTTTGTTGTTCTCAACTGCAGAGGTAATTTTGGGGTTGAGTTCTCTTAGGCTGATCTGGATTGTGGGATTGGGGTTAATTCTGTAGCGTAATTCATCTGGGGTACCGATAAGTATGCAGTGGCCCTTGTTCATGATTAACACCCGCTTACACAATTTTTCAGCATCCTCTAAATGATGTGTACACAACAAAATAGTCCGGTTCTCATGGCGGCTTAACTGCTCCATTAAATCGCGAATCTCCTTTGCAGATTTGGGATCTAAACCTGCGGTTGGTTCATCTAGGAAAAGAACGGGTGGTTGATGTACTGTTGCGCGAACGATAGCCAGCTTTTGTTTCATACCCTTGCTAAAGGTGCCGGCTTTGTCGTTTCGGCGTTCCCAGAGGTTAAAAAACTCTAATAATTCGCGGATTCTACTTTGCCGCTCTTGGGGATTTGTGACGCCATAGGCTTGGGCAAAAAAGTCTAGATTTTCATATGCTGTGAGTCGCTCATAGAGGCTGGGATTTTCGGTAAGTATGCCCACGGACTGGCGAACTTTTTGGGGATCTCGATAGATGTCATATCCAGCGATTGATGCGGTGCCTTTGCTGGGTGCAATAAGGCAGGCAAGCATACGAATAGTGGTGGTTTTGCCTGCACCGTTGGGTCCAAGAAAACCAAAAACCTCCCCTTTTTCGATACATAGGTTTAGGTTGTCTACAGCGGTTAAGCTACCAAAGGTTTTGGTAAGACCACTAACATCTATCACACATATCCCCTGAAGTAGGATTGGCTGTTCAGGTATATAGCTATGCAAGCAGAAGGTTTTACCAACAATACATTACAGCTTAAACGGCACCGCTTGGGCAGGATAAGATTAATGCGTAAAACTATCGCTCAATGCATATCCAAACATGTGGGGTTTATTGTAGTTGAAGGCGAGTTGTTAACTTTTGCTTAGTTCCTTGGAAAAAGGAGAAGGAAAAGGAGGTTTTAGTTGTTTATGGATGTATAGGTTTTTTGTTCCATATAATCCGGGTTGAATAGATGTTTATTGTTACAGGGTTGGAGTCACAAGGGAGTTTTGGGGTCACAAGGGGGTTTGCATTCGCAATTGGTTGGACAGCAATTGGTTGGGGTTTGTTTGGTGTTGCTATAGATTATAGTTACGTAAGCACCGGGTTGAAGGTTTATGGTTGCGGTGCCGGTGGAAAGATCTGCTGTAGAGGTGCCGCCGCTACGGTCCACAATTATGATATCGGTGATAGTCCATCCGGCTTGTATAATCTCTGTAACAATATATCTTCCGGGTGTTAGCGGACCGCTATTCCAGATCTCACCATTGGTTAGGCTAAAGCTACCCGCAGGAGCAGAAGTCACAAACGTAAAGGGTTCGGCAGTGTTGGCGGGGCAGGTGGTCTTAACAACTGAGATAAAGCCTGGTTGGGGTGCGGCCTGAGCATTTTGATAGACTATGGATACGTGGCTACCAGCTTGAAGATCTATAGTTGTGGTGCCGGTGGAAAGATCTATCATATAGTGACCGGTGGGATCGTTTACCAAGATGTTTGTTATGGTCCAGCCTGCAGGAGCTAACTCAGTTATAGTATAGCGGCCAGGCGCTAGGGGTCCGCTGTTCCAAGTCATGCCATCAGTTAGACTAAAGCTTCCCGGCGGTGCAGAGGTGACAAATCTAAAGACCCCCGAAGAACCCACCGGACAGGTAACTTTGTTAACACTTATGGAACCTGATTGAGGTGCTTGCTGGCTGTTTTGGTAAAATATTGTTATAGACTCACCAGGGTCCAAATCGATAAACACCGTACCCGTAGCAAGATCAACCCTAGAACCCCCATCAGGATCAACAATGATAATATTGGTAAGATCCCAGCCCATCTGTGCGATTTCGGTGACAGTATAGTTGCCCGGTGCTATGGGACCGCTGTTCCAACTGGTTCCATCTGTCAAAGTAAAAGTTCTTCCTGGAGCGGAGGTGACAAAGGTAAAGCTGTCTGGGGCACCTGTGGGGCAGGTGATTTTAGTAACAGTAAAAGAGCCTGGCGGAGGGTCCTGTTGACGATTTTGGTAAAATATTGCTATTGTTTCTCCAGGGTCCAAATCGATAAACACCGTACCCGTAGCAAGATCAACCCTAGAACCCCCATCAGGATCAACAATGATAATATTGGTAAGATCCCAGCCTGCCTGCGATAACTCTGTGACGGTATAGTTGCCCGGTGCTATGTCGCCGCTGTGCCAGCTGTTACCATCGGTTAAGGTAAATGCTTTGTTTGAGACGGAGGTGACAAAGGTAAAGCTGGTTGAGGCGCCAGAGGGGATAGTTAGCTTAGTAACCGTAAACGAGCCCGACTGAGGGGGTTGCTGTTCTGTGTTGATGAAAATAATGGATATATGCTCATTGGAGGCTAAGTCAAAAGTTACCATACCGATATTTAGGTCCACTACATAGTTAGAAGTGCCGTCTATTTGGATGTCTGTGAGGGCCCAGCCTGCTTGGGGCAATTCAGTAACTGTATAGGTTCCGGGAGGTAAGGCTTCGCTGTACCAACGGGTGTTATCGGTTAGTGAGAAAGCCTCATCGGATGCAGAGGTAACAAAGTTAAAGGCCATCGAGGCATCTGAGGGGATTGTTAGCTTAGCAACTGTAAATAAACCGGATTGATCGGGTTGTCGCGCTGTGTTTATAAAAAGAATAGTTATGTGCTCACCCGGATCTAAATCAACAGTCACAGTACCAGCATCCAAATCCATAACCGAACCAAAATCAGGATCAACAATAACTACATTGGTAAGATCCCAACCATCAGGCACCAACTCAGTGACAGTATAATTTCCCGGAGCTAATTCACCGCTGTCCCAGCTATGGCCACTGGTTAAGCTAAAGGTTTCTTGGGAGATAGAGGTGGTAAAGTTAAAGATAGTTGTTGTGTCATGTGGGAGCGTTACCTTAGTGACAGTAAAGGATTGGGCTGAAGGCTTTCCGGTTATGTCATTAGCGTTAAAGTTGATAGTCTTAGCGCCGGTTCCCGGTGAGTTAATTCTTGCTTGAAAAACGCCTCTCGCGTGCGATGCCCCGCCGCCTGGAGGAACTATACCACCCGAAGCAATAGAGTCACCACTAGCAGCTATATGACCGCCATACACAACATAAACAGGACCAGAAGTAGAGGCCATAAAGGTAACGTTCCAGCTTTGATAACCATTGCTGTAACCAAGAAAATCAACCGCAACAATTACAGCACCAGCCGCATTAAAACCAGCTCGATCACCTGTTAAACTACTTGCAAGCGGTGGCGGCGTCAAATGAACACCATTTTGCTGGTAAGTTGTATCCCAAGGCTCTATATCAGTAAACGCATAAGCATCAGATGCATTAAGATCAAGCTCCACTATAAACCACAGCGACTGCCCTATGACAACATCATCAAAGGTTACTCTAAAAGCAGCCGTTTGGCCTTCACTGTAACCCTTTGCGTTACCGTGTACCCAAGCCAGCGTCGCTGGTGCAGGGTCCCAGACATCATGATCTTTTAAACTATTTCCAACAGGATCACCTAATGCAGCTGGGGCAAATATTAAACTTGAGAACAGGGTTAAACACATTAAACATACCATTAAAAATAAATTTTTTCTCAAAAAATTCACCTATTTCATTAGACATAAAAAAATTGATAAAAACCAATCGAACCTATGTTACTTTAGGTCAAGAAATTAATTAAGGTTTTTCCGTCTTAACGCTTGGCGGCCATTCCAAAAATTACTGCACAGATCGCTTTGTTTTAAATTTCATGCACCACCCGCATTTATTTTGGGACCAATACACCAAACGAAGAAGACCAACAAGGGTAAACAAAGGGCAGTTCATAGCTTTTTTAGTTTGCATGTCATAGATTTGGGTATGTCCAATAGTTTGGTTTGGCAACGAAAGGTATTGTCTAATGGTTTGACGGTACTGCTCTATCCGCGTCCGCAGGCAAATACTGCTCAGTTGGCCTTGGCGGTTGAGTATGGTTCTAACCAAGAGCCCGCAGAGTTGGCGGGTGTGGCACATTTCATTGAGCACATGTTGGCAGGGGGTTCTGAGCAACGTATTGAGCAGTCACGCAGTATTGAGAATTTTGGCGGAGTAATGGATCTCTATACGGATCGGGAGCAGGTTGCAGGTGTTGTGGATGTCTTACCCGAAAAGTTAGAGGGCGCTTCCAAGATTCTCTCGGATTTATTTTTTGGGGACGGTTTTGAGAGTGGGAAGTTTGAGGTGGAGCAGAAAATAATTTTAAATGAACTAGCCGAGGTAGCCGATGTTCCAACCATAAAAGTTGAAGAGATGCTGCTTGAGAATTTGTTTGAATACCATCCAATTCGGCGCCCCATTGGAGGGTATACAAAAACTATCAAACACCTAACACTTCCCCAGCTAACCCAAGAACACAAAACCAATTATGGACCCCAAAACATGAGACTTATTTTATCAGGCAATTTTAATAAAAAAAACCAGGATAACATTTTAGAAAGTTTTAGCAACAAAGAAAAAACAGAAAACCCATCAACCCCTCAGGTGAAGTTGGAGAGCAGTAAACCTAAAGAGATGGTGGTGAGAGAGAAAGCAGGCATAACCCAGAGTTACCTAAGCATCGGTGCCAGAACCATCAACGCTACACATAAAGATGCGCCGGCGTTGGATTTAATCGGTACTTTGCTTGGTGGCGGCACAAGTTCACGTTTGTTTATAGAGTTGCGTGAAAAGCATGCCATTACCTATGATGTGAATTCGGCGCATTGCAAGGGTTCAGATTTTGGGTATCTAAGCGTTAATTGTGCAGTTAACACACAAAAAGCAACCAAAGCCCAAAAACTCATACTAAAAGAATTAGAAAAACTTCAAACCAGTCTAGTTCCCCAAGAAGAGTTGGAACGAGCTAAACAAATTATGTTAGGCGGCATCTTGAGGGGTATGGATGATTCGCATGATGCTATGGAGATAATCAACTATATGGAAGCTCAATTTGGCAGTGAATTGGGGCTCCAGGAATATGTTGCCAACATTCAAGGTGTTACCAGCAAAGATATCCAAACAGTTGCGGCCCAATATCTAAACAAAGCTGAACTGGGAATAGCCATTTTAAAACCGAAAAAATAATAACGCAAAGAAAAAGAGAAAAGACCGCTCCATAAAGATGGAGAAGAGGCTGTTTAGTGCTTTTTGACAAATGCAAAGGCTGAGGTGAGTACGGCTATTACGCTTAGCACTGCTATGATATATCCAAAGGTGGTATCAGCTGGGGCGCAGGGGGTTCCATCTGTGCCTGCGGGACCGACTGTGCCCGGTGTGCCGTCTATGCCTGCGGGACCGGTGAAGTCGGGGACAGTGAGAGTGGTGTTTGCAGTTGTGGTTAATGTTGATGCGGTGAGAGTAAAGTTGCCGCTTAGGCTTGTGGGAATAATGACTGTGGTGCTAAAGTTGCCATATGTGTTGGTGGTTATGTTTTCGGTAAAGTTGTAGATTATGGCGCCTGTGGTGGGGTCGGTTAATTGGAGAGTTACGGTTTGGTTTGTGTTGAAGCCTGTACCAATTGTTTGGATGATGTTGCTGTTGTCGGGAGAGGCGGTCAGGTTGGAGGTTCCTGTGAGGGTGATTTCTTTGATTGCCGTAGCCGGTGAGGTTGTGGCGTTTAGGTTGTAGGTTCCATAGATGCCCAGTGGCAAGCTAAGGTCGGCTGTGAATGAACCGTTTTCGTCGGTGGTTATGGCTTCGGTAAAGTTGTATAGTATAGAGTTGTCAGTGGAGTTTTGCAGGTTTATAGCAACGGTTTTGGAGGGGTCAAACCCGTTGCCGGTTACAGTTATGATATTGTTATCATCAGTTGAGGTTATGGTTAGGGTTGGAGTAGTTTGGGCATTAACTAATGCAACTGATGCAACAACTAGAAGCATACTACAGATTACAAAGACTGTTAAGACTTTTTTCGATTGATATATCATGATTGTTTCTCCATTGAATTGGGTGATGCCAAAAATAGTACATAAGAATTTTTCAAAATGTCTTCCCAATAAAGTCCCAATCTTAACCCAATATTACCCAAATTCAGCTCAACCATTTTTCTATGCTAATATAGGCGCATAAGTCAACAATCAAACCCAAACCCCTCCCCACAACAGGCATTATCAATTAGTAGAGAAAACACCAACCGGCAAACTGTTTATCAAAATAGAGCAGACTTTCAGATATACTCATCTATACAGACAATAGTGCTTAGCAAAACTTTTAACGCACCACTTCTATATGCTTAGTAAATACACGGCGAGTACCAAAAATGGCTAAAACTGTATATAAAAACCTGATTATTATTACAGTTATTTGTCTATCGGTCTTGTTAACTATCCGGAACTTTGCTTTGTTACCCATAGGTTTTGGGTATTAGGTCTTTGAATACTTCCCAGATTTCCTCAGTTTTCTTTGGAAGAGCACACAAGTATTCGCGGCCGTTTGGCTCAACAATCA
>WRCX01000053.1 GCA_009783705.1 Candidatus Bathycorpusculum hydrogenotrophicum | reverse complement strand
TTAACTGGTTGACCTTCCAGTTTCTTTTTAATCATCCACTTCTTTAATTTCTCAACATCTCGATCCAACAAACTCACTCTCTACAACTATATAGAAAGTGTAACCCATTTATTGGATAGAACATGGAAAATTAGAGATAGAAAAGCAGATATGGTGTGGTTGAGGGTTTAATCGGGTTTTGGAATGTAACTAATAGAGTTTCAAATAAGGAATAAATGTAAAAATCTAGCTAATTTCAATGCTTACCTAAATGTTTGTTTCTATGTAAAAAAGTTTAGAATATGAAAAGTTAGGCCTCCGATTATCAGTGCTGTACCGATATTTGCCAGTGAGATTAGGGCGGCGGGTTTCCAACCGAATTCTTTACCAAGTATAGCCATTGTTGAAACACATGGAATATAGAGCATAGCTACCAGAGCCATAACCACTAATTGTATGGGGGTGAAGCCTGTGAGCAGGTTTGTTGTGCCAAGGATTGCTACTGCGCCTAAGATAATTAATTCTTTGCGAACAGTGCCCAGCAATAGGAGCACACCTGCAAATGCTGGTAACCCTAGCCATAGAACGGTAAGCGGGTAGAGGGTATTACTGACAGGTGTGAGTATATCATAGACATATAATACTTGTATAAGTGCACTGCCTACGATGTATATTGGGAAGACTACATATATTAGGGATTTTGTGCGTGTCCAGGTTTGTTTTAGAGCAAAATTTATGGATGGACGTTTGAAGCTACTCATCTCCATGATTAGTCCTGTGGATTTTCCGGGGACTGCTTTCATGGCAACGCGGCCCATAATGAAAATGATGGCGAGGTTAACAACGTAGAGTAGTAAGGCCCAGTGTATACCTACAAATAGGCCAACCATACCTAAGAGCACTATGGTTCGGGCTGAGCAGGGCGCAAAAGTTATGGCAAACGCCGATAGGAGACGTTCGCGTCGGGTTTCCATGATTTTGCAACTGTGTATGGCGGGGACGCTACAGCCGTATCCAAGAATTATCGGGATTAGAGCTTTGCCGTGTAACCCAATTTTGTGCATTGCACTATCCATCATGAAAGCTACGCGAGTTAGCAGTCCAGAGTCTTCTATGAGAGCTAATAGGAGATAGAAGGGTATGACAAAGGGTATTATTAGGGTTAAACCTGCATCTATTCCGCCCCAGAACCCGTTAAGAATAATGCTTAGAATAGGTGCTGAGGTTGACAATTCCGGATCAACGGAATAGATCAAGTTTAGTCCTTGCGAAATTAAACCTGAAAACGCATTACCGACAAAAAATGTCCAAAGAAGTAGACCGCCAATTACTGCAGACGCTGTTATGTAACCGTATATACGGTGTGTAGCAAACCAGTCTAGTTTGTCTGTAAAGCGGTGAGAGCTTTTTTCTTGTTGAAGTGAAGCGGCTACAATAGAGCTTGCAAGAGCATAGCGTTCAGAGGCGATAATGGAGAAACATTTTTCTTGATAACGTTTTTCAATTTCTGTTGAAATGAGGTTTAATTGTAAAATGGCTGTTTGTGATTTTTCAGCGACCAATTTTGTGATTTCTGTGTCGCCTTCAATCAGTTTAATTGTTATCCAGCGGGAGGGGTATTTCAAGTCGAGGTTTTCTTTTTCAACTATTTGTTGTAATTTTTCTATTTGTTCTTCAAGATCTTTATGATATTTTAACTGCTTATGTTTATGTTTACTTGTTGCAACTTTTACAGCTTCCTTAACAGCTTCATAAACGCCTTCTCCACGAGTAGCCGTAGCAAAAACCACTGGAACTCCCAACATTTCGGATAATCTGTCTTTGTTGATGAGCATGCCTTTGTTTTTTGCCACATCTATCTGGTTTAAGACTAAAACAAGGGGTGCATTCATCTCTAAAAGTTGTAGTGTAAAAAACAGGTTGCGTTCTAAAACTGAGGCATCAACCACATTAATGACTGCATCGGGTTTTTCTAAGGCGATGTAGTCCCGGGAAACTATTTCCTCCATAGAAAATGTTGAGAAAGAGTAGATACCGGGTAAGTCAATGACTTTAATTTCATGACCTTCAAAGCTCAGGATACCTTCTGCACGGTCAACGGTTTTTCCTGGCCAGTTACCAATTATTTGATTTGACCCTGTTAATTGGTTAAAAATTACGCTTTTACCTACGTTTGCGTTTCCTGCAAGAGCAAAAGTAAACTGTTTGCTCTTTTCTGTAGTGTCAGCTATGTCTGTTTTATATTTTGGATTAGCTGGCGTATTATTTTGATGGGTCAAAGTTTAGTCTCCATTGTTTGTTATTCGAGTTCGACAAATACGTTGCAGGCGATGTCTTTTCCTATGGCTAGTTTGGAGCCTCTGACTGCTACTTCTACGGGGCCGTCCATTGGTGCTATTTTGACTACTTGGATTTTTGTTCCCGGTGTTAGTCCCATGTCTAGGAGTCTTTGGAGTACTTTGTGTTCGCCTCGTATGAAGCTGATTTTGCCAAATGTGCCGCTTTTTAGGTCTCGTATGGAGATGAGGTTTTTGTCGCGTTTTCCGACTTGTTCTAGACCTTTTTGGTGTAGTTGTATGCATTCTTCACAGTTTGAAAAGGGCAGATCACATGCGGGTATTGTTTTGTTGTCGTCTGGGCATGTGTCGGGGTGTTTTAGGAGGCGGCATAGGGATTCTTCTGCTTCGTCTGAGAGAGAGTGTTCCATTTGGCATGCTTCGTGATGTACCTTGTCGTTGCCTATGCCCAGTACTTTTGATAGAAAGCTTTCAAGTAGTCGGTGTTTTCGGGTTATTTTTTGGGCTTCTTTTAGTCCTATTTCGGTGAGGGAGCTACCATGGTAGGGAGAATATTTTATGTATCCCGCCTCAGCTAGTTTTTTTAGCATCTCTGTTACACTGGAGGGTGCGACATCAAGTTTTTGGGAAATGTCGGTATTGCTTACCATTTCACCATTTTTGGATAGGCTGTAAATTGTTTTCAGGTAGTCTTGGGTTGATTTTTGCAATATTACACCACACCCATTTTAGGTTAACCTAAAATAGTTAAACATACATATAAATTTTAAGTTCACCTAAAAAAATATGTTGTGTTCAACTTACGAATACATGAAAACAAAAACAAAACAACCCAAGGAAATAACCAGAAACAGATAACACAACCAGCAGAAACACAGAAATTAAAACCCAAACATATGCGGCGATACCGCCACCACAACCTTACCCCTTTCCACCATATTGTTGAACCACAGAAAAATAACCAATTACTGGCAGTTAACATAGTTTTCATCAGCAGGTCAGCGCATATCAACTGCCGCTTAAAGGGCGGCTTATTTTTAGTCACATAGTTTTTATTTTTCGCCCCGTTCCTTGGGTTCTGCCATTCCCAGGAAATCACGTTAATGGCAATTGTGTGCCATGACCGTGAGCGTCTTGCCATTCTTTGGGAATCGACAAGACATCATCCACAATGCTACTGGTTACGCTTACCTCATCGGAAAGGAAAGTAACTGTGACAACACCGTTTACTGTGTTCTGGGTGTATGTGCCTCCCCTCATGTCATGGGCGAGCGCAGCAACAAACGTGCCGTCATCGTACAGTGTAATCGTCTGATGACCATCAGTGAAAACACGATCAGCACTTTGTTGAGGCGAATTAAAGACCACAAGCGCAGCAACGACAACAACGATAACCACAACCGAAACACATACCAGCGCAAGGACCTTTTTTTGTTTGCTTCTTTTTAGGGCTTGTGTGCGCCCATATTTGTTTATTTGTTTATTTTGTGCAGGCATTTCTCGTCCCCTGTTCAAGCAAACATTTTTTCGAAAGCTCGATATATAGTTATTCATAGCTATTATAAAACTTTGTCGCCTTGCATGTTGTACCTCACATAATTTTCATCAAATATAATTAATAATACTTCACATACATTATTTCTTTTTGCAATTTTTTGCTTAGTGATTTAAGAGTTAGTTGATATGACTCTTTGACTAACGGAGGTTATTCAAAGGGCTAAGCTAAAACTTGGCGTTAATGATTATTTACGTTTTTTAAAGTAAATCAGCAAACTCAGGCTCACAATTATTACAACGACTATTATAATTGCTATTAGGGTTATTGGAATTTCAGGGTTGGCAGTGATCTGTGGAGCTGGAGGAGCACCAGCATCAGCTACAGGGTTCACCAGAGGGTTGTAATCAGCATAGGGAACCTCATTCTGAGAGACCGCTGCCACATAGGGTGTGTCCCAAACGCCTGAATTTCCCACTTCTTTAGCATTTGGATAGGCTGTTGTGTAGTTACTCCAATAATTCCTATCAACCGTAGGCGAAAAAGCTAAACTAACAAATATATGACTACTGTCGATAAAGTTATTTTCAGTTATAATCTCATTTGTGCCACTCCAATAATCCACAAATATGCTCGCATGGTTAGTGAAAATATTGTGTTTAACTACATTTCCTACGCTACTGTTGCCCCCAATAATGTGTATTCTTGCACCATCAAAACTGTTATTGATAAAACTATTATTATTTGAACTAGTATATATAGCCTCAAATACATCATAAAACCGCACATTTTTAACTAAAATACCCTCACAAACATTAAAAAAACCGACATCATCAGACTCAAGGGAGTACAACCTTATCCCCGTCGAGGTCCATGTACCGCCATCATTTCCTTGCAGTGTATATCCGGCACCATCAATTGTAATGTTTGCTTTTTTGACAATTATGGTTCCAAAAATGTCGCCTGTAAAGGTGTAGAGGTCTCCATCCCGCTGGATTTTATTGGTTCCCTCAACACTCCCATCAGACAGAATAGTTATAGTGGCATAGGTCTGTGCACCTGCCAAATTAACAGACAAGGCGCCAATCACTGCTGAAGTTAACAATGCAAAAAGTAGTAAAAGTATCCCGGTTCGCTTAATGTGCCCCAAGCGGGGATTAATCAACTTGAAATTAAATATTTGATGCAAAAAACTAGCATGTTCTAAGTTGGAAGGCACCGTCACTTTACACAACACGCTTCAATGGATTCTCACGGAACCATATAATGTTTACTTGCCAACCATTAACTCTACCTAGGGCAGGACGTTTTGTTTTTGAGATTGTTGGACAAAGTCAGGTATGTTGCCCGCAGTTAATGTCGGTTTAAATATGTGATAAAGTTGTAGGGCATAATCTGCGTCAGCGCAGGCATAGTTAATTGTTGCTGGGTCTTGGGGATTTAGTTCGTCAAAGTTTTTTCCTTGGGTTATGTCTGCAAATGTTGGCAGATGTATACCCAAGACTTCACGTGTGAGATTTTTTAGTCCGCATGATACATCGTTTTTTAGTGTGTTTTGGGCTGTTAGAAACGTGCAACAATAGGGCCGGCACATTTTGATATGCTGGGCTTTTAGAAAGCGATCTTCAAATTCGAGATTGTGTGCAACTTTGGTAACTGTATGATCGATTGCAAAGGATAGGAGTATTTTTCGGATTTCGTCAGGGTTGGCGTTTGTTCCATTTTTGTGGGTTAGAGGGACATATAGTGCCTCGCCTTTTGCAACTGAGAAACTAACGCCGACTATATGGGATTTATGCTCGTCTAGTGCAGCGTATTTTTCGTTGTGGTATTTTTCATCGGGTGCGGTTTCAAAATCAAAGGCAACGGTAGTCTTTCCAGAGATATATTTGTGCACCTCATCGGCATCTATGACAGCTCTATACATTAAATCCTTGCCACCAAGCTAACAGTGACTGGGTTGTTTTCGGGGTTTTTAGATTTTTGCTTTTGTTCCTGGGTTACATTCATAGCAGAGGTTTGTAAATTGTGGTTAACTTGAGAAAGCAAAGAGTCATAACCGTTGTTTAGATTTTGTAATTCAACAAATAACCTAAACTCACACAAAAGGGCTTACACTGAGACACACCGACAAAACTATTAACCACAATAGTGTAGAAAAGACAAATACCGCTTCTGCAACATTAGAGATATTGTCAGTTGCTTTGGGATGAGAAGCATGTTAGAGGTTGTTATGCTCAAAGTTATCCCAGATCTTACGCGGGATCAATATGAGATTTTGCTATCACTTGTTTCATCAGAAAAACAGAAACAGATCAATAAGCTGTGTTTTTTTCGAGATAGACAAAACTCTTTGTTAGGAGATATTTTAGCGCGAGTGGAGATATGCCGTATCACGGGGCTTAGTAACAGTCAACTGGAATTTGCGGTTAATCCTTATGGTAAACCTTTTTTGGTAAATAATCCGCAAACGCACTACAATATTTCTCATGCACATCAGCAGATCGCTTGTGTAATAGGGGATATATCGGTAGGTGTTGATATAGAAAAGATCAGACCGATTGATATGGAAGTCGTAGAGCGATTTTTTGTGTCTGAGGAGAAGGAATATATTTTATCAGCTCAGAGCGATTTACAGAATAAACGTTTTTTTGAGGTTTGGACAAAAAAGGAGAGCCGAGTTAAATGTGAAGGAAAAGGTTTGTTAGAATCTTTATCTGCATTTAGTGTGCTAAATTCTTTAGAGCTAGAGATTTTTTATCATTGCATTTATGACACTGAAGAAATCATGGGTCATATATGTTCAAGCTCTAAAGAGCTACCCTCAGTAAGAGAGATTGATACCGCAGTGTTATTGCGCCATGCTAGTTCGTTAAAATAAAGGGCTATTGGGGTTTCTTTGGACTCTTTTCAGATACGGACTTAGTTGAACTCTTTTTAGAAGCAGACTTAGTTGAACTCTTTTTAGGTTTCTTGGTAGATGGAGTGGGGTTAGTTTTGTTTTTTGTTGTGTCTTTATTTGGGATTTCGGTTGGGGGGTTTGGGGTTGGGATGTGTCCCATTTTGGAGAATAATGTCAAATAGTTGTGGAATGTTTTTTCGTCTATGGTTAGGCATTGGATTTTGCTACCTTCTAGGAGGTTGTCGGTGTTTGTGGTGTCGATGTGGGCTTGTTTGCTTCCATATCGTTCGGTTAATCCTTCGCCGTCTTTGCGTTTGTCGATGAAAAGTCGCGACAGGATGCTTAGAGCGTTTTCTTCAAATGAGCAGGCGGCTAATTTTTGGGTCCACTCATCGTAGGGGAGAATGTCTATGGGGTATCCCGCGTTTTTTGTGAATTGACAGATGGTTTTAAAGTTTAGGGGAGTTTTGTTTGTAAGGTTGAAGCATTTGCCGACGGCGTTTGTTTGGCGTGATATGTGTATGATTGCGTCGCTTACATAATCTACCGGTGTGAGGGGGAGGCGTATGTCGATATCGGGAGCAGCGTGCATTTGGATGCATCCCACTATTGTGCGGCTTATCATATCTTCTAGTTTCCAAATGTTTTCTTTTAGCGAGGCGGTGATTTCTCCTGGACGATAGAGGGTCGTTTTTAGGCCGCGGGTTGTTGCTTCTGCTACGAGATTTTCAGCAACCCATTTTGTTTCTGAGTAGCCTAAAAAGTATCCCTCTGAGGATAGCAAAGGGTCGGATTCTAAGCCGATTTTATTGAAGTGACTGGGATTGTCGTACACGCTATAGGAGGAAACGTAGTGGAAATATTTGGGGGTACCTGTGCATGCAAAGCGCAAACACTCAATGGTGCCGTTAACATTTGTTTGTTTGAGTTGGTTGTAGGGAAACAAGAAATTCAATATTGCCCCGTTGTGATATATGGCATCTATGGTATTGCAGAGGTTAGTGTAGAGGTTGTCTTCAATGCCTAGGTGGGGTTTTTTTAGATCTCCGGGTACGGCTATGATTTTGGTTTGGAAGTTTTCTTCCCAGCATTGGAAGAATTGCATATTTTTAATGATACGTTCCATGGCGTTTTGTTGGTTTTCTGCTCGGACATGACAAAAAAGAGTGATATTTCCATTAGTTTGTTTAATTAAAGATCGAATTAAATAGGCGCCCAAAAAGCCTGTGCTTCCGGTGAGAAAGATATTGTGACATTGGTCGGGTTGTATGGTATAGTTTTGTTGGGGCCGGATATCGTCTGGTAGAATGCATTCGGCATCTAAGTTGAGTGAGTTATGTTTCTCGCCTCGCAGGGAGAGTTGAATATGGAGTGAGAGGTCATTTACGTTCAATGCACTGGTAATTTGTCTAATATCGATCTCTATAACTGATTGGCGTTCGAGTTTACTTAGCATCTCAACAACTGTAAGAGAGTTCGTGCCTAGATCCGTAAAGAGGGTAGTATCATCAAACTCTATAGGTGCAACGAATTTTTTAAATACTGATCTTACGCAGGCTTTTATCTCGTCTATGGAAGCCTTTGCTGATAAGGTGATTGTTAACTCATCTGAGATATTGGTAACATCATTGATAGGGGAGTTTTTTGTGCTGTATAGCACATCTAGTTTGTTTTGTTCATAAAGTTGTTTGATGGCTTTTATTTTGATTTTTCTGTTATCGGTACGGGGGAAGGTGTTTTTTCGGACAAACACAATGTTACTAAAGGAAAAGTTGTAGGACTGTGCCACTGTTCGATTAATATCGCGTACCAGAGGAGCAAAGGCGCATTCGTCGCTTTCTAGGCAGAGTATGGGTTCTTCTTTATTCTCGGTTTGGATAGAGAAAATGCTTATGGTGTCTTTTTGTAGGGTGGGGCATTGTTGTTGTAGAAGAAGGGACACATCGCTTGGGAAAATGTTTTTGCCATTAACAATAATCATCTCGGTTAAGCGGCCTGTGAGGTAGAGGTCGCCCTCAAAGATTAGGCCCATATCGCCTGTACGGTAAAAGTATCCCTCAACTCCGTTAATGGTTGCTTGAAAGCGTTTTGTTTCAGAGGGATTTTTCCAATAACCTTGGCAAACGTTGTTGCCTTGAATGTAGATTTCTCCGATTTCATTTTCTGCACAAAGAGATCCATTGTCTTTTACGGTTAAAACTTTTAAATTGTTTAATGGTTGACCTAGACTGACGACTAATTTGTGATTTTTGTTCTCCGTTGTAATGAATCGCCCGGCTAGATATTGATCAACGTCGATTTTTTGGCATTTATAGCAAAGAGGTGAGAGGGTAGCGACACAAACGCATTCAGATAAGCCATATCCAGCTGCGAATGATTTTTGCTGGATATCAAATAGGTCGCAGAATTTTTCTATGGTTTGTGAGTACACAAATTCTGATCCATTAATTAGAAGGGTTACATGGGATAGATCATATTGTTTGGCGTCTTGTTTGCTGATGAGTTTGGTGCAGGCCTCATATGCAGAGTTGGGTGCTACGGTTGCATTAACTTTGAAATCAGATAGGGTTTTTATCCAGATTGTTGGTTTTTGCAGGAATTGAAGGGTAGGTATTAAATATGCGGTACCTGTTTTGACGACAAGGGGAATAAATATAGCGGCCATCAAGCCAATATTGTGATAAAATGGAACCCATGATACAAGATTGTAACCATCTGTGAAATCTATGATTTCTCTACAATCGTCAATGCAACTCATTAGGTTTTCATTTGTTACCATAACGCCTTTAGGTTCAGATGTGGAACCTGAGGTATATTGTAGATATACCAGATCATCTTTGTGATAGTTTCTATGAGGAGTATAGTGCTCATGTTTAGCTAACTTGTCAGTGTATATGCGCTTGAGAGTTATAACACGCAGAAACGCTTTTTTGAGCAGGGTCTTGGTTATGTTTCTTTTTGATTCTTGCTCTAGGGCATAATTGGATATGAGAAATTTTGGTTTGCAGGAGTTAAGTGCAGAAATAAACCGTGACAATTTAGCCTCATCAATAGGTGGTGGAATAACAGTAAAGATAACCCCCTCCATCATACAGCCAAAAATTGCATAGATGGTACCGGCATCCTGCATAGAAAATATTATGGCCCGGTCACCCTTTTTTGCACCTTTCTTTTTTAATGTCCCGGCCATATCGCGTGATTTATCATAGAGTTGTTTCACACTAATTTTCTGCATACCAAAAGGTTCGCGACTGCAATCCAAAAAATTAAACACACAACGAGCAGGATCGTTCTCTACACACAAATCCAAGTATTCGAGAATGCTGTTCATATTATTACCACCTCAACAAGAAAAGGTTTGGGCGACACACAAAAAGGGCAACAATCTCAAGGGATAATGAACTGTGATACGCTTCTTTGCGAACCTGAATTTTTTTAGCGGACCAATCACTTCTTTCCCAAAAGCCAAAGACATATTTTGTCTCTTGTTAGTAAACAATGTTATCAAATGGCCTACCCAAACAACAATTTACTTCGGGCTTGCACAAACATCATTTATTAAAGTTCCTCATCAAAGCAACATTTGCTTTCTACGAAATCAATTGTTCATCATAAGTCTATAGCGAACATATAAATTTTAAAGTCTATTTTGGGAGGCATACTGTCAATAAAAAAGAAAGGAGAGGGAGTTTGGTTGTTTATTATTTTTTTATGGTCGTTTTTTGAGCACAAAGATGATGATTGTGCCGACGATGGCAATTGCAATGATGATGGCAACTGTTGATAGGGCGAAGTACAGTTCGGTGGGTGGTAGCTGAAGTGGGGGTTGTGCTGTGGGTGTAGGTGCTGTGGGGTCAACTGCGAATGCTGTTACGGCACGTGATGGGTAGTAGGAGTTGCTGCCCTCAAATGATGCGTAGACTGTGTAGTGGCCCTCGATATCTGGGGTCCAGTTGAGGCTAAAGAAGCCATCAGTTGTGGTGGTGGTGCCGATTGGGCGGTAGTTGTTGTTTGAGTCAATCACTGAGAGAGTAACGGTGACGCCTGTGACATTGGATGGCCGGGGTTTTTGCATGTAGACGTATTCCATCCAATCGCTTTGGGATATGTCGGAAACTGCGGGTACGCCGTGTGGAAATCGGGCGGCTTGTTCATTTTGTTGGGTGCCTGAGGCGATGTCGGTTACGGTGCCTTTGATCATAACGCTACTGCCGCTTGGAATCACGTCGTGTGTTATATCAACAGTTAGTGCGCTTGGGCCTTTGCCATAGCTGTAGATTTGGCCGTCATAGGGGTTGTAGACTGTGAGTTGGCCATCAGCAATTGGGGCGCAGTTGCCGCTCATCATGTTGCCCCATCCAAATGTGCTCCAGAGTTCTGTGCCGTTGATGGCATCTACGCATCGTAGTTGCGAGCCTTTAAACAGGGGGCTGTTAGGTGAGTGGTCGTTGCCTACCATGTAGATTTTACCGTCTGCGACTGATTCGACAAATTGTGGGTAGTAACCGTATGGATTTGCGAGACCTGCAGCGGTGCTGTTGCCGGGGCCGCCGTTTCCAAATGTCCAGGAGAGTTGGCCGGTGGTGATGTTATAACAGTAGAGTAGACCGCTATAGCCGCAGGTGTAGAGATTGCCGTATTGGGTAAAGGGTGTGTGCCAGATCATAAAGTTCCAGTCAACTGAGGATGTGTCTGGAGGATAGGATGGCCCCCAGAGGAGTTTTCCAGTGGTTGTGCTGTAACCATAGTTGGCAAAGGATTCTTTATCGGAGAAGACAAAGACACCGTTGGTTGGGTCCCATGTGGATATGTAGCGGGTATTGTTTTCGGGTGCTTGTTGGTAGGTTTGGGTCCAGAGTACTTGGCCGAGTTTATCGGGGTTTAAGCTGATAGCAGTAATGTTGGCTGGGTTTTGGGTTACGGTTGCGCCTGAGTCGCAGACGTGACCTCCAAAGGTTCCTTGAACACAGAGAAGTAGATCATCAACTATGACCAGGGGAACGGCGCCTCTTGTTGCTGTGCCGACGCCCCAGCCGGTTCCTTTGAGGCTAATTGAGGTGTTCCAGTCATAGCATGCAGGCAGGCTTGCGTTTACTCGCCCGCTATACCAGTTGGATGGATTTGTACCCAAACCGCCACCAAAGACTCTAGAGCTGTTCCATTGCGCCAAATACCAGTCGGGGTTGCTTGCTGTGCCATAGTTTGTCAAGACGTATTTGAGGTATTCACCTGATGGACCTGCAACGTTTACTCCCCCTGGGACGTTTGTGATGTTCATAGAAGTCAGATAGCCAGTACGGGGGTCATAAGTGCGCCAAACGGTACCTTGGTTAGCAACAGTTGTGGATGCTACCAGCAAACCGTTAGGCAAAGCACCGTGTTGGTTGGGACCATCATAGGTGTAGATGTATCCAAAGGATGGAACCAAGGATGTTCCAGTTGCAGAAGCGTTTATGCGCCAAAGCTCTTGACCTGTACGTAGGTCAACTGAGAGATAGTCGCCTCCTGTACCGCTGTTGCCTAGGGGTTCTTGGTAAAACAGTGTTCCATGCATAATGATAGGGTTGCCAAAACGTGGGTTATATGATAAGCCTTCGTAGTAGCCTTCGCCTAGGATTTGAGTATTGGTTCCGCCGACAATTCCACCATACTGTAACGGTTTAGTCCACATGATGTGAGCACTCTCGGGTGCAATTCCATCAGGTTGTTGTCCACCTGTGTATGCTACACCTGCACCAGTGATGAAGGGTGCGCCTAACCAGTTAGAGGATATGGAATACCAGTAGGTGTTTTGTTGCTCTATGGGGCGTGTCCAGTACTCAGTTGGAAGCGGGTAACTGTCGATTGGGGTAGGGAGTTGTTCCTCGGTTACAGTTAGAGTTCTTGTTCGGTTACTTGCAGTGAATATGTCACCTTTATAGGTACCCTCCCAAGTGTAGGTTTGCTGGGGGTAACTAAAGAAGAAGGTATAGTTACCGATTTGACCGGGGGTGTATACGAAGAATTGTACACCAGTGGGGTCAGAGACTATGGGCCAGTTGTGAGTTTCAGTTTTCCCGTCGGGTGCAGTGATAGTTAAACTGTAGTCATGGCGACGAATCTCGTTTTCTAGCGTCGCGCTTGGAAGCGCAACATCTACCCACATACAAACATTGACTTGTTGACCGACACCTACGGGGTTGGGGGCAACGCTCATGTAAGCATATGAGATAATAGTCCAAGTTGATTGATCATTTGCTGTGTTGTGTGCACTTGCTGTTGCTAATAGTGAGGTTCCGATTAATGTAGTCAGAAACAGAACCATTAGTACAGACATGACTTTTTTGTTGTTCATTTCATTTTTTGCTCCTAAGTTAAACAAGGCAAATAGTGCTTGTTTTAAAAACTCATGGAGAATCAATATATATTTAAAACTTTGTAAAGTCCAGTGATTTGAGATAAATATCGCCCGTTACTACTCATCGGGATGATACCTGTTTTTTAGAAAATTAAGGTCCACAGATAACATTTGACAAAACAGGATTTTCGGCTTTTAAGAGCAAAATGAAGATTTCGGTTGTTTTCACACTGGTCAAGTTTAGTTTGCTTTGTAGCCCTCAAGTTTGATTTTAGACAAGTACCTGTTTGGCGATTGATCTGTTTGCGTAAACGGGCTATAAATCCAGCTTGAGCGCTTTTAGCAACAAAACTGTCCTGCTGAGTGTGACGAGCAACCAAAAATATGAGGATTTAGGGTGAAAACAAATAACTATCTAAAAATAAAAAAATGGAGGATTATTTTGTTTTATTGTTTATTTCTTTTTGAGGATAAGCAGTCCTACGATTGCTATTGCAATGATGATTGCGATGACACCTACTGAGAGGTAGGTTAGCAGGTCAGCGGATGTTACTAAGCCTGTGGGGTCAGAAGTAGTTGGTGCGGGTGCGGCAGGGTCGCTTGCGTAGAGGTAGGTTGTTGCTGATGAGCGATAGTAGCTGTTAGTGCCCTCAAAGTTTGCAATCACATGGAATGGCCCATCGATGTCGGGAGTCCAAACAAGTGCGTATGTACCATCAAAAGTTGTTGTTGATCCGATTGAGCGGTAGTTGCCGTTACCGTCGACTACATTGAGGGTAACTTTGACGCCTGTGGTGTCGGATGGTTTTGGTTGCTGCTGATATACATGTTCCATGAATTTACTCTGGCTTTCGTCAGAGACACATGGGACACCGTTTGGGAAGTTTGCAGCTACATCGTGACGCATTGAACCATCGGCTATATCGGTTACTCTGCCAGTGATAGTTATGGGCGTTGAGGTTGATATGCCGACTTGTGGGACTGAGATTGTTGTTTTACTTGGGCCTTTACCAAAGGCATAGATTTGATTGTCATATGCGTTCATCGAGAGCATGATTCCATATGCGATGGCTGTGGATCGGGTGTAGGTGCCTAATTCGTGCCAGATAAGGGAGCCATCGGTTAGGTTGACTGCTAACATTTGTGCGCCGTGGAACAAAGGTGGATTGTATTCATGGCCGATGGGGAGGTATCCGACGTCGTTTGTAAAGTCTGCACAGTTGAAGACCCAAAGCGGCCAGATACCGTAGGGTGTTTCGATGCCTGGATCGCCGATGAGTTTGGTGGTATTGGTGTACCAGACTAGGTTGCCGTTGGTTGCGTTGTGACCCCATATGTCGCCTCCTAGGCCCTCAGTGACAAGTAAGCCGTTTGCCACATAGGGTTTTAGGCTAAAGAGGTCATAGCTGTTTGGTGCTGCTCCATTGTCGCCTGTGAATGTGTTAGTCCAGACTTTTTTGCCTGTTCGTGCATCGAATGCTTCGATGGCATAGTTGACGTCGTTCATGTTGTAGATTATGCCTTCACCGTATGCTGTGGATGTTCTTGTGTAGGGCAAAAATGAGTTCCATCCATCGGTGTAGGTCAAGTTTTTGGCCCATAGCAATTCGCCTGTGTTTGCATCGATGCTGCAGTAAACGTTCCAGCCGGCGGTTTCGCCGCCTGCGCCTTGTGAGTGAACCATGCCTGAAGTCATGACGACTGCGTCGCCGACAATTGCGTTAATGTAGAGTCCGGGGTTGATGGGTATGCCTGAGATGTTATTGGGTAGTTCTACGGTCCACATTATGCCGGTGGACATTTGGCGTACAGTGTTTCTAGGTGCTTGCCATGATCCGCCAGTTTGACCGATAGCCATAGTCATGTTTACCATGCTTAGGTGAGGACCGGTGGTTGTTACTACTTTGCTTTGTCCGGGTGCGGGATAGACTGTTTCGGTTCCAGCGGTGTTGTTGATAAAGTATCCGATCAAGTTGCCGTTTTCGTCAGGTCTTAGGTTTAGAGAGGAGCCGTTGACGACGCTTAGGATGTATTGTCCGTTTAGGGCGTTGTACATGTTCCATTGTGTGGTGCTGTTTTGTTGGTTAAGTAGGGTTCCGCCTGTGTCACCGGCTGGGAGTGTGCCAGTTGTCCAAAGAAATGGTCCGATGGCGCCATATTGGTTGATATGGCCGTATCTGGTGGTCATACCGCAACGCAGTGGGTTGGTTGTGTTGATGGTGTAGATTGTTTCGCCGCTGAAGAGGTTGACTGCTTGTATGCCTGAGCCCATGTTTGCGCCCATGGATACGTCAAATTGTTGGGAGTACATGATGCCGTTCATGATGACTGGGGCGTATTGGGGTTGGTATTGTCTTGTTGACCAGTAATGGCCTGTTTCTTGTGTTCCGCCTGCATCTCCGCCGACTACACCTCCGCTGGCCCAGACTTTAGTCCAAAGGACATGGCCTGAGAGTACAGATTCAGTGTAGGGATTGCAGAAACTGGTTTGG
>WRCX01000052.1 GCA_009783705.1 Candidatus Bathycorpusculum hydrogenotrophicum | reverse complement strand
TCAGTTCCATAGTCAAGGATGCTCTTGGTTGGGTTGAAGCTGATAGCGCCATAGACTTCATCTGAGAGCACAACAATGCCTTTTTTGTTAGCAACCTCTACAATGCCATCGAGGGTTTTGTTGTCCATGGCTTTGCTTGTGGGATTGTTGGGGTTATTTAGAATAATCATCTTTGTTTCCGCATCGATGAGGCTTTCGAGTTCATTGGGGTCGACTTTCCAGTCGTTTTCCATCTCGGTGCGGAGCAATTTGGTTTTGATGCCTAAGGTTTTTGCGATTAAATCATAGGCTGTCCAATAGGGGGTTGGGATGATGACATTGCCGCCGTTTTTTAGCATCAGAAACATGGAGGCAAAAATTCCCCACTTTGAACCAGGGGTAATCACTACGTTTTCTGCTTTGGCGCCATGAACCTCGGCGATTTTTTGTCGCAGCCGCATTTCACCATAAGATGAGGAATACTTGGTTTTGCCGGCTTTCATCGCAGTGTAGGATGCTTCTACGATTTCAGGCGGTGTTGCCATGTCTGGATCTCCGAGGTTTAGTCGGATAATTTTTTTTCCTTCGCTTTCAAGCTTTAGGGCTTTCTCGTTTATTTCATAGAGCAACGCGGTTACCTCTCGTTGAGTCTCTATTGTTGAACGTTGCTGCACATATTAACTATTTCGTGATAAATACTCTCAATCTGTGCTGGATCTAGCCCGAGTTTTTCTGCTTGAGCTCTGACTTTGCTAAACACATGGGTTTCTCGCGAGCGATCTTGGATGGGTTTGCCCTGTTGCTTTTTAAGCTCCCCTATAACGCGGCAGATCTCAATGCGCTCTAAGAGGTCTTTTATGATTTGTTCATCTATATCATCTATTTTTTTCCGCATCTCATCAATTTGACCCATAATTTTAGCTCCTTAGGGTTTTGGGGATTTTGCCTGCACGTATCAGATGATCAATCAATGTTATTGCCACGGTGGCTTCCACAACGGGTACTGCTTTTGGAACTATGCAATAGTCATGTCTGCCTTTAATGCCTAGTTGGGCGTTTGTCATAGTTGCCAAATCCACGGTTTGTTGTTCTTTGGTGATGGAGGGGGTGGGTTTGATGGCCACTCGGAGAATAATGGGCATGCCGTTTGATAATCCGCCCATGATGCCGCCGGCGTTTTGGGTGGTGGTTATCACTTGGCCGTCTTTTATGCGAAAGGCATCATTGTTTTCTGAACCTCGCATTTGAGCGGCTCTAAAACCTGTGCCAAATTCTACCCCTTTGACTGCTGGGATGCTAAAGAGAGCCTTAGCTAAATCTCCATCTAGGGTATCAAATAGCGGCTCCCCAATACCTGCAGGCACATTGAGCGTGAGACATTCAATAACTCCACCTATGCTATCGCCTGCTTCTTTAGCTGAGAGGATGGCGGCTTCCATTTTTGCATCGTCTGCCAAGTCGGGACATCGGGTGGAGGTGGCTTTGCGATTTTCTTTGATTTGTGTTAGTGTGAATTCTTTTTGACTATTAATTGGGCCGATAGTTCGGGTGTAGGCTAAAACCTCAATGTTTTGGTGTGCAAGGAGTTTTTTGGCAACAACTCCTGCTAGGATATGTGCTGCTGTTATGCGGCCTGAGAAGCGTCCGCCGCCGCGGTAGTCATTAAATCCGCCATATCGTATATGTGCGGGGTAGTCGCTGTGGGCGGGGCGGGGCAGGGTTTTTGTGGCTTCATAGTCGCTGGATCGGGTTTCTTTGCTCTCAACTGTTAGGGTGAGTGGTGCTCCTGTTGTTTTGCCGTTAAACACTCCGCTCCAAAATTGTACGGTGTCTTTTTCCATACGCGGTGAGACGATGTTGGGGTTATTTGGAATTCTTTGGTCTAGTTCTTCTTGGAAATCAGTTTCTTTGAGTGCTAATCCTGCTGGGCAGCCATCAATTAGTACCCCCACGACTTTGCCGTGGCTCTCGCCAAAGGTTGTTACTGTGAATTCTCTACCTATCGAGTTTCCCGCCAACGATGTCAGCTCCTAATTGGGTTAGATGAATAAAGAATTGCGGATAAGACTTTCTGATACACTCTGCATTTTGAATTATGGTTTGGCCTTCTGCACCCAAGGCTGCAACCGAGGTTGCCATGGCAATGCGGTGGTCATTATGCGAATCAATAACTGCACCATGGAGAGGTGTGCCTGTTATGGTCAGCCCGTCTTCTGTTAGACAAATCTCCGCTCCCATTTTACTCAGCTCCACATAAACGGCTTGAAGTCGGTCTGATTCTTTGAGTCGAAGCCGTTTTGCACCCCAAATATTTGAGGTACCCTTGGCATAGCAGGCCAAAGCGGCAATTACTGGAACTAAATCCGGAATATTTCGTGCATCAATATCAATGGGTTCCAATGAGTCTCCTTGACTATAAATCGCAACACTACCCGAGTCAATTTTGCTCTCAACTCCCATCTCTTTTAGTACCTCAAGAATCGCTCTATCCCCCTGCGCCCCGAAATAATCCAAATTCTTAACCCTGATCTGTGCGTGCGTTATAGCTGAAGCCGCTAAGAGAAACGCTGCAGAGGAGAAATCTCCCGGTACCCGCTCATCTGTTGCTTTGTAGCTTTGACCCCCTGGAACCAAAATACTATTCTCGGCAAGCTCTACGGTCACCCCATGGTTAGCCAAAACAGCTCGAGTCATCTCTACATAATCCCTAGACTCCAATGGTGAAGTTAACTTAATTTTGGTATCTGAACCTGCCCAAGGACAGGCAAACATTAACCCTGAGATAAACTGAGAACTTATATCCCCCGCAATCGCAGTCTCACCCCCAGCTATACCACCCCCATCGTTGCCCTGAACAAAAACTGCATCTACCCCCCCATAACTGCCAACTCGAGTTTTCACACCCAGCGTCTCAAGAGCCAAAAGCAAGGGTGCCACGGGACGGCGTTTAAGTGACCCTCTAAACAACAATATCGAATCTCCCCTAGCAAGAGCTGCAATAGGTATCATAAAGCGAAGAGTCGCACCTGACTCCCCACAATCTATGGGTTCCCTTGGCGCTCTGAGGGACTCCGTGCCCTCAATCACCCAACAAAATTTCTCGTCGAGTTGGACCTTTGCACCAAACGCACTCACCGCTCTTAGGGTTGCCTCAGTGTCTTGAGCTAGAAGGGGATATCTAATCTCTGAGTGACCCGCTGACAATGAAGCGGCTATGACCATACGCTGAGTATAGGACTTTGAAGACGGCGCAAAAACCTCCCCCTGTAGCTTCTGAGTTTTTTTAATGGCTACAATCTCTTCGGTTATGGTTTGAGCACCTCCGCTTTTTTGCTGTTAGGATAAGTTAGTATGATTTCACCTTCATAGTTTTGCAGTGCGGCTCGTACGTTGTCGACGTTGTCTTTGGGGGTAACTGCAGTTACGGCAGGCCCTTTACCGCATAAACCTGCCGCAATTGCTCCCGCGGCCAGTGCATCAATAGCAATGGCTGGATTTTGATTAGACGCAGCAGAGTAAGCTAAGCCATTTAATGTTAAGGCTTCCCAGAGCTCTCCATTTAGTGCTTTTTTGAGTGCAATCTCAACTATGGACTTAACGGTTTTGAGCCGAGAAACATCTGAGTTGATGGTGTAGGCTTTCTGGGACGGCACATAGAACAGTACTGCTAAATCTTCTTTGGGCAATACAGTTTGTTTGAGAATTTGTTGATTTAGATTATCAGTTATGACGGCATCGCCAAAATATGACGCACAGGCATCATCAAAGGCTCCTGTGAGGGTAACTTTTGCCTCAAACGCGGCCTCGACACCAATTTTTATAATTTCCAAATCATCCAGTTGCTTATCTATGGCGGATAGGGTTGCAAGGGCGGTTGCGTTTGCGGCGGTGCTGCTGCTCTTCAAGCCTTTGGCAATGGGGATGTTGGATTGGGTTTTGATTTGGGCTCCTAAGGTGTTCTCTAGGCCAAAGCGTTTCAAAACTTTGGCGGTGGTTTTCTCGACAAGCAGGGGACATTCTTTGGGGTCTGAGGTTATCTCGGCTTTGACTATACCTGCTTCGTTGGTTAGTTTAACCTCGGCTTTTGTCCATAGATCCACGCCAAATGCGGCGCCTTGGCCCAGTGCAATTGCGTTAACAATTGTTGCGGCGCCATGTGCCACTGCTGAGGCGCGGCTATCCTTCATTTTCTTTTGCCTTCTCTTGAAGATGGTTGAGCACTGTTTTTCTCATAACGCCAACTGGTGCGGATTTTCCTGTCCAGATCTCAAAGGCCGAGGCGCCTTGGTAGATAAGCATCTCTACACCGCTGACTATTTTTGCGCCTGCCCCTTTGGCATCTTTTACTAGTCTGGTTTCTAGGGGGTTGTAGACTATGTCCATAACTGAGAGATTGGATCGGAGCAGTTTTGGCGGGATGGGACTTGTGTCTGAGCGAGGTTTCATACCTATAGATGTGGCGTTTATGAGAATATCGGAGTCTTGAAGATTTTGCTCAATATCACTTGGTGATAGTGAACCGTGTGCAATTTTTTTGTTAACTGATCTTTCAATCAGTTTAGCTAATGTTTGAGCGTGTTTAACTGTTCGATTGAGCACTGCTAACTCATCAGCTTCTTTAGCTACTGAGTACGCAATCGCTCGGGCAGCTCCCCCGGCTCCTAGGAGCAAAACTTTTCTGCCCTTGAGTTCCACACCGTTTTCTTTTAGCGCCTTAACTGCACCCGTACCATCAGTGTTAAAGCCTAACAATAAATTTTCTTTGTTAAGAATAGTGTTTACTGAGCCTATAATTTGTGCCGAGAGATCAGTGCGGTCAAGACTTGCCATAACGGTGGTCTTGTGGGGCATAGTAACATTTAAGCCCCGAATATTTAGTGCCCTCATACTCTCTACTGCCGCGGCAACACAGGCCGGTTTGACTCTAAAGGCCAAAAAAGCATAGTCTAAACCCAGCGCTTCAAAGGCGGTATTGTGCATAATAGGACTCAAGGAGTGTTCAACGGGATCGCCAATGATACCGCATATGCGGGTTTTGCCCGATATGGTGGTCATGGTTCTATTCCTAGCACCTCGTAGGCTATACGCATATCGGTTATAGTCATCTGACCCGGTGCTGTTTCATCTCCATGCTCAAGAGATGCAAATGTAAAGTAGGCCCCAAAAGCTGGTGAGAGCAGTCGTGAGGCTTTGCCGGCTTTGCCCATGCAAAAACAAACCAGCTTTGCCTTAGTTGAGGCAAATGAGATAAAACTCAAAATAGGTAAATTATCTTCAATCTGATTGGCCGTTAGCACAATTTTACAAACTGCGGCCCCTGCTAAGAGCTGTTCATTCAGTATTTTTTCAAGCGCAAAAACACTCAGCACACCATCGAATTTATGGTAAGATATGATGGGTTGGGTGCCTAGTTGCTTGAGTTTGACAACCGTTTCGTCGCGTTTGGGACTAAAGAAATCCACATCAACATATTGGAAGCCTGCTTTGGCGGCCTCTATTAGGGTTTGTTGCCACTTGTTGATTGTTGCGGGGTCGTCTTTTTCAGTTTGGGGTTTATTGGTGGCTATGAGCGGTGTTTTTGTGCTTCTGGTGAGTTCTGAGAGGTTTATTGTCTGTTCTAAGCTGTCGAGTCGGATTTCGATGAGATCGGCTTGGTTTTGTTCTGCTTTTTTGATGAGGGTGTGTGCTTCATTTAGGGTTTTGGGGAGAATTGAGACACAGATTTTTTGGGTCACTTCTCAATCACCGTTTCATCGGGTACTGATATGCCAAAGTGTCTGCCGCCTTTGGCTGCTAGGTGCACCACCACCTCGTCATCTACTTTGAGTTCGGTGACGGGTTTGGAGCCTTTGGGGGTGACTACGCGGATGGTTTCCGCGTTTTGGAGAATAACTTTGATTGTTTTATCTTGGGCTTGTGCTTCTATGAGTATGAGGGGGCGGATTTCTATTTTTATTCTGCCTACGTTGGCTCTGCGTGTTTGACCTTCGCGGTTTATGATTATGACTTCGTCTCCGGCTTTGAACTCTTGGAGGTAGCGGGTGGTTTGGGGGTTGCCCAATGTGTACATTGAGCAGGAGCCGGCGTTTACGCGGAAGGGTCGTGAGTTAACATAGGGGTTTTCGTTAACTTCTGCTTCGACTAAAAAGAGTCCGGCGCTTTGGCTGCCCACTAGTATGCCCTCGCCTTGGGTCATCAAATCGCAGGTGTCTACACATACTCTTGCGCCTGTGCTGATGGGTTTTGTGGCAACAATTTTGGCTGTTGTCATCTGTAGTTTTAAGGTCTCGGGTTTAACAATGGCGAGAGTTTTGAGAAGTTCTTCGGGGTCGGAGGTTTTGAGTAGAACTCCATCGGTGCCCAGTTCGAGGGTTTCTAGGGCAATTTTTGCTTCTTGGGCGTTGGTGACTTCGGCGATGAGTTTACTTTTGCCCTTTATGCGGGCGATTAGGTTTTCGAGTGGAATTATGCGCCAGTTTTCTGTGCCTACAATTAGATAGGGGATGCCTGTTTGTGCGGCTCTGACAATTAGGTCTTCTGAGGTTTTGTCTTTGATGGTGATGCGTAAAATTTTGGCGTTGCTTTTCTCAACTTCGATTTGATTATTTGGGGTTAGTATGTCACAGGTTTGGTTGGTTGATAGAAAGCGTGCTTTAGTTTCTTTGATGATTACATCGATATGCTGTGTTTGGAGGGTTGTTTTGTCTGGGGTTTCTATCCAGAGTTCTTTCACTAGTTTTCCCCCAGCATTTTTTGTGCTTGTTCTACTGAGGCGTTTTTGTGCACGATTGCTGAGAGGGCTTTGATAATTGCGGTGGGGTTTTCGCATTGGAATACGTTGCGTCCTATTGAGAGGCCCGCGGCACCGCTTTGGAGGGCGTCATGGGTGGTTTGGAGGACTTCGTTTGGGGCTTTGCATTTGGGTCCGCCTGCTATGACGATGGGTGCGGGGCAGCTTTCTGTTACGGTTTTAAATGTGTCTATACTGCCTGTGTAGTTGGTTTTGATGATGTCTGCGCCGAGTTCTGCGCCGATGCGGGCTGCGTGTGCGACTGCGGTTGTGTCGTGTTCGTTTAGGATTTTGGGTCCTCTTGGGTACATCATTGCTAGGAGGGGTAGGCCGTAGTGTTCGCATTCTTCGCTGACTTTGCCTAGGTTTGCCAGCATTCGATCTTCGTCTTGTGCGCCAATGTTTACATGTACACTAACTGCGTCGGCGCCTAGGCGTAGGGCTTCTCCAACGCTGCAGACTTGGATTTTGCCGTTGGGGTTGGGTCCAAGGTTTGATGCGCCGCTTAGCATGACGATTAAGCCTGCATCGTCGGTATCGATGCGTTTTGCGATGCCTTTGTGTACCAAGATGGCATCAACTCTGCCCTCGACTATCTGGTTGGTTATTTTTTGCATATCGATTATGCCTTGCATGGGTCCGATGGTGACACCGTGATCCATAGGTACGATGACTGTGTGGTCATCTTTTTGCATGATTCTTTTTAGTCTGCGAGTTTTGCCAACGTTCAATTTTCTTCGCCTTTATGTGTTTTTAGTGCATTTTTGATTAGATTTAGTGCTTTTTTCTGTTCGTTCCATTCTACAAACAGTAGAATACTTGAGGTAATGGTCAAGATGCCGCTGATGTTTATGCCGTTGAGGCGGAGATCTTCGCTTATCCGCCCTATAATGCCCTGTGACTCCTCAAGTCCTACACCACTTGTTTTGATGAAAACCAAATCTTTTTTGACTGCCATAGCTATAGTTTCCTTATTGCTTATGGTGATTTGGTGAATTTGATTAAATAGATCATCAATATTTTCACTTTGGGATATGTAGAGAATAATGGAATTAGTGTTCATCGACATACCCAAGAGTGTGGTATTTTCTCTGACTTTGCCGATAATCTCGGTGATAACCTGCGGGTTAGCCAATAAGCCCTTGCCGATAACTGTGATTTCTGCTACTGGTGAGGCATCAGCGATTTCTGCGTTGAGCTCGGAGGATAGGTTGCCAGTTATTATGGTGCCTTGTTTACCAAGATCGCCATGCTGGTTGCTGATAACTTTGACATCAATGTTTTGGGGTTTGTATTTGAGGGCTTTGCTGTGTATAAATTTGGCGCCGCTGTCTGCTAATCCAACTAGTGTATTTACCTCAATAGTTGGAAGCAAGCGAGGATTTTGGATTATTTTGGGGTCACTTGACATAATGCCCTCTGCATCGGTGACAAGCACCACCTGATCAGCACCTAAACCCTCTGCTAAGATAAAGGCTGTGGTGTCACTTCCACCTCGCCCAAGAGTGGTTATTTTACCTTCTTTGGTTTTGCCCACAAACCCTGCAATGACAGGTATTGTGCCTTTTTCTACAAGCGGTAGGATGCCTTCTTGGATGTTTTTTTGGCATTCTTTGAGATTTGGATTAGCATTTTGGAAGGCCTCATCGGTTATGATGGGCCATTTATTATCCATGGGGTCAAAGTAGCAAGCATCTGCACCGTTATTGCGCAGTGCTGTAGCAAATATGCGCACACTGGTGCGTTCACCCATGGAGAGAATGTCATCTAAATCGTGTTTTGCTAGTTTTCCATTTGAGGTATTTTTCGCCGCGCTTAGTAGAGTATCGGTGGTTTTGCCCATAGCCGAAACTACAACCGCGATTTTGGTGCCTTTCTTTGTTTCGTTGACAACCGAGTTGACTGCTTTGAGGAGCCGTTCATGATCGGCTAGACTAGAGCCGCCAAATTTAACAACAATTTTGTTCGCTTTGTCTTGTTTTGCCATTTATGTTCCCGCCCATGTTTTGCCCAGAACTGAACTCAAAAGCGCTGGCAGTTCTGGGCTTAAGGAAAATAACCGAAATAATAAAATCCGTAGTCGAAGCTGCATATATGTGCTGTATTGCTGACATTTTTTGCGATTATATTAGACATGCTTCGAACCTGACCAATCACTCAGTACCATAAAAATATAAGCCTTTCGGAACTGAGTTTATTTTTGAAGGATTGTTTTCTTCGCTCATGCTTGTTTGGTATGTTAAAATAGCCTTCACTGATCAACTTGTAATCAGTTGTGACCTAACAGTGCCATACTCAATGAACCCTGTTAAGTTATTTTGATGATTTGGGGGATTTTTCCTCCGGTTCCAACTTGTCCTTTGTAAATAATCATAACCCCTTGTATTCCTTCGATTGATAATCCCCTCTCTATTGCTGTTTGGATGGCGGTTTTAGCATCTTTTCCTTTTACCATATTGCCCACCGTTGTTGCTACTGCATCAGCCAGTGTCGCATTTTTGGCAAAAATTGTTGCAGCCTCTGCATCGCCAAAACTTAGTGCGTGGCTGAATCGTCCTGAACTTGTTGCGATGGCTATGGGAAACTCGGTGAGTCGAAACCCAAAGCGTCTTGAGAGGGGTTCTTCTCCTGTTGCAAGTGCCACATCTACGGGTTGGTCTGAATCCGCCATGATTTCGCCGCCGTTTTCTACCACTGCTACTTTGCATCCTGTCTGTTTCATGTCTGTGACGGCTATGTCTGCGAGGGCTCCAGCAACCGCTGCCATCGGTCCCACATCTGCTTTGGTTGCGGCTTCCGCCATCATTTTTGCAACCAGGGGTTCTTTGGGTGGCGGGATGGGTGTTAGGGTGTGGAGAAATTTGGGGTTAGCTCGAATGTGGAGTTCAAGTTCAAAGCGGTTGCGCCGGATGGATTCTTTGGCGGCTTCTATGGCTTTTGTACTCTCAGAGATAAGGGTGCATTGAGATTCTTTGAGATTAAAGTTTTCTTTGATGAGACTATCGGTCAAGTTTTCTTTTTCCTGGTATGGTTTGCGCCGTTGGTTTTTAGGGATTTTATGGCGCGTGCGGGGCAGGCATCAACGCAGATGCTACAGGTGTTGCCGAGGCATTTTTCTTTGTTAAACTCGACGGTGTCTTCTTGGTTTGTTTTTATGGCTTCTACGGGGCAGAGTGCGATGCAGGTGCCGCAGCTGAAGCATTTTTCTGTGTTGACTTGGATTTGTTTGGGTAAGGTTACGGTGACGCCGCGGCGTTGGAAGGCGTCGGCGATTTTGGTTTCCATCTCATCGGGGATTTCAATTAGAATTTCGCCGCCTTTGTTGTTAATATGGGCTGAGAGGATGGCCATTGGTACTTTGTATTCGATTATGATTTGGGCTGCTATGGGTTCGGAGGCTTGTTCTTCGTTAACTCGTATTAGCAATCTTGCCATTTGTTATCTCCCCAAGAGTTTTGAGACATCCTCTGAGGTGATGATGCCCACTACTCGATGTTCAGTATCGACCACTGGCAGGGCTGAGATGTTGTGTTGGGCCATGCGCTTAGAGGCGGTTTCTAGGGGTTCGTCGGGTTTGGCGGTTATGACATTGCGTGATTCGATATCTCCTAAGTCTTTTTTGCCTTCTGCCATAGCTCGGGTGATGTCCCAGGAGGTGACAATACCACGGAGTTTGCCTTTGTTGTCTACCACAACTATGTGGTTGATGGCTTTGGTGACTAAGCGTTCGGCGATGGCGCGGATTTTTTCGCCTTCGATGCAGGTTACGGCGGGGTGCATAACGTTTGTAACAAAGGGGATTTCTTCGGTTTGACGCATTGGTTTACATATGGTGTCGGTGGGTAGTCGTTCCACGGGTGCAGTTAGTGTAAAGGTGCCTTCTTCAATCCAGGTTTTGAGGGTTTGGGAAACTTTTTTTGCCATCTTGAGACTCGATAATGAGCTGACCCGGACTTTTTTGCCCTGAACGGTAATGGTTCCGGATTTGAGTTCTTTGTAGCTGACTTTGCCCAAGTTAGGTCGGTCGCGTTGGGGTACGCTGTAATCAATAATATCGGTAAAGATGTCTTCGTCGCGGATGGCTGTTTTTTTGGCTAACCCCTCATTTAGTATTGGAATTGGAACACCCAAACCCACATACATGCTGGTTCCGTATTTGGTAAAGCTGGCTCCCTGCAGGAACTCGGGTGACATTTTTTTTGCGTTGCCTTTGACCATGAGGTTGCCGAATTGGTTTTTGGGATTGTGTTGTGTACCCTCGCCAATTATGTAGCCTGGTGCGCCGCCTAGAAATATACGGGTGCCCATCCCCATGGTTTCATAGTCGGGGTCGTTCATAAGTGGGTTTAGCTCTCCTGCTCCGCTGTAGGTGGCGTTTCGGAAGTGGGGTAAGAGTTTGCTCATGTAGGTGTAGATAATCTCATCACTGCTGTTAACGGCGCAGTTGTAGCGTTGGTAGCAGTTACGGAAATTGATCAGTTGGAATTGGTTTAGATCTTCTTTGGTTAGGGTGGTTTTAAGAGTTGTTCGAGGATAGCAGTCGGTGCCATAGGCGATGGCGCGTAGTGATACTTCTTTGCCCGCAACCAAATCTTCGATAACATGTCCGCCGCCATACTCAACTACATCTTTTTCTGACATGTTGGTGGCGCCTATGAACAGATCCACCGCGGCTCCGGGATGACAAACTTCAACCCCGTTTATCCATGCGCGATCAATTTTGATAGGTGGATCTGAGTGTCCTGTGTTAATGACTGCTCCTGAAGAACACATAGCACCAAAGGTACCTGTGGTGACAACATCAACTTCTTTGAAGGCAACCTCAACACCGCTGCTCTCGACAAGCTTTTTCATTTCTTGAGCGGTTAAGACTTGAGCGTCGCCTTTGAGGATTTTCTGATTAATTTCCTCAATTGTGCGTGTTTTGCCTTGTTTAGACAACAGCTCGACCTCAAAGCAATCGAACAGTCAAAGCGCACATATAATATTTACGCAAAACTCGACAAAACTAGCTCCAGTAGTTTGTTTTGTAAGCCTGTTAGAGTATCCCTTTAAGCACTTTTCCTGCTGAACTCAGCGGTAAACTAGTCAAAATCTCAAGATCTCTTATGGCTTTGTAGCTGGCGACTTGCCGATTGACAAACTCTTGTAGTTCCCGCTCAGACACATAAACCGTTTCCTTGAGCACGACATAGGCCTTTGGAACCTCACCTAACACATCATCATCTCTTCCAACAACGGCACAGAGCTTCACAGCCGGATGCTCATACAAGACCTTTTCAAGTTCCTGGGGATAGATACTGTAGCCTTTGTGTTTGATAAGGTCTTTTTTTCGGTCTACAATGTAGAAGTAGCCGTCACTATCTTTGTAGGCAATGTCGCCTGTAAAAAGCCAGCCGTCACGAAGCACAAGGGCCGTTTCATCCGGACGGCGCCAGTACCCCATCATTACTTGGGGCCCTCGCACAGCTAACTCTCCAATCTCCCCTGTTACCAGTGTTTTTTCTCCCGTTTGGGTATCCACTATTTTCGCCTCAGTACCCGTCAGAGGCAACCCAATTGAACCCGTTCGTAGAATCTGCACCTTGTCAATAGGCATACAATGTGTCACAGGCGAGGCTTCCGTTAGCCCATAACCCTCCACCAAAACTCCGCCTGTAACATTCATAAACCGCTTCTGCACATGCGGCGGCAAAGATGAAGCCCCCGAAATGCACACACGAATCGATGTTAAATCACAACTGGCAAAGGCGTTGTCTGCAAGGAGCCTCTGATACATAGTTGGAACGCCACAGAAAACCGTGACCCGATGTCGATGGATAGTTTCACAGACTCTGCCCACCTCAAACCTAGACAGTAACACCATCGTAGCTCCCAAACTAACAGGCACTGTAAGGCTTGTGGTCATACCATAGATATGACAAAGGGGTAATGCTGAGAGAAACACGTCTTGTTCTGTGGCATCTATCGCAGAAGCAAAAGATAGCGCATTAGAAACAAGATTACGATGGGTCAACATGACCGCTTTAGCGGTACCAGTGGTGCCTCCTGTAAACTGAAGTACCGCTAAATCAACTTCAGGATCAACCGCAATATCTGGAACAACCCCCGAAGCACCCTTTAGCAAAACTTCAAAATCGACTATACCTATGCGTTTTCTATCAACCTGGCTATCCCCATAACTTTCTGCCCCTGTGATTACCCCATTTTTCAGCTGGGTTTTTTCCCACACCGTTTGCACGATAGGATAGAGCGTATCCAAAGTCACCATGGTTTGGGCTTCTGATTCATAGAGCTGATACTCAATCTCCCGTTCGTGAGCAAGGGGACTTAACGCAGTCACGACCATACCTGCCTTGAGCACCCCAAAATATGCAATGACAAACTGGAAACTATTGGGCAGAAAGAGTGCAACCCGTTCCCCCTTTGTTACACCCAAACCCAACAGAGCATTTGCAAACCGATTACACAACAAATCCAACTCAAAATAAGGGAGACATCTATCACCAAAAACAAGACCGGTCTCTCTTGAAGCTCTTTGTGCAGTTGCTTCAAGTAATCCCTGAAGCGAAATCCTTGGGTACTCAATTTCAACCATGATGATATTTCCTATTTTTTGTTCTTAACGCTTGTTTGACAGCCAGAAACGCTCTAAATAGTTCTATGTGTTAACCCCTTTTGTTATCATAGAAAGTGGTATTTAACCGCTGATCACTTACATGCTTCTTTCCCATATAGCAGTTTTTTCTTTGTTTATTTTCTTAGTTTGTTGTTTCGTTGGAGCTTTCTTGCTCAATTAGGACTGCGGTTCCAGTTGCCGAGAACAACACGGCATTAGATTGGCCTATGCTTGAAGTCTCAACATCTAATCCTATAATGGCGTTTGCACCCATGGCTTTTGCTCGGCTTCTGATGCGATCGATGGCTTCCCAACGGGCTTTTTCTATTTCTGAGGAAAAAGCTGTCACTTCGCCTCCAATCATCGATTCTATTCCTCCCACAAATTGGCCCCAGATGCCTCTGGTACGGGGAGTTAATCCTGTTACAATACCTAAACTTTTTTGACTCTATAGCCAGCAACTGTTGGGGTTGTCACAATGAGAAATGATGTTGTATCTGCAATCTGGGTACCGCATTTATAGCAGAAACCTGCGTCGTCAGGCATATTGTTTTCACATTTAGGGCACTTCAAGGTTTGTTCACATGGGGAATAGCTGTAGCTTTTGATTTCAATTTTTCTATTATTGTCCTGCGTTTTAACATGTTATCTCTTGGCTTCATTATGTATTTGTTTTCTAAAATTCAGTTTTTGGTGTGCTGTTGTATGTCTGTTGTGCTTTTCGTGACGAACGGCAGTATATCGTGATTATTGGTGAACTTTCTGGCTGTGCGGTGCATAGTTTAGCCGTTGGAGGGATTTTGCTGGTTTTTAGTACCGGTAATTGATGGTTAACTTTGGTCTATAACCAAATAAGCGGTAAATAAATTTATAAACTATTGATTAATAGTAAAAACTTGTGGGAGGGGATCGGCGTAACTATCACACCTGACAGCACTTCCCCGCTGTCACCCCTCCCAAAATTTATGGAGCATACAAAATAATGAACAATAATAAAATAATCAATCAATTTGTAAAAAAAGAAAAAAACACGTTATTATCCATAACCATCACAATACTATTAATGGTGTCAATGTTTCCCCTGATTCCACCGAGCACTGCTGAGCCTTCTCCACCTCTAGAAGCATGCACTGGCAGAATTCTTACTCCGCGCCTGACAGGTGATACATCCAATTGGGTTGAAATCGCAAAATATGACGATTACTCACTAATTGTGCGCACCGATTACCTTAACCTCCGTTCCATTAATCATGGCGATCCAGAATGGCAATATACAGTCTACAGTAGCCCATCTGGCAACAATTACCTAGACGCTGGCTGTAATGTCCGAAACTGTATCAACGATTGGTTTAACGGCGAAGCCAACAGCGGGCTGGATAACCTGCCAAGTAATGCGCGGCTCCGCTCTTATACAATGCAAAACAATGCGATAAGTACTATCGGTACCACTGCCTATCCGGAGTCGTTAACCGATGGGTTTAGCACACCATCCAATATTCAAATGGATAGCGGTGATAATGTTGCTTTCGCACTAAGCTTTAGCGAAGTTACAGAATTCTTGTCCAAAACACATGACGTATATGGTATGAACCCTGAAAATCAGCCTAGCAATACCATAGCAAATAATAACTTTGCCAAAATCAACATACCTATAAATGCGATTTATATATTTGGTATGTGGCTCCGCTCGCCTTCAACCCACGTACCTGACACGGCAGGAGCTTTAGCCAGCAACGGCAGAGCCTTCCAAATCCACACCGATGGCAACCTAAATGAACGTGGACTTGTTTATCCGGCGTTATGGGTGAATTCACACATTTTTAACTGCACAATTGCATATGTGTTGAGCGAGGGTGGTGTAAACCATCCTGATAATCCTGAATCGTATGTTGTGGACGAAACTATTCCTCCTATATTCAAACCAGAGCGATCCGGTTATATTTTCACAGATTGGACCGCTAAATATACCATTGGTGATACCCAAATAACTCTTAATCACATAGGCGACAAGGTTTACGAGTTTCCTATAGGTGTTAATGGCGATATCACTCTAACCGCCCTTTGGAGTACTAGGTATAATTATTTCATTAATTATGATGGCAATGGGGCTTCTGAAGGCATGATGCCTGCTACTTTGGCAAGTATTAACGATCCTGTTAATTTGAGCCCTAATGCATTTGGTCGGCTTGGCTACTCTTTTGATGGCTGGAATACTGAGGCGGATGGTTCTGGCAATTATTATGCTGATGAGGCTCTTTTCACCCGTGATGTTGGTATTGATATAACATTGTATGCCCAATGGACTGCTAGGTCGGATCTTTCGTATGTTGTGCATTATCTTGAGCAGGGTACTGACGAAGAATTAGCTCCATCGAAGATTGTGTCTGGTCAGATTTTTGGTACTGTGGTGTCTGTGTCTGCTATT
>WRCX01000051.1 GCA_009783705.1 Candidatus Bathycorpusculum hydrogenotrophicum | reverse complement strand
CAACAAAACCCTCGATGGCATTGTAGAGGTTGCTAACAAAAAAGGCATTGTTGTGCTCTCAGATGAAGTCTATGGCGCTATCAGCTTCAACCCAACCAAGAGCATCCTTGACTATGGAACTGACACGCCCCATATTGTAAGTAATGGCTTTAGCAAAACCTTCACCATGACCGGCTGGCGTATTGGCTATCTTGTTGCCAACAAACCCTTCATCGACAACGTTACCAAACTTAATCAAATCACCATAAACAACGTACCGGTCTTTATCCAAGATGCCGCACTCAAAGGCTTAGAACTCCACGCCCAAATCGCAGGAAACATCAAAGCCAAATACAAACAACGCGCCGATTTGGCCAGCAAAAAACTCGCATCCGCCGGCTTCAAATTCACCCAACCAGATGCACCTTTCTATCTCTTTCCCAAACGCGACGGCCTAGACGGAGAAAAATTCACTCTTGATATGCTAGATAGAGGTGTAGCAGTGGCACCGGGCACAAGCTTTGGCGACTACCGCGAACATTTCCGCATAAGCCTAACCGCCCCCGACGACCAAATCGAAACCGCACTGGATAAAATCTGCGAGGCCACCAATTGAGAACCGCGGTTCTGGGCACAGGGAAAATGGGCGTCTGGTTTGCAAAATACTGCAAATCCAAAGGCGACACCGTTATTCTCGCGGGCCGGAACGCAGAAAAACTTGCCGAACTAAAAAACGAGTTGGGCGTAGAAACCGCAGATTTCCCAACCGCAGTTAGGGGCGCAGACCGCGTACTTATCTGCGTATCCATCTCCAGTTTTGAAGAGATTGTTAAAACAATCAGCCCCGCAGTCCATGCAGACCAACCCATCATGGATATTTGCTCCATAAAAGAATACCCTATAAACATCATGCACCAACACCTAAAAGACGCCCTGGTTTTGGGAACTCATCCTGTGTTTGGGCCAGGCAGCAACGGAGTAGCCCACAAAGCCTACGTCCTAACACCCACCAACCCCAAGGAACAAACATACGCAGAAGAATTCAAAGCCTGGCTTGAAAAAGACCAAGCACACGTGTTTGTCATGACCCCGCAAAAACACGATGAACTGATGGGCATTGTGTTGGGCTTTCCACACTTTCTAGGATTAGCCGCCTGCGAAACGCTTCTAGAACAACCCGGATTTAGCGAATCCAAAAAACTAGCAGGCACCACCTACCGCATGCTTGTCACCCTAGCAGAATCCGTAGCCATGGAAACCCCCGACCTCTACGCCAACGTCCAAACCAAACTCGCCAACCTAGACAAAATGGAAGAACGCTTCATCACCAGCGCCCAACAATGGCTGGACTTGATGAAGAAAAAAGACTCCAACGCCTTAATGGAACGCATGAACCAACTCCGAACAAAACTAGAAAAAACAGATAACCAATACACCAAAAGCTACGAAACCATGTACAAAATGCTCCAATCAACCGAAGAATAAACAAACAAACAGATAATGTAAAGTAAGCATTTTTCCGAACTATGCCTCGTTAGGATTCTTCCACTTAGAGCTACAACAGGCTTTTGTATGCGATTTATAGATTGGGTTTTAGTCTATTTCGCTTTTTGAACAAGTAAAGCCACACACAACAAACCACAATCACAACCGCAACTCCTACAACTAGAAAAATCGAAAAAACTGACAATCCAAACAAAAAAGACCCCGATGTACTAGGCGGTAAAGAAGGCAAAACAAACGACGGAGAAACTGCCAAAGCAAAAACACACACATCACAACCCACATACAAAACCCCATCACAAACAACAGGCGAACCAACACCACCCCCAACACCTCTAGCCCAAGTAAAAGAATGGGATATAGGATAACGCCATAACTCAAAACCACTGGTAGCGTTTAGAGCAAAAAGATTACCCTCAGAAGAACTAAAATACAAAACGCCCTCATAAAATGCCGGCACCGACAACCCACTCTCACCAATTATAGCACTCCAAATTTTTGTCCCATCAGTCGCATTTAATGCACACACATCACCCTTATTTGAAACCACATAAATCAAACCACCGTTAAGAAAAGGATAACCACGCAACCGATCAGAAGTGTAGGTGTAGCGCCAAATTTCTTGGCCGTTACCAGCATCAAGGGCATAAACATTACCATCAGCAACACAAAAATAAAGCAAACCATCATCAGACACAAAAGAAGACACACTAAAATCATTGTCCCAAGGTTTGGATCCTACTGTGTAAGTCCAAATTTTACGGTCACTTTGAGCGTCGAAAGCGTAAACAGTGTTATATGACCCTACTACATAGACAACATCATCAACAACCAAAGGAGAAGAAGTAACATAACGAATATCAGAATAGTGCCAAAGCATATCGCCCGTAGCAACATCTAAAGCACGAAGTCCCGATTCAAGGCAAACATACAAAATATCATTTGCAACAACCGAAGGGGCTATAATAAGGGTTCCACCACTAGTGCTTACAGATTGTTCCCAAAGCTTAGTGCCGCTATATGCGTCTAGAGCATACATGATTCGACTATACGAACAAAATATCTTGCCATTATCAACTACTGGAAACCTGCAATATCCATCCAATGTCCATAATGTTGTTCCGCTGGCAGCGTTTATTGCATAAATAGACCGGTCCTCAGTTGCAAAATAGAGAATCCCCTGAGCAAAAATCACAGGGGAATTGACTTGACTGTCTGTTGTGTAATTCCAAAGGGGAACTGGAACAGTTGAGTTATCAGTTGAATTACTATCAGACAGCGAAGCTGTTGTTAATGGAACCATGTTTGAGGAAAGCAGGATAAATGAAGAACTAAAAATGATAACAACAGCAAACACAACAACCAGAGGCACAAAAGAGTTTTTCAGCCCTGCACATAAATGCACAGGATGGAGAGAACACCAATTTTTAAATCTATAACAAATACTCAATTTATCCCACACCAACAATTTTTGGAATTAATACTGCTATAAATTGAGTGAATGTATCTTAAACTTAGAAGCATATTACACACCAAGTTTATAGTACTTACAGCTAAGAGACTACTTGGAACTTATTAATTTAACCACGTGAGAAATGTTGACGTCTTAAGCTCTAAAAACAGCAATGAGGTAGTTTGGAGCTAAAGTTAGATTACTCGTGGGTAGCTTCCTAGGATTTTTACAAATGTTGCGTGTGTTTCTAGGGCTGTTAGTGCTTCGGTGCATCTTTTTTCGGTTCGGTGGCCTTCGAAGTCTAAATAAAAGTTGTATTGCCAAGCGGTGGTTTTGGTGGGTCGGGATTCGATGCGGGTGAGGTTGATGTTTCGGGATGCGAATTCGCCTAGAGCGTGGTAGAGGGTTCCGGGTGCGTGTTTGGCGCTAAAGATGATACTGGTTTTGTCGTCGCCTGTGGGTTGGGCGTCTTGGGTTCCCAGTACTAGAAAGCGGGTATAGTTGGAGGGGTTGTCTGATATGTCGCGGTCGATGATTTTCATGCCGTAGAGGTCGGCGGCTTTTTCAGATGCTATGGCGGCGGCGTTTGGGAGGTTTTGTTCTTTTATGAGTTTGACGGCTCCGGCGGTGTCGTATGCTGGGATGGTTTCCCAGTTGTGTTTTTCGAGATAGAGCCGGCACTGTGCTAGGGCTTGGGGGTGGGAATAAACGGTTTTTATGTCTTGGAGTTGGGTGTTGAGGTTGGTGATTAGGACGTGCGAGAGTTTGATGGCGACTTCGCCGCAGACTTTTAGGTCGTAGGTTAAGAAGAGGTCATAGTTTTGGTTGATGCTGCCCTCGATAGAGTTCTCGATGGGGACTATGTCGTGGGATACTGTGCCGGTTTTGACGGATTCAAAGATGCTTTTGAAGTCTTTGCAGGGCAGGGGTTCGGTTTTAGGGCCGAAGAATTTGTAGACGGCCATTTCGCTGTAGGCGCCGGTTTCGCCTTGGTAGGTTACTTTCATGGGTGGGTGCTGTCCTGTTGTTTTTGGTGGCGGTTTTTTAGGAGGCATTTGTTTATGCCATTTATCATGGCTTCAACTGATGCCATGACGATGTCTTCGCGTGCGGCTCGGGCGCTGACTATGTTGCCGTTTTCGTCTTCGACTTTTATGATGACTTCGGCGACTGCGTTGGATCCGCCGGTTATGGCTTCGAGGCGGTATTCGCTTATGCGGATTTTTTCGAGGTTGTTGGTTAGTTTTTGGATGGCTTTGAGCACGGCATCAACAGGTCCTACGCCGGTTTCTGCGGCAACATATTCTTTGCCATCAAGAGTTAGGCGGACTGAGGCTGTGGGGATGACTTTTATGCCGGTGACGACGGCCATGTCGCATAGGTCGACCATTTTTTGTTCGTCTATGACTTCGCCCATAACTGCTGAGGTGAGGGCTATGAGGTCTGCGTCGGTGACTTGTTTGCCTTTATCGCCTAGGTCTTTGACGCGTTTTAGGATCTCGGTTAGTTGTTCTTCGGTGGGGTTGATGCCGATTTCGCTAAGGGTGGCTTGGATGCCACGTGTGCCTGCTAGTTTGCCGGCGACGAGTTTACGGGTTCGACCGACTAACTCGGGGCTTATGGGTTCAAAGGTTAGAGGTTGTTCAGTTACGCCGCGGGTATGGATGCCGGATTCGTGGGCAAAGGCGTTTTCGCCGACTATGGCTTTGTTGGCCTGTACAGGCATGCCGGTTAATGAAGTGACGAGGCGGCTTGTGCTGTAGAGTAGGCGGGTGTTGATGTTTGTGTGGTATTTGTAGACGACATGGAGGGTGGTGACGACTTCTTCTAGGGCGGCGTTGCCTGCGCGTTCGCCCAGACCGTTGATGGTGGTGTGGATTTGTGAGGCGCCGGCTTCGATGGCGGCTAGGCTGTTGGCAACTGCTAGGCCAAAGTCGTCGTGGCAGTGGATGCTTATGGGTACTGTAACCACGGTTTTTAGATCTGTTATGAGCTGTGCGGTTGTTTTGGGGATCATGATGCCCACAGTATCGGGTACGTTTAGGGTATCCATGCCGGCTGTTTGGGCGGCTTGACAGATTTGTTTAATAAAGGGTAATTCGGAGCGGGTGATGTCCATGGGGGAGAATTCGCATTTAACACCATGCTTCTTTACGTACTCGATGCTGTCTATGGCTGATTCTAGGACTTGTTCGGGGGTGAGGTTGACGGCGTATTTCATCTGGATAGGGGAGGTGGGGACAAACACATGGATTAGGTCTACATCGCAGTCCAGTGCGGCGTCGATGTCTGTGCGTTTGGCACGTGACAATGCGCATATTTCAGAGGTTAAACCTAGTTTGGCGATGTCTTTGACAACCCGTTTTTCACCCTCAGAGCTACTGGGAAAGCCGGCTTCGATAATATCAACGCCTAGTTTGCTTAGCTGCTGAGCAATCTCGATTTTATCATCGGTTGTCAGAGAGACGCCGGGAGTTTGTTCACCATCACGAAGGGTGGTGTCTAGGATTTTGATAGTTCGGGTTTGTTGTTGGGTTGTCATATTATCACCTTATGCGGTTAGGTTTTCAGCTATGGCTTGGGCCATGCTCTCGGTTGTGGCTTTGCCGCCTAGATCGGGAACGACTGGACCGTTTGCTAGGGTTTTAATTACTGCGGCCTCTATGGCTGAGGCGGCTTGGAGGCATTTGGGATCAGTGTAGCGTTCGCCTAGCCAGTCAAGCATCATTTTGGCGGAGAGGATCATAGAGATGGGGTTGGCTATGTGTTTGCCTGCAATATCTGGTGCACAGCCATGAATGGGTTCAAACAGTGCAAAGTTGTCACCAATGTTTGCGCCTGGAGCCATACCTAAACCGCCGATGAGTTGGGCAGCTTCGTCGCTTAGTATGTCGCCAAACATGTTACAGGTGCACACGACATCAAAGTCGTCGGGTTTGCGTATGAGATGCATGGAGGCGGAGTCGACATACATTTCGTTGTATTGGATATCGGGATATTGTTTGGCGGTCTCGGCACAAACGGTTTTGAACAATCCATCGGTTATGCGCATGACGTTTGCTTTGTGAATGGCAGTTACTTTTTTCTTGCCGCTACGTAAGCGTGCGGTTTCAAAAGCTCGTTTGGCTATGCGTTCACAGTTTTTGCGTGTGATGACGCGCAGACAAACAGTGGTATCGGTGCCTATGGTAAATTCGACGCCTTTGTAGACGTCTTCAGTGTTTTCTCGAACAAAGATCATATCGATATTGGGATTGTGGACTGGAACGTTGGGGTAGGCTTTTAGGGGACGTATGTTTGCGTAGAGGTCAAATATTTGACGCAACTTGACAATAACATCTGCTGCTGTTTCTCCCACAGGGCCTTTTAGACAAGCTTGGGATTGAGTGATTGTTTGCAAACTATCAGCGGGTAGGGCGGCGCCGCGTTGTTTTAGGACCAGATCACCTGCATCTGCGGTAATTAGGTCTAATTGTAGGTTGAATTTTTTTTGGGCACCCTCTAAGACCATAAGGGTTGCTTGGGTTAGCTCAGGGCCTATGCCGTCTCCGGGCATAAGCGAGATTTTGTAGGGTGTCATTTTTTGTTCATCCGTTTGTGCAAGTTCTCAATCAAGCCACCGTCGGAGAGAATTTCCATAATAAAGGATGGCAACATGGTTCCTTGCAGGGTTTGTTTGTTGGTTTGGTTTTGGATTTTACCCGTTTCTAAATCTATTGTGATGGTGTCGCCTGTTTTTACGACGCTGGAGATGTTTTTGCATTCAATGACGGGCAGGCCGATGTTTATGCTGTTGCGGTAGAATATGCGTGCAAAGGATTCGGCTATGACACATTTAACACCTGCATATTTGAGTGCTAAAGGTGCTTGTTCTCGGCTTGAGCCGCAACCAAAGTTTTTGCCGCCAATTAGGACCACGCCGTCTTTGGCTTTGTTGACAAAGTCTGTGTCTAGGCTCTCAAGGGCGTGCTTTCCTAATTCGTAGGGATCCACCAATACTAGGTATTTGCCTGGTAGGATGACATCGGAGTCGATGTTGTTGCCAAATACGATGGCGTTTGCTTTGATTTTGCTCTCCATTTAGGCTTTAACCTCCAAGGGGCTAATGATTCGTCCAGCTATGGCTGAGGCGGCTACGGTTGCAGGGGATGCCAGGTAGACATTGGCTTGGGTGCTACCCATGCGGCCTATAAAGTTGCGGTTACTGGATGCTACACAGGTTTCGCCGGCGGCTAACAATCCGATGTGTCCGCCTAAGCAGGGGCCGCATGCGCTGCCACAGACAATAGCGCCTGCGTCGGTGAAGATTTGAAGCAGGCCTTCTTGGTTGGCTTGGCTCCAGACTTCTTGGGAGGCGGGAATGATAAGTGCGCGAACGCCAGCTTTGACTTTTTTGCCCTTCATGACTTTAGCGGCCATTTGCAAATCTTCTAGGCGGCCATTTGTGCAACTGCCGATAAAGGCTTGATCGATGGGTATGTTGCCGATCTCGGATATGGGTTTGACGTTGTCTACTGAGCTGGGGCAGGCGATTTGGGGTTCGAGTTTAGAAACATCAAAGTCTACTATGCGCTCATATTGGGCATCAGGGTCGCTTTGCAGTTGGTTTAGGTTGGGCATTTTTTTGACTCGACCTGCTAGGAACTCGGTTGTTGTTTCGTCGGGTGCGATTATGCCGTTTTTGGCGCCCATCTCAACCGCCATGTTGCACAGGGTCATGCGTCCTGCTATGCTCATGGCTTTGATGGTTGGGCCGCTAAATTCGGTTGCGCGATAAATTGCGCCATCGACACCTAGGGTTCCAATTATGTTTAGTATGAGGTCTTTGGGGTAGACGTGTTTTTTGAATTTGCCTTTGATGTCTAGTTTGATGGTTGGGGGGACTTTGAACCAGATTTTACCGGTTGCCATGACTGCGGCGGCTTCGGTGCTGCCAATTCCTGTGGCAAAGGAGCCAAAGGCTCCGTAGGTGCAGGTGTGGCTGTCTGAGCCTACAATGACTGCGCCGGGAATGACATGGCCTTTTTCGGGCATGACTTGGTGGCAGACTCCTCCTCGGCCTACATCGTAGAAGGTGAGGGTTTGGTCTTTGGCAAATCTACGCATGGTTTTGTGCAACTCGGCTGCTTTGATGGACTCTGCGGGAACTTGATGGTCAAGTATCACTACTATTTTGTTGTTGTCCCATACTTTTTGGACGCCTATTTTGTTGAAGGCTTCCACGGCTAAAGGTCCAGTTAAATCGTGCGTCATGACCATATCGACGTTGGCATCGACGATCTCGTCTGGGTGCACGGCTTTTTTGCCTACGGCCTTTGCCAAGATTTTTTCGGTTATGTTCATTTCTTCCTCTTCCTTATTAGTAAGTAAACGTATAATTTGGGCAATTGCCTAAGAACCGACAATTAAGCATTTCCGCACTATTAAAGCGGTTTATTCGTCGATTCTTATTGATTTTATGCCCCGTCCTAGCGCTGTTATGCCTGTTCTGGCGAGTTCAAGGATCTCAAAGGTGTGCATCAAGTTTAGGAATGCATCGATTTTATCAGGGGTTCCTGTGATTTCCACCATTAAACTATCGGTAGCGACATCCACGATTCTGCCGCGGAAAACCTCCACCAAGTTTATGATATCGCTACGTTCTTTGGCGTCTTTAACGGCTACCTTGATTAAGGAAAGTTCGCGCATAACTAGATGATCGTGTTCGAGTTCAGCCACTTTGAGCACATCGATTTGTTTGGCGAGTTGTTTTACCACTTGATCCACAGTTTTCTCATCGCCATGAACGGTTATGGTCATACGTGCGCTATCGATCTCTACGCTGGGCCCAACTGTGATGCTTTCGATGTTAAAGTTGCGGCGGCGGAACAAGTTGGCAATCATGTGCAGTACACCTGGCTTGTTTTCAACTATGACGGATATGACTTTGGTTTTTCCTACTTCCATTAGTAGTCACCTCTTTGTTGGGGTAGTCCGCAACCCGGCGGCACAAATGGAACCACATCAGTTTCTGAGCTGATTGGTACATCGATAACAGTTGTAACGTGGCTACTTAGGGCTTGTTTAACTGCTTTTTGGAATTCTTCGATGCTCTGGGCACGGATACCTTGGGCGCCATAGGCTTCGGCTAGTTTGACCATATCGGGGGATTTGCCCAAGTTGACTGCCATGTAGCGGCGGTCATAGAGGGCACGTTGCCACTGAGCAACCATACCCAATACACTGTTGTTTAAAACGATAACCACCACGGGGATGTGTTCGCTGACACTGCAGGCTAATTCTTGCTCAGACATTATAAAGCTACCATCGCCTGCGATGTCTACAACAGGGCGATCTGGACAGGCTACTTTGGCGCCTATGGCTGCTGGGAAGCCAAAGCCCATGGTTCCAAGGCCGCCGCTACTAATGAAGGTGCGGGGTTTTAGGGCTTTGAAGTAGAGCGCAGACCACATTTGGTTTTGGCCCACTTCGGTTGTGACAATACCGTTCTCAGGTAGTAACTCACGCAGAGCCATCAGCAGGTGCTTGGGAACAACATCACGTGGGCGGTCCTTTAGTAGAGGGCTGAGTTGTTCTTTGACTTCTTTGACCCGCTTAGTCCAGGTGGGGCCTTCGCCTTTGGATAGTTTGGTTTTAGTGGCAACTATGAGGGCTTGCATGCTTTTCTTAGCATCAGCAACAATGGGCACATCGACCTCGATGTTTTTGTTGATCTCGGCGTTGTCGATTTCTATGTGGATTTTTTTAGCATCCGGAGCAAAGGCACTTAGAGTGGCGGTTGCGCGGTCACCAAATCGGGTGCCCACAGCTAAGAGTACATCGGCTTCGCCTATGATGCGGTTTGCTGCGGGGTTGCCATGCATACCAATACAGCCCAAAGAGAGTGGATGTACCTCGGGAAATACGCCTTTGCCCATAAAGGTGGTTGCAACTGGTGCCATCAATAAATCTGACATTGCAACCAACTCATCTGATGCATCAGCGTTTATGGCTCCGCCGCCAGCTAAAATGATGGGGCGCTCGGCTTTTGCTAGTAGCTCGGCGGCTTGGCTGATTTTTTGGGGTTTGGGCTCGGTTATGAGTTGGTAGCCACGTATGTTGATTTTGTTGGTAAATTCAACCTCGTCGATGCCTGTTTGGATGTTTTTGGGCAAATCAATGAGAACCGGACCCGGCCTGCCGGTAGAGGCTATGTGAAAGGCGTTGTTGACCATCTGGGGGATCTCAGAGATGTTTCGGGGTTGGTAACTATATTTAGTGACCGCGGTAACTATGCTAATTATATCGGCTTCTTGGAAAGCATCTCGGCCAATCATATAGCTGGTGTCGACCCCAGATGTGGGAACCTGCCCGGTTAGTGCAACGATAGGAATTGAGTCCATATAGGCATCGGCTAAGCCTGTTACAAGATTGGTAGCACCCGGGCCGCTTGTTGCCATGCATACACCGACTTTGCCGCTGGCTTTTGCATAGCCTTCGGCTTCATGAGCCGCGCATTGTTCATGACGGGCAAGTATGTGACGGACTTTTGGGTGACTGCAGAGTTCATCATAAACGGGAAGAATCGCGCCGCCCAAGATGCCAAAGATTACATCAACATTATGTTTCTCAAGGGATTCTAGTAGTGCTTGTGCACCGCTCATTTTAGTCATATTACACATGGTCTCCTGTAGGTTGAGGTTTATACTCTCGACTGACAAAAAATTGCATTGAAAACCCGGATGATTCAGAGGACTTACTGGGCAATTTAGTAGAAGTGTACCCGACGATCCCAGCTATTGAGGTGACAATCCCTCATGTTCATACCTCTAATCTCCAGTTTACAAAATCTAAGAGAATTTAACATAAAAAGATTTTGGTATCAACCCCTATGAAACGTTTCCCAAAATTATTTCACTATCCGATCGGGTTGATTTGAGGTCTTTAGGGTTTGAGTTTTTCTGCTGTGATGGCTCTGAGAAACACTCTAAGACCAGCAGACGACCCATAAACGACCAGTTTGCCGTCGGTTTGCAACTTTACCTGCAGATCTTGTTGCTCAGCTAACTGCTCAATTCGCTTAGCAGTCAAAGCACCCACGGGTTCAATACGGATCCATTGCTGATCTTTGGGAACACCCACCACAAACTGATTCTGAACCACCTCAGCCACCACTGAGGGTTCTGTGTTGGCTTTCTCAAGCTGCTTAATCCAGCCCTCAACCTTGTCCTCGCCGAACCTTTTTTGACCCTCAGCCACCAAATAAGCCTCCACATCAACAAAAAGCACCTCTGCTTTCTGCAAAGCATCGCCACCGCCCGCCATACAGGATAGTTCTATCATAGATTTGGCGGCTCGCAAATCCTCCACCAATCTGAGTGGGATAGCTACACCTGATTTTTTGAGTTCAAGCATCATATCTTCAAGAAGCTTCCAAGATGCCAGACTACGGCTCATAACTTTGCCTCTGTTAAAGGTTAGAGGCTATTAGTATTAAGGTTTAGGAGCAGAGCTTTGTTTTGTTAAGCGTAGGTTTTTGGTATTGTCTTTTGGTTCTAAGAGTTCGCGTACAAGACCATATTGGCGCTGATAGATATGGCAGTTTTTTGAGTGGAAAATCAGTTTACCGGTCTTTAACTCTAATCCGCTACGTTCATTTATCTCAGATACAAACGCCTCGTTGAAAAGCTGCAACCCCGCAATGTTAGCCGGTAAACCACCGTAGGCATCCCAGCTACGGAAATAACAAGTAAGATGCATCTGGCCATCAAGAATTTCAGTATCAATTAAACTAAGGCAAGGTGGTTCGCTTTTGTCACCGTTATCAGTATACTTGAATATGTCTTGGGGGCGTCTAATAACTAGAGTAATTTGGCGGTCCTGTTGTTCCTGCACATGACGTTTGATGGCTTCTTCAACCTGGTCAACAGGATCTTTTAGCCGACTGCCATAGGTGTAGACTTCATCTTCACGCATCTCGCCACACCAGAGGTACTCCAAAGCATAACCCTGTACATACTTGAAGTCACAGGGTGCTTTATCGCTGACCAAGGGACGGTTTTCAGGGTGGGTAATTTCGATGGTTAGGTTGAGTTTTTTGGTTTCAGTTTCTTCGGAGCCAAAACCTACGTGGAATATGTCGCCTTCTCTCCAAATAGCGCTTAGCGCTTTAAACCAGGCATCAGGACAGTCAAATGCAGTTATTTGTATGTGCTTCAAATGAGGTTCCCCAGAGCAGTGTTACTTAGCAGTCATGCCTTTAATTATCTTTGGTTAACCTATTGGATAAGTCTATTTTACTTCAATGATAACATCATCGAGTTTATCACTGATCCAAACCCATTAACCTCAATGTCATAATGTACTCCAAAAGTATATGTGCCTGGCTCCTCAAATTCAAACAACCAATCATACGCCATTCTATCGTTCGGTTCCAAAATTTGCCTATACGCAAACAAATGCCAAACGGAGGTGACAACGATTAAGATTTTATGCTTAATTTTAATTCGTTTTCACCTTGTTTTGGGAATAACTTGAAAAGATGTTTTTAGGTTTCGGTTAAAAAGGACTATCCATTCTGCGCATATAGGCGCAATTACTAGGCGTTAATTTTTTTTATATTAAGAAAGGAAGGGGATGATTAGTAGGGCATTCCGCCCATACCAGGCATGCCGCCCATACCACCCATTCCTGGTGGCATTGGGGGGGCTTTGCCGCCGGTGCCTTTGATGCTGATTAGGTCATCGATTTTGAGTATCATGTTAGTGGCTTCGGTGGCTGATTTGATGACTTGTTGTTTAAAGCGGAGGGGTTCGACGATCATTTTGGGTTTCATGTCTACGATTTTGCCTGTGGTGACGTCTATGCCAAAGTTTTTGCTGTCTGCTTTTTCGTGTTGGGAGCGTAGGGCAACGATGATATCGATGGGGTCAAGGCCTGCGTTTTCTGCTAGGGTAGTGGGGATTTCTTCGATGGCTTCTGCGAAGGCTTCTATGGCGAGTTGTTCTCTGCCGCCGACTTTAACGGCGAAGGTTTTGAGTGCTTTGGAGAGCTCAGCTTCGGGTGCGCCGCCGCCTGCGACGATTTTACAGTCTTCGATGACATTGCGTACAACGCATAGACCGTCGTGGAGGCTACGTTCAGCTTCGTCGATGACGTGATTAGATGCACCGCGGATAACAATGGTTACTGCTTTGGGGTTTTTGGCGTCTCGGACGTAGAGGAGTTTGTCGTCGCCGATTTTGACTTCTTCGACGCGTTTGGCTTTGCCTAGTACGTCTGCTGCGAGTTCTTTGACTGAGGCAACGATTTGGGCGCCGGTTGCTTTGGCGAGTTTTTCCATGTCGCTGCTGCTGACGCTTTTAACTGCGATTATGCCGGCTTTGCCTAGGAAGTGAAGGGCCATATCATCAATGCCTTTTTCGCAAAAGATGACATTGGCACCGGAGTTGGTGACTGAGGAGACCATGTCTTTTAGCATACGTTCTTCTTCGTCGAGGAATAATTTCATCTGGTCGGGGCTTTCGATGTTGATTTTTGCGTCAAACTCGGTTTTTTCGATTTCGAGTTTGGCGTTGAGCAGAGCGATTTTTGCACCATCGACAATTTTTGGCATGCCGCTACTGGCGATTTCTTTGTCTAGAACCATGCCTTTGACGAGTTCGGTTTCGTTGAGACTTTGACCGTGTTTTTTGATGATTTTAATAAGGTCAATGTCTGCGATGTATTTACTGTCGACTTTCTCAGAGACCTGTTTTACGGAGTCGACAATGATTTTTGCATAGTGATCTTCAGCTACGTTGATGTTTTTGCTTGATATGCTGGTGATTGCGACTTCTTTGAGAGTTTTCTCATCTTCAAAGGCTATGGACATGGCGATGGTTTGGAGGATTTCTTGGGCTTTTTCGCTTGCTTTTTTGTAGCCCTCGATGATAACTGTGGGGTGAATGTTTTTGTCAAGAAGCGCTTCAGCTTTTGCAAGCAATTCACCTGAGAGTATGACAGCTGTTGTTGTTCCGTCGCCAACTTCTTTATCTTGGGCCTTGGCAACTTCAACAAGCATCTTTGCTGCGGGATGCTGTACGTCGAGTTCTTTCATGATGGTTGCGCCGTCGTTGGTTATGGCAACATCGCCCATACCGCTGACCAGCATCTTGTCCATGCCGCAGGGTCCAAGGGTGGTTTTCACTGCTTCAGCAACGATTTTAGCAGCCATAATGTTATTTTTTTGTGCTTCGCGGCCAGTGCTTCTGCCTGTACCTTCCTTCAATACTAGAACTGGAATGTTTCCACCTTGTGACATAAATTTCACCAATTTTCAATTTCTTAAGTAATTAAACTGGAATTCAAAATCAAACATTTAAATATAAATTTTTCTCAGCAACCCCGCTTTGCCTGTCGTAATTTTTATGCTCTTTACGGCATTAGCACATTTAATCCCACATAACTCTGCTTAGAAAGCCAGCACAGATTTCCGATGACACAATATAGGAGCATACTACGATAATGACTGTGTAGAAAACACTGGATATAAGACTATATTGTATTCACTGTTCCTGACACGCCGTTTAAGGCGCCAGGATATAGTTCACAAACCATACTCCAATCAACCGTCTTGGTTAGATCATTTTTATGAAATATACCATAGTGATACGAGGGTAGAAAACCCAAGTTTCTATAAATTTTGGGATCGCCGCATAGAAATACGGCTCCAAACCCCATGTGTTTAGCTCGGCTTAGAGCCTCATTTACCATAGCGCGGGCTATACCATGTCGAAAATAATTGGGATGAACACAAATAGGAGAGAGCAACAACTCAATACGTTCGCCCCGTGGTGTGGTAATCGGGGTTTTGTATAGAACGATTTGTCCGATGATTTGCTGTCCATCATCGTTTTGGGCAACCAAAGACAATTCAGGCACAAAAACATCTTTTTCACGTTCATTCAAATAATCCGGCACCGCTCCATCATCATTAGAAACCGTTGCAAAAGATATTTTCACAAGTCGATATACTTCAGCATAATCCAAACGAGTTTCCTGACGAATTATCAACACCACCACCATTTCCACTCAAAGATAAAGGCCTCAGAACATATCCAGCGCATTTTTGATATGTTTTGTACCATAGCGCATCACAATCTTTGTTTCAGTTTTGTTACTTTTGCCCCCATAACAGAAGGCAATAGTGATATAAACAGCGCATCCTGTGCTTTTATAACAACACTATAAGAGGCCGCTGTATGAACATAAACGTTAAATCCAATTTACACAACCACTGTAGTGGAAAAGTTTTGTTTTGTGTTGCCGTACTATTTGTGATGGTATTGGTTTTGGCTCCGTTTGTCGCTGAGTTTAGTAACAACATTTCACCGTTTGTGTCAGGAGCCACTGATAAGGTGATCAGCAATGAAGTTGAACTTAGAAATGCTGTTAAAAACGCCGCAGGATCCAGCGTCATCGCCCTTGATAAGGACATCACACTCACAGAGCCGCTTGTTATTCCTGCAAAGAAAGATGTCACATTAACAAGCAACAATGACAATGATAAATTTTTCAAGTTAATTGGCGCAAATAACCAAACCACCATCATGGTTAATGACGGGGGAGCGTTGACGCTCGCTGGAATTGTAGTAACTCATAATTCAGGCTCTACAGGCAGGGGGGTAACTGTTAATCAGGGGGGTAAACTCACAATGTCTATGGGCATAATCGCCGGCAATATAATTCCTTCTGAAAGAATCTTTGTGGGCGATAAGGATCGAGAGGACGGGGGAGGTGTGTACAATTGTGGCAGTTTTAGTATGTCAGGCGGTCTGATTGCTAACAACACAGCAGCACATGGCGGTGGTGTTCATGTGTCTCATTGGGGTTCTTTTAGATTATCTGGTGGCTGTATTATCAACAATGAAGCGTACTATACGGGTGCTGGTGTGGAAGTAGAATACTGCTTTGACCGCATTATAAATAAGTGTTGATTGTATATGTTAACACGTGCTTAGTTATGAATAAAAAGTACAGTGTTAACTTGACCAAAGATGAGCGTTGGATAATTTTTGAGACAATT
>WRCX01000050.1 GCA_009783705.1 Candidatus Bathycorpusculum hydrogenotrophicum | reverse complement strand
TTGGGATATTTCTAATATTATTGTGGATGCTCCCAGTGGTAGTTATTCGGTGGATTTGGCGTCTGGTACGGTGACTATTGATTTAGAATCGGGTAGTCATGTGACTATAGTTTATGCCAATACAGAGAAGACACCGCAACATTGTTGTTGTGTGCCAAAAGCACCTTGTTGCTGTAAGTGTGATTGCTGTTGTACTAAAAACTCCTGTAAAGCTTGTTGCTGTAAGTGTGATTGCTGTTGTACTAAAAACTCCTGTAAAGCTTGTTGCTGTAAGTGTGATTGCTGTTGTACTAAAAACTCCTGTAAAGCTTGTTGTGATCGCCATTTATGTTGTTGTGTGCCAAAAGCGTCTTGTAACTGTAAGAATCAGGTTTCGAATAATTCATATGCTGATGACATTGAAAGTGGCCCAAATAACACACAAATAACAACTGTTGACTCGTCAACTTCTATGCTTACATCATCATCTCCTGTCCAAACAACATTATCATCAAATAATTCATTGGATCGTTCTGATTTATCAAGCGCTTTGCCATCACAAACCACCTCACCAACACCAACCCCGTCTGCTTCTGATGACTCAGTAATGTTCGGCTTAGCTTGGATAGGCGTTGCTGTAGTGGTACTGTTTGTTGCTATTACAACACTGTTGTCAATTACTTTGCTATACTTGCGTAAAAGACATGTCTTTAGCCGTTAATCCTATATCCCAAACTTTTGGAGTGCACTGAGGGTAGGTTTGTGTTGGTGATTGCGTTGCTACGCTTCTCACTAAACTGTAAAAAATAGTAGTCAGCTTAGAGGTCATAGCCTCTTGCTGTGATCATTTTTCCGTTGATGACTTTGGTGGCGGAGTTGCCGATAACTATGGTTGTGACCATGTCGATGTTGCAGTTGAGCATGTCTTTGAGTGTTGTGATGGTGCTGGTTTGTCCTTCGCGTCCTGCTTGTCGCACGATACCTACAGGCGTTTTGGGGTTAATGTGTTTGAGCATAATCTCATAGGCTTTTGTTAGTGGTTCGATGCGTCCTTGGCTTTGTGGGTTATAGAGTACAATGGACATATCCGCTAGTGAGACTGCTTCTAGTCGGTGCTCGATTTTTTCCCACGGTGTTAGCAGATCACTTAGACTGATAACTGCAAAGTCACTTACTAACGGTGCGCCTAAAATGGCTGATGCAGATGTTGCTGCTGTTACACCTGGCACAACTTCTACCGGCACTGGGTTTGGGTCTTTGGCGGCTACCTCTAGCACAACGCCTGCCATTCCATATACACCTGGATCACCGCTAGATACCATAACAACTTGTTTGCCTGCTTTGGCTCTATCAACTGCAATTTTGGCTCGTTCCACTTCTCTGCCCATAGTGCCTGAGATAACTTCAGCATCTTTTTTGGTAACGTTTTCGACAAGTTTGATATATGTTCCATAACCAACAACGACATCGGCAGTTTCGATCTCTGTTCTGGCTTTGGGTGTGAGATGTTCGGGGTTGCCGGGTCCGATGCCGACTACACTTACTCTGCCTCGGCTACTGCCACTGTTGTCCCGTTTAGTTTGGTTTTCTTGAGAATCAGTTTTGAATTGTTTCCCGCTATCAGTAGTGCTGCTCGTTCGCATACTCCTCCAACACCAATTTTTTGTTGAACCATCGCTGAATCTGGTGACAGATCAGCATATGTCACTGAACGAAGTGCATCGACACTTAAAAACTCAAGCGGTGCTCCCAGTGCCTCCACTGCATCTAGCATGGGCTGAGAGTTGCGTTTTATATCAACCGTTGCAAAAGCGGTCACTCTTTGTAGTGGTACATGAATCTGTGCTAGTGCTTTTTCTACGGTTGTCACTATGTCTTTTGCTGGTGTGTCTTTGCGTGCGCCCAAGCCGACTATGATGCGTTTGGCGTTTAGGATGGTGAGGGGTTTTTTGGATTTGATGGTTGCGAGGGGGTTTTGGGTGATTATGATGCCTGCATCGTAGTGGGTATCTATAATTTCTATGGCTTGGGTGCTGGTTTGGACCTTTTTTATATCAAAATCACTCAGGGCTTCTAGGGGCATTTTGATATCATCTACCAATATTGCGGCAAGATTTCCATCGTTTACTATCGCTGAGTTCACGGCAACGAGGCTGTCTGGGTTTTGTATTGTTAGATGCATGGTTCGGGCGAGTTCATCTGCGCTCTGTTTACCTAATGCATCGGAGGCTGTGGTTATGACGGGAGTGGCGTTGATGCCTGCGACTATGGTTCGGGTTAGGTCGTTTGCGCCGCCTAGATGTCCTGAGAGGAGGCTTATGACAAATTTGCCTGTGGCATCTACGCCTATAACAGGTGGATCGGTGAGTTTGCTCTCAAGAAGTGGTGCAACGGCGCGGATGATTATGCCGGTTGCCATGACTGCCACTAGAGCCTTTGTTTTGTTATAATTTTCTTTTATAAAATCGGCAAGGTTTGTTTCTATGGCTGTGACGCCGGGTTGGCTGTATTTTTTTGGGGCACAAACAATGGCACTTAACCCGCAGATATCGAGTGCTTTTTGGATTTTTAGTGCAGTTCCAACGCCGCGGTGGGTTATGGCAACAATTGTTATGCCTTGTTTTGTCATTTACTCCTCGCCCTTACGGAACCCCGTGGTGAATGTGGGGTCGTAGAGTTTAGAGAAGTCATAGGCCTGTGGGTCTAGGACTTTACCGACAAAGATGAGTGCGGTTTCGGTTATGTTTTGGGCTTTGACTTCCTCTACGATGTCATTGAGGGTGCCTTTGACGATTTTTTGCTCTGGCCAGGTTGCTTTGTAGACGACTTGGCAGGGTGTGTCTTTGGGGTAGCCTCCTATTTGGAGGTCCTCAACGACGCGGGCGATGTGGGGGGTGCCTAAAAAGATGACCATGGTGGCTTGGTGTGTTGCGAGTTTTTGTATGCTCTCGGCTTCGGGTACTGGGGTGCGTCCTTTGGGACGGGTGATTATAACAGTTTGGCTAATGTTTGGCAGTGTTAATTCTCTGTTTAGTGCGGCTGCACCGCCTAGCAGACAGCTGATGCCGGGGATGCGGAAGTATTCAATACCCTCGCTGTCTAGAGCTGTCATGACTTCTTGAATTGCACCATAAAAGCTGGGATCTCCATCGTGGAGCCGAACCACCAGTTTGTCTGCTCTAACGCCGTTAACCATAACTTGGAGCATTTCGGGCAGGCCCATCTTGGCACTGTCGTAGAGTGCAACGTTTGGTTTGCAGTATTTGAGATATTCTGGATTTAGCAGACTGCCTGTGTAGAGAACTATATCTGCTTGTTCGAGCCATTTTTTGCCTTTTAGGGTTATAAGTTCGGGGTCGCCTGATCCGGCGCCGATAAACATAACTTTATTCATGTTTACAACAACATCCCTTATGTCCGTTGTTTTGTTTCCAGTGAATAGGCACTGGATTTTTTTTAACGATAGCGACTGAGAAATAATCTTCTTTTACATCCCAGTTACTAACCTCGTCTAGTTTACCCACAATCACCTTCTCTTCAGATAGTGTGCATCGCTTAACCAATGCAACAGTCGAGTTTTTTGTGAAACCTGATTTGAGCAGGGTGGGTATGAGTTCTTTTATGTGAAACGCACATTTCATAAAGACCAGGTTATCTGCATGTCTGGCGGCATCTTCTAAGTGGGCCGAGTCAAGGTTTGTAGGAATGATTGTGACAACTTCATCTTTCTCAGCTAAAGGTAGTTTTGATGAGGCTGCGGCTGCAGTAACTGAGGTTACCCCTGGAATAATCTCTAGTTCGATTTCGGGATATGTTTCTTTGACACATTCATAGAGATAGCGAAAAGTACTATAGAGCATAGGATCGCCAAGGGTGATAAAAGCCACATCTTTGCCTTTTTGAGCTTTCTCAGCAACTATCGTTGCGTTTTCTACCCAGAGTTTGCGATTATTGAGATCATCTTTAGTCATAGGAAAAACAAGTTCTATAATCTCCGCGGGAGTTGTACGCTCCTCTAGAACTTCTTTAATCATACCTAGTGCCATACTGGGTTTGTTTATGTGACTCTTAGGTATGCAGATAATATCTACTTTTTTGAGGGCCTTTGCAGCCTTGAATGTAAGAAGCTCAGGGTCGCCTGGACCAACGCCAATGCCGATAAATACGCCAACCAACTAACATACCTCAAAGTTTTGTTGCTGAAACTATGGTTACTGGATTTCTTGCCATCATCATGGTCCCGCTGTTTATTTGTTTTCCCTTAGCCACCGAAACATTAGCCACATCGATATCTCTGTAGCCCAAAGCCTTCAATTCCGCAATGGCAGTCGTTGCAGTTTCTAGCAATATAGCATTTATGATGATTCTGCCACCGGATTTGAGTTTATAGTGAACTGTTTGAATAGTGGGTCTCAAAGCATGTCCTGCTCCGCCAATAAATACTGCATCTGCATTGGGTGGCGCCAAGAGTGCTTCAGGAGCTTTTCCCCTTGTGATGACCGTAATATTTTCTACTCCAAATTTTTCTACGTTGCTTTTTGTTAAATCTATGGCTGCGGGGTCTTCATCGATGGCATAAACTTTGCCTTTTGAACCAACTTGTATGGCTGCCTCAACAGTTAAGCCACCTGTGCCGCAGCCCACATCAATCACGACTGCACCTTCGCTTAGGCGTGCTTTGGCTATAGTGATTACTCGGATTTCTTCTTTAGTTGGTCCTGGAACTGTGTCTCGTTGATTAAACGCTTCATCGGGGATTCCAGATGTTTTGTGGGGCCAGTTTTTTACCATATCTCTTCACGTTGTTGTTAGTTTGTTGTTTATTTGATAACCATTACACATAGTGAACCAAAATTCAAACTCGCAATCTCTTCTATGGTGGTGTGTGTGATTTTTTCGCTCTCAAGGGTTATGTTCTCACAGATATACACTTGTGTTTTTGGATCACTGCCGGTTTTAAGCAAAAAGGCGGCTATGTTTTGTGGGGTAAAGTTTCTCTGATCTGGTAGTAGCAGAATGGTTTGTTTAGCTTGGGCCGCGAGGGTTAGTTTGTTTTTCTGCTCATCGGAGACTTCGCCGCCATGAAAGGTAAAGAGCCTAGCGGTGTCCCAGCTGATGTTTAATCGGGCCGCACAGGCCTGAATCGAGCTAACTCCGGGAACCACATTAATGTCCTTAGCGCTAAAGAGTCCGCTCTCAAGAACGGTATGCAACAACCCTGAGAATCCCGGATCACCTGTTGAGAGCAAAGCGGCCTTTTTATTTTCTTTAACTGCTTGAGCGGCTTTTTTTAATGAGTCTTGTAAATTTTTAGCAGTTAAAACAACCTGCTCGCCCCGAATCTCTCCCAAAAAAAGTGCTAAACTTCTTTGGGCTCCAATAACTAGATCTGCTTGTTGAACAGCTTTTTTTGCCGCTGGCGTAACGTAGTCTGCTGACCCTGGTCCGATACCCACTATGTCAAGTTTTGCCAAGGTTTGTTACACCGTGCGTTTGTGTCCATGCCAAGAACTCTGCCATCCATAGCCACGATAACGATGCTTATCTTTATCTTGTTTTCCACCCGGTCGCTGACCCTTTGATGTATCCGCTCAGCTATGCGATCATAGGTTGCTTCTGCCAAGTTTGCGGTTTGCAGAATTGCTGTGGCCTCATCGGAGGTGTTTGCCTCTAAGAGTTCGTTGACCAGTTTTTGATCTGCTCCGACTGCGCCTGCATAGGCTGCGATGACTTCGTTTCTTGAGTCTCCTACTTTGTGGTGAGTGTTAAAGATGTTTGCGGCTAATTTGACCAGTTTGCCTGAGTGTCCCAGAAGAATGATTTCTTTAACGTTTTTGTCGACGGCTTTGTCGAGCATGTAGCCCACAAAGTCTCCGGTTTGTACGATTGCATCTTCGGGAACCCCGAATTTTTCTTTAGCAATACGCTCGCCTATGTTACCTGGAACACAGAGTATGCGTTTGTAACCGTGTGCTAATGCGACATCGATTTGTGGCACAAGGGAGCGGCGACAGGCTTCTAGGGAGTATGGTTTAACTATGCCTGTGGTCCCAAGAATCGACACGCCGCCTCTTATGCCCAGTTTGTCGTTCATGGTTTTTTTGGTAATGTTTGCACCCTCAGGTGCTGTAATTAGAACATCTGCGCCTCTGTTGGGGGGTAGGGCTTCTTGTATGGCTTCAGTTATCATGGCTTTGGGCACTGGGTTGATGGCACCCTCACCTATAGCTACCTGCAGACCTGCTTTGGTAACTGTACCGATCCCTTCGCCGCTTTTGATGGTAATTTTACCGTCGTTGGTTAGTTTGACGGTAGCAGTGATTTCCATTTTATCGGTGGCATCTATGTCTTGACCAGCATCTTTTACTGTTGTTGCCTCTGCTGTGTCTTCTGTGAGTTTGCGGCTGGATTTAATAGGAACCTCAAAACGCAAACCAATTGGTGTTGGAATAACTACCCGATCCACTGGTTGGGTTGTTGCGGCTATGGTTGCGGCTTTGGCGGCTGCAGCGGCTGTGGCCCCTGTTGTTATGCCGTATTTTAAAAACCGCGCCATCGTTATTTCCTCTATGGATTGGCTTCGGCCATCGCTAATAATGCGTTAAAGATGGCGACTGCAATGGTGCTGCTGCCTTTTTTTCCTCTTGTAATCATGTAGGGAACATTGAGTTGGGCGATGGCTTCTTTGGATTCTGCCGCACCAACATAGCCCACTGGAACCGCGATTATGAGTGCTGGTTTAATTTTACCTTGCTTAACCTGCTCAGCTAACTCAAAGGCTGCTGTTGGGGCATTACCGATTAAAAAGATGGCATTATCTGCATTATCCGCTACTGCTAGTCGTACTGCTGCTGTGGATCTTGTGATGGACTCATCAGTTGCAGCTTTGCTGGCGCGGGGGTCATCGATGTAGGTTAGGATTTCTCCTCCAAAGCGCTGGATTCGTGCTTCGTGAATACCTGCTTTAATCATCTTGGTGTCAGTTATGATTTTGGCGCCTGCTTTGATGGCGCTGACCCCTGCCTCTACAGCTTGTTCACTTATGACTAAGAGTTTTGCAAATTCCGGATCTGCGGTAGTGTGAACAACCCGCTCAATGATGGGAATTTGGTTTTTGGGTGCTTTGTTTAGCACATCTTGGATCTCGGGGTGAATAAGTTTCATGCTCTGCTCATAGATCTTTGTCGAGGTCGCTGGATAGGTCTCTATGGGTGAGCCTTTGAAGCGGGCATGACGGTGTTGCCAATCATTGCCTATGGCTTTTAGAGCTTTTTCTTCAAGGATAACTGCTAGGCATTGGTCTGCACCAATAGGTTCGCCGTAGAAGAGTTGAATGCCCCGTTGGGTGAGCTGAGATTGTTTGTCTTTGACCTCTATTAGTTCGGGAATTTCTTGTGTGGTGTGGACTCCTGCGGCAAGAAACACTGGTACCAGCACAATTTTAGTAACACCATTTTTGGCGATGGTGTCTATGGCTTCGGGAATGGTTGGGGTGTTGCGAATCATAAAGGCAATCTCGACCAGCTTGAAGGCTGATTGTGCCCGTAAAATCTCTGCAAGTTTTTCCAGGTTTTCTTGATTATGGGGGAGTTTACTTCCATGTCCAATTAAGATTAAACCTGTGTTGTCTAATGCTTTGTTTGTCACTGTTTTTTCCCCGCTTTCTCAAACAATTTAGCCGCTACTTCGATGGTTTGTTTATCCTCGGTTTTGGCGGCTAACCTGAGATTCTCAACTATAGGAATAAAGGTTTGCTTGAGTAAAATTGATGTTAAATCATTTAAAACCTGTTTTTGATGATCATCTAGGTTGCCCATTTTGTTGAGTGCTGTGAGGAGTTCGCGTTTGCGGATTTGTTCGGTCTCTGAGAGAATCTCGGAGATGATTAATCGTACGCTTAGTCCTTTCATATCGTCTTCGAGATTAACCAATTCATCGTTTAACAATAGTTGTGCATGTTCGATGGCTTTTTCTCGTTGGGCTTTGTTTTTATCTGCTATTAGTTGCAGATCATCAATGTTGTAGAGTTTGGCGTTGGCTACTTCGTTGACGCTTTTTTCGACGTTACGGGGGTTGGATATGTCTATGATTAGCATAGGTGCGGGGTTTGTGCGTTTAGTGATCAGATGGGCAATGATTTCTTTGGTTAGCAGGTAGTGGGGTGCTGAGGTAGAGCAGATGACTACATCGGCGTCTACCATAACTTGGTCGAATTTGTCAAAGCGTACTGCTTCGCCGTTTAGGTCTGTGGCGAGTTTAACAGCTCGATCGTAGGTGCGATTAGCGATAAATATGGGACTTAGGCATCGGTGTGCAAGGGCTTTGGAGACAAGTGTGCCGATTTCTCCTGCGCCCATGACAAGAATTTTTTTGTCCTCCAAGTTTTCAAGTAGCATAACTGCTAATTCGACTGCGGCAGATCCAATTGAAACAGCGCCTTTGTTGATGCCTGTTTCGTTGCGTACATGTCTGCCGATAGTCATGGCGCGGTTAAAGAGATGCTTTAGAATTGGACCTAGGGTTTTGGTGTTGTCTGCTTCTAGGTAGGCATCCCAGACTTGGTTTAGAATTTGTTCCTCGCCTATAACCATTGATTCCATGCCTGAGGTTAGGCGGAGTAAATGGTTTAGGGCTTCTTTATCTGATGCAACCTCGATGCAATTTGAAATTTCTTTGGCATGTTCGCCTGCTCGATTGGCGAGGTATTCTTTGATGGTTGTGAGTGTTTTTTTGTTTTCCTCAGCTGTGAGGTAGATCTCTATTCTGTTGCATGTTTGTAGAAATAGGCATTCTTCTACGCCTTCTATGGTTTTGAGTTCGTTTAGTGCTTGGGTTTTTTCTTTAAATGCAACAGTTTCCATTTGCATAACCCGGGCTGTCTTATGTGTGATGCGGACGTTGAGCACGTGGTCTTCTTTAGCCGAGAAAGTCATGGATGGATAAACCGACCGGCTTAAATATAATGTTTACGGTAAATGCAGAATTGGGGTTTTTTGGTTGTTTTTACACTACAACTAACTTGAGTAGTGTGTATTCATACATATATCTGTGGGTGGCGTAGAAAATAATTCAGGGTGGTGGGAAATTCGGTTGGAGATCTGTGGTCTGTTTCTTTTTTGGTATGGTTGGCTGATTTTGACTTTGCAGGTGGATTGGTTGGTTCATTTTTCTTGGGGTTGGTGAGTTGTGGGTGATGCTGTTCCTACTCGGCTACTGTGTGATCAAATGTGAATAAAGAACGGAAGGAATGATTGTTTTTGGTAGTAGTTTTCACAGGCGCTCTTCACCCAATCTGTTTATAGCTAAACCTGATTTAAAGGTTATTTAAACTTTGGTTGATAAACTGGTGAATCTAAATACACTCTACCTACTTGCCAAGTCAGAGGGTTATTATCGTCAGCTAAGCGCAAAATCTATAAATCAGCCTATAAATACAAGCTGTTTGTGTATAAATGTGCACTACTTGAGCAATTTACGTCACAAAATAGGTCTAGTTTACTTATCAGGTGCTCTACCCTGCTTTGAAAACTTTGGCAACCTCCCCACACACTTAGTTTGTGCAGACGGCCAAGTTGACGGCAAACCCGCCTCAGAAGTTTTAGACATGATCATCATCCCCGGCGGTAGCCTTGTCGAATCAGCCAGCATCAACCCAACCGTCGCCAAAGAAATCACCAAAATGGCCCAAGCCGGAAAATACGTACTAGGCGTATGCTCAGGCTTTCAAGTGCTCGCCAAAGAAACCGACATCGGACGACTATCCACCTCCCCAATCACAAGAAAAGGTCTAGGCTTACTTGACGCCGAATTCAAACCACTAATCTGCACCGAGCGTGTCTGGGCCAGCATAGTTGATACAAGCTTTATCACAAAACAAATCGGCCAAAAAGTCAGCGGATTTCACTGCCACACCTACGGCCAAACCATACTCCACAAAAACGCTCGCCCTATCCTTATAACTCATGCCCAGCGCGTAAACTATAAAAAAAATCCCCAAGACCTCATCTCAGGAGTCACAAACAAAGAAGGCAACATCTCAGGAGTTTTTATCCACGGCCTCATAGACAAAAACCCCATCATCATCCAAAGCATCCAACAATCCCTCGACATAACCCCACATGACCTAAACGAAATCAAAAAAGCCAACACCGAACTGCTCAAAAACATCCAAAACGAAATCGGCATATCCACAAACATCCGCCAACAACAACCTCTGACAAACCAAACCCCACCCAAACTCATCCTAGTCACCGCCTTGGGCAGCGGCTCAGGCAAAACATTTCTAGTAACCGGCATCGCCGGCGCACTTAAAAAACGCGGTTACAAAGTTGGTGTCCTAAAAGTCGGCGGAGACATCCGCGACGCCGTCTCCTCGCTCTATCTCACAAAAGAACCCATCCAAGAATACTCCTCAATTAAAATCGGTGAAAGCGGCTGGACACCTCTGGAACAAGCCATCCCCATGGCAAGCCAAGACTACAACTTTATCATAATCGAGGGCGCCATGAGCGCCTTCACCGGTCTGCTAAACCAAAACTACAGCCGACCTATGTCAACAGCTGAGGTTGCAGCCGCTTTGGACGCCTCAACAATTGTCGTGGTAGGCTGTGATAAAGAAGGCATCGAAGGAGCCCTCATAAGCGCCCTTAACTACATAAGAAACCTCCAGAGTCTAGGTGTCAAAGTTCAAGGTGTTATTTTAAACAAACTCCGAATCAGCTATCTAACCGAGCAAACCAAACAAATGATCCAACACGCCTTCCAACAGGCCGGGGTAACACTGTTAGGTATGATACCGCGATTAGATTTAGAAGCACGCGGCATGATTCCTGAAATCGAAATCCAATACGAAGCATTTGGCACCCAAGCCCTAAACACCGCAGAAGAATGCCTCGACCTAGAGTTGCTCACAAAAATTGCTACCCCGCCAAAGATAACAAAAATTGATTATGATTTGTTTGTAGCCAAATTCAAAAACCTCATAACCAACCATACGCTTAGTGATTCCAAAGGGGAATAACATGCTAATTGATCTCAAACTCAGCGGCCAAACCGTTATGGTGATCGGCGGAGGCAAAGAAGCAACCCGCAAAGTCAAAAGCTTCCTTGACTCTGGCGCAATAATTTGGATGATCAGCCGCGACTTCTCAGATGATGCTTTAAACCTTGGAGAAACAAAGCAAGTTAACCTGCTTAAAACCGAAATTAAAGACGCTCAAACATTTATTGACAGCCTAAAACCCAAACCCGACATACTCCTAGCAGCCACTGATAATGCTAAACTCAACCACGACCTCATAAAAACCGCCCTCTCATATGGCTGTTTGGTATATGCGGTTGATAATGCTGCGCTTAGCGATTTTATTCTGCCCGCAATCGCCAAAGTCGGCAATGTCAAAGTCGCCATCTCCACCGGAGGCAAAAGTCCCGCTATGGCCCATGTGCTTCGCGAACGCATTGAAAAATTAATTACCCCCCAGGATTTACTTGCCATTGAATTGCAAGAAAAAATCCGTAACACTCTCAAAAACAGTATTTCTAACCCAAAAGATAGAAGTAAACTGTTATATGAGATATTAGACAACGAGAACATTAAAAGAGCCCTCTTGGAAAATAACCTTGAACTGGCTCAAAAATTAGCCCTAACACTCGTAGAAAAAGGTGAAACAAAACAATGAGTTTTCCCTCTGTACGTATGCGCAGACTGCGCAAAACGCAAGCACTACGCGATATGCTCAACCCCATCACACTCAACCCTGCTCATCTAATCTGTCCCATATTTGTTGAAGAAGACCTCAAAAACCCTGTGCCCATCGAATCAATGCCCGGCTACAACCGAGTACCGCTCTCAATGGTTGTAGAGGAAGCTAAAGCCGCAATGGCTCAAGGCATAAAATCAGTACTTTTGTTTGGCATTCCCGCTAAAAAAGATGAAACAGGCACAGGCGCCTACCATAAAGACGGCATTATCCAACAAGCCATCCGTTTACTCAAAAAAGCCTGCGGTGATGAGCTTGTCATTATTGGTGATGTTTGTCTTTGTGAATATATGAGTCATGGTCACTGTGGAATAGTCAAAGACAATCAAGTCCAAAACGACTCAACCCTGCCCCTTTTGGCTAAAACAGCTGTCAGCTATGCCCAAGCCGGCATCGACATAGTCGCACCATCGGCCATGATGGATGGCCAAATTGCCGCTATCCGAGAAGCACTCGACGAAGCAGGCTACGATCAAATCCCAATTATTGCCTATGCCGCCAAATATGCCTCAGGCTTCTATGGTCCCTTTCGAGAAGCCGCTGAATCCACCCCAAAATTTGGCGACCGACGTAGCTACCAGATGAACCAAGGCAACCCCCAAGAAGCCCTGCGAGAAATCGAGCTCGACATTGCTGAAGGCGCAGATATGATAATGATCAAACCCGCACTTGCATACCTAGACATTATCACCCTAGCCAAAGCCAGTTTTAATGTGCCTGTGGTTGCCTACAATGTAAGCGGCGAGTACAGTATGGTTAAAGCCGCCGCACAAAACGGATGGATAGATGAGCAAACAATCATCCGTGAAATCCTAATCGGTATGAAACGTGCCGGCGCTGATCTCATTATAACCTATCATGCCAAAGATGTAAAATCCTGGTTGACTTAACCTTGACTGAATCCAAATCTCTGAAGCTCTATGAGCGAGCAAAAAAAACTTTGCCCGGCGGCGTAAACAGCCCCGTTCGAGCCTTTGAGCCCTACCCCTTCTTTGTAGAATGTGCTCAGGGTTCCAAACTCTATGATGCCGATGGAAAAAAATACCTCGACTACTGCATGGCATACGGCGCACTGCTTCTAGGTCATGCCAACCCCGAGATTCTTGACGCCGTTAAAGCGCAGCTCCCAAGAGGCACCCTCTATGGAACCCCAACAGAGCTCGAAGTTCAATTCGCAGAAACCATAAGCCAAGTCTCCCCCTGTATGGAGATGATGCGTTTGGTAAGTACAGGCACCGAAGCAACCATGCATGCCCTGAGAGCCGCCCGAGGTTATACCAATCGTAAAAAAATCATCAAATTCGACGGATGCTTCCATGGCAGTCACGATAATGTATTAGTCAAAGCCGGCTCAGGCGCAGCAACCTTTGGCACGCCTAACTCACTGGGCATCCCCCAAGAAACCACCCAAAACACAATAGTGCTCCCCTACAACGATCTTGAAGCATTGGAAAACACCTTTAGAGCCGAGGGCCAAAATATCGCTGCTGTAATAGTTGAACCCGTGATGGCTAATGTGGGCTTAATCTTACCCAAAGCAGACTATTTACAGAATCTGAGAAAAATAACTCAGACCTATGGAACCGTTTTAATCTTTGATGAAATCATCACCGGCTTCCGCCTTGCCCTGGGAGGCGCACAAGAATACTTTGGCATCAAACCCGACATGGCAACCCTAGGCAAAGTCTTAGGCGGCGGATTCCCCCTGGCAGCATTTGGTGGAAAAAGCGAGATCATGCAAAACATAAGCCCCGCCGGCAAAGTCTACCAAGCCGGAACCTTTAGCGGCAACCCCGTCTCAGCCACCGCAGGTATGACCACTCTTAATTATCTATCCAAAAACAAAACCCAACTCTACCCCCAACTCGAAAAAAAAGCCTCAGATCTCAAAAAGTTCCTCCTCGACCAAGCCACAAGCTACCAGCTACCTGTACAGGTCTACAGCATTGCCTCACTCTATCAACTCTTCTTTACAGCCCAAGACATAACAAACTATGACGACGCCAAACACAGCAACCAAACCATGTTTAGTGCATACTTCCACGAACTGCTAAAACAAGGCGTATTCATACCCCCCTCTCAATATGAAACCTGCTTTATCTCAACCGCACACACAGAAGACGACCTCAAATTCACCACAAACGCACTAGACTGCGCCCTCAAAGCCGTAGCTAACACGAGGACAACCCCATGAAACTAATCGTTGGCACCCGAGGCAGCAAACTAGCCCTAACCCAGACTAATCGCACCCTAGACTGGATAAAAGCCAAAAACCCACAAGTAGAATTCGAGCTCAAAATTATTCACACCCTAGGCGACAAAGAACACGGCAAACCCCTCTTTAGCATCGATGCCAAGGGCCTCTTTGAAAAAGAAATCGACCAACAAGTCGTTAACGGCGAAGTCGACTTTGCCGTCCACAGCTTAAAAGACGTTCCCATTGTGGAGATACAAACCGGCACTGTGATAGCTGCAATTCCCAAACGCGACTCACCAAACGACGTATTTATCTCCCACAACAATGTTCCCTTCAAAGATTTACCCCACGGCGCAGTTGTTGGCACCGGCAGCCTGCGCCGCCTAGCCGAAATCAAATACCTCCGACCTGACCTAGATGTGCAACCCATCCGCGGCAACGTTGATACACGCATAAACAAAGTGATCAGCGGCGAACTCGCCGGTATAGTCATCGCCCAAGCCGGATTAGAACGACTAAACATAGCAGACCAAATAACCGAAAGCCTCCCCCTCGAACATTTCCCCTCAGCCGCAGGCCAAGGCGCCATAGCAGTCACCGCCAAAGAAGGCAACACAAAACTCATCACTTTATTACAATCCATCGAAGACCCAGCCAGCAAAGCCGAAATCACCGCCGAGCGCAGTCTAGTGCTTAAACTTGAGGGCGGATGCCGAGTTCCCATCGGCGCAGTTGCCAAAGCCCAAGGAAACCAACTCACCCTTTTGGGAAGTATCTTTTCACTAAACGACCAAAGAAAAATCAGCGCCCAAGCAAACGGCACCCTAAACCAAGCCAAAGAACTAGGCACCAAAGTGGGCGAAGAACTAATCAATCAGGGTGCAGAAGAATTCGAGAAGCAATGGAGAGAAAAGTATGGCGTATGGTAGAGTATTTCTAGTCGGCGCCGGCCCCGGCGACCCAAAACTACTAACAGTCAAAGCTGTTGAGCTAATAAAAACCGCTGACGTAGTTATCTATGACCGCTTAGGCGTCAGCGGAGAAGTTCTAGCCATGGCACCCCCAAAAGCCGAGTTGCTCTTTGTGGGCAAACGCAGTGGCCTTCACGAAGTTCCCCAAGACAAAATAACCGAGCTCATAATCGAGAAAGCCAAACAAGGCGGCCAAGTGATACGCCTAAAAGGCGGAGACCCCTTCATCTTTGGCCGAGGAGGCGAAGAAGCCGAAGCCCTACTCGCAGAGGGTATTGCATTTGAATATGTACCAGGCGTGAGCTCCTCAATTGTCGCACCCGCCTACGCAGGCATCCCCCTCACACACCGTGACTACGCCGCCTCAGTAGCCATCATCACCGGACACAGAGCAGGCGACGCCGACAAACCCATCGACTGGATAAAAATCGCCCACGCCGTTGACACCATGGTTATTCTCATGGGCGTCGAATCACTCCAAGGCATAGTCGAAAAACTCTTAACCGGCGGCATAAACCCCAAAAAACCCATCGCCATGATCGAATCAGGCACCCTCCCCCAACAACGCACCCTAATCGCTACCCTGGGCACCATTATACAAGAAGCCCAAGATAGAAACATAAAACCACCCTCTGTTATTGTCATCGGAGAAGTCGCAATATTAGGCAGGAAACTTTCATGGTTCAAAACACCCCTCTAAAAGGCCGCATCGTAGCCATAACCCGCCCCATTGGGCAAACCGAAGAAGCAGGCGAACTCATCAGAAATAAAGGCGGCGTTCCCTATTACATCCCCGCCATAGAAATAAAACCCCTAAACAACCCCGAATCCCTCAAAAAATTCATAACTGAACTTCAAGAGGGCACTGTGGACTACGTGGCTCTGATGAGCACAAACGGAGTCAAACACCGCTTTAGCGCCACCGAAGACATCAAACAAACCACCCAACTCTATGAAGGCCTAAAAAATACTTGTGTTATTGCAGTCGGCCCCAAAACAGCCGAAGCCCTCCAAGAAAAAAATATTCGCGTGGATATGATTCCACAAAAATACAGCAGCGAAGGCCTGCTTGAGGCTCTCTCAAACACTAATCTTAAAAACAAAACTTTTCGCATCCCCCGAACAAGCAACGCCTCACCCACCCTCACTGAGACTCTTCGAGCGATGGGTGCTGATGTTGAGGAAATCTATGTCTACGAATCAGGTCTACCCATAGATGAAGCAGTCAAAAACAAATTCTACCAAGACCTAACCCAGGGCCATATAAACGCCCTATTGTTTGGTAGCGGCTTGAGCGCTAAAAACATCTTTAAAATGCTTACCGAAAAAACAACCCTGGATCAACTCCGTCAAATCATAACCGAAAAAGTTGCCATAGTTGCCATCGGACCCACAACCGCCCAAGCCCTAAAAGAACTCAACATATCCGTCAATGTTGTACCAAACGATTACCTCTTTGACAGTGCCCTTGACGCTCTTGCCCAATATTGGGCTGAGCTCTAATCCTTTTTATTGTAGCTGTGCCGGTGCAGTCACTCAGGTTTAAACTACCTAAATGTTAACCCATAAAATAGTAACAGTACGATTTTATGGAGGTGGATATATGGAAGCAGACAAAAATGGAGCGGGACGAGTAAAATTAACCGTTGAACTAGAAGTTAACCAAACCGCCATGGAGCTGATTAAAGAAAACACTGACAGCGTGGTTAGCGCGGTTTCTCAGAGTATGAGTGCTATGCGCTCGGGTTCAAAAAACGGTTTTAGACACAAACAAAATGAAACCTCTGTTGCGGGTATTGTGCATCCCGACCAAGAAGTAACCCCGTAGCTACCTAAAATCCCGAGAAATGTAACTATGACGTTGTAATGGGGCATAAAAAACCGTCTAAATTATAATTACGCCTTAAAGTGACATTTCCCATAAACCAAAACATAGTTATATTAGTACGTAA
>WRCX01000049.1 GCA_009783705.1 Candidatus Bathycorpusculum hydrogenotrophicum | reverse complement strand
TTGTGTCTAAGAGTTCTGTTATGGTGGATTTAACTATTCGTTTGTGGTGTGCTTTGACTATGCCTGAAATTTTTCAACAATGGCAAAATCAAATGATGTATATCTTTAGGTGAACACTCTCATATTATAGTGTGTTAAACTCTAAACTAGATAATTGTGATATGTATATTGTATATTTAGTTGATTTGTTGGTACGTTTTTATTTTTCTGTATAAAAAACCACTTAAGTAAATATTTGCAACTATTATTTGATAGATGAATTTACAATGACCTTGATTAGTAGCTTTGACCCTTGGCGCTCTGGTCTCTGTACATGTCCCTCAAAACTTACGTTTAATCCCTACACAGGATGCGACCATCACTGTCTCTATTGCTATGCTACAAGCTACATCCCAAACTTTAAACAAATCCATCCAAAAAAAGACTGCCTTGCAATGCTTCGACGAGAAGCCATAAAACTAAACGGCCAAACCATTTCACTATCCAACTCATCTGATCCCTACCCAAAAATGGATGCCACCGAAGGCCTAACCCGACGATGCCTAGAAATTTTAGCCGGTTGTAATTGCCAACTCCAAATCATAACCAAAAGCAACCTAGTCACCCGAGACGACGATTTATTATGCCAAGTACCCGCAACAGTGGCCCTAACCATAACAACTGACAACGAATTCATAGCAAATATCATAGAACCCAATGCACCCACCCCCAACCAACGCATCAGAGCCGCACAAGAACTCCAAAAAGCAGGCATACCCGTATCAGTTCGCATCGACCCCCTCATCCCACACATAAACGACCAACCCCAAAAACTCATAAAAACCCTCGCCGACATCGGTGTTAAACACATAACCTGCTCCACCTACAAAGCCAAACCCGACAACTGGAACCGCCTCTACCAAGCCCTACCCAAAGTGATGGAACAACTAAAACCCCTCTACTCTGCGGAAGGCGAAAAAGTCGGAGGTAGCACTTTGTTACCTAACGAATACCGCTATAAACTACTAAAAAACATACGCGACACAGTCTTGGCGCAGGGTATGCAGTTTGGAGTTTGCCGCGAAGCCCTCCATGGTTTAAGTACTGCGGCATGTGATGGATCCTGGCTTATGCCCCAAAGGAGCCCCTAAAATGCAAAAACGAATAATTTTCCTTGCTGATTTTGACTATTTTTTTGCCCAATGCGAAGAACTCCGCGATCCCACTATCAAAGATAAACCCATAGTTGTCGGGGTCTATTCCGGTCGGACTGAGGAAAGCGGAGCAGTCTCAACAAGCAACTATATCGCCCGTAGCTACGGCGTCAAATCAGGATTACCGCTATTTCTGGCTAAACAAAAACTAGAAAACACTAACGCCGTTTTCTTCAAAGTTGACCATGAATACTATAGCCAAATCAGCAACCGTATCATGGATATCTTTCGCACCTACGCTACCACGCTTGAGCAGGTCAGTATAGATGAGGCCTACCTAGATGTAACCCAACAAGTCGAGGGCAGCTTTGAAAAAGCACATGATTACGCTCAAATCATCAAAGACTCTGTGAAAGCCCAAGTCGGGATTTCTTTCACCATAGGTGTTGGACCCAACAAACTTATCGCCAAAATTGCCTGTGACAGCCAAAAACCCAACGGCCTAACCATAATAAAACCCGAGGATGCTGAAGCATTTCTTGCGCCTTTATCGGTTGATCGTCTGTTGGGTGTAGGTAAAAAGACCTCTGCTAAAATGGACCAAATGGGCATAAAAACTATTGGCGAACTTGCCAAATATGACAGTCAGCGGCTTATCGAAACCTTTGGTAGAGTCCTTGGTCTCTATTTCCACAACGCCGCCAACGCAGTTGACAACGAACCGGTACAGGAACAAGGCGAAGCAGAATCCATCAGCAAAATCGGCACCCTAAAACAAGATACCCACGACTTAGACTTTATCCTACAAAAAACAACCGAACTCATTGAACCCATCTACAAAGAGCTCACAGAGAAAAACTATAGTTTCAAGACAATATCGATCTATGTGGTTAATGTAGATATAAACAGCAAAACACGTAGCATCACCCTTGAACAACCCGCTAAAGATAAAGATACAATTCTGCGCAATGTACGCATACTCTTTGAACGCTTTCTAGATGATTCAACAATGGACATACGCCGTGTTGGTGTTAGAGTCACAGGGTTTAGCAAAGAGGAGCCCAAACAAAAACAACTCTCAAGCTTTTTCTACCCCTGACATAACTCAAAGTCTCAAAAAATAACCTGCTGAGCTTTTGTATTTTAATTAGGCTTCTAAGAGGCGATTAGTTAAACATTTTACTATTGTTTTTGAAATGTTTTTCTGAGGATATCTCCAATGATAGCTCCTATAACACCGCTTAAGATGACCAAAGGCACATGAATATAGATTGGTAGCCAACCTGCAAATACCCTAATGATGCCTATTACTATACCGGCAAAAAGCATGCCTGAAAAAAGCATTATCGCTATTCTAGCCTCTGGACGCAGGGTATTTGCTCTCCCGCCTTTAAGGCTAGTTTGATAAACCTTCATACCTGATTTGCGCATAATATGTCGCAAACCTAAAAGAACGCCAATACCCACAACAAAAGATATGGCTGCAAAGGAAAGATTGCCAGCCACACGCGCAAAATAGTAAACAGGCACCAGAATTACTATGGTAACTATAGTCTCAATTACAATGCTCTTTCCTATTGCCACAATTTAGCCCTAATAGGTGTTTGTAAAAACGTTTTTAAGCATTTCCATAATACATCGTAGCTGAGGGTTATTTTTGAATTACACTCAAGCTCAGCTTGGCAGAATCTTTATCCTTCGACTCCATCAAAACGAACGCATACATGAAGTTATAGAAAAATTCGCCACCGAAAATCAGCTTAGTGGTGCTTTGTGCTTTTTCTTAGGCGGTGCAGAAGATCAAAGCAAAGTTGTTGTGGGTCCCAAAGACGGCAAAGCAATGCCGCCCGACCCGGTAATTACGCTTCTGCGTGGCGTTCATGAAGGCATAGGTGTAGGTACACTGTTCTGTGACGATGCAGGCAAACCCAAACTGCATATGCACGCAAGCTTTGGCCGAGGCGACAATGTCATCACCGGTTGCGTACGAGCAGGTGTGGCTGTGTGGCAAATAGGCGAAGTCATCCTCTTAGAACTAACTGACAGCACAGCCAAACGAACTAAAAATAAAGAAACCGGCTTCGAACTCCTAGAAACCCAATAGGTTCCAATTACTTACCTGCTTAGCCCAAGAAGCGAACTAGAAAGATTCGATAGCCATACCAGCCATAGTATTCGCCCCAAAACGGTCGTTCTTCGGGATCATCAAATCGTCCGGTTTCAAAGATCATTTGTCGCACAGCCGTATAATCTAGTGTGGTATTGAAAAACTGGGTATATACGCCAAAGTCGTAGAGAATTATGTATTTCACATTTCTCTCAACGCATAGATCCACAAACCCATCTATATCAAAATCAGGGGTGAAGGCATCAACTGCCAATTCGGGGTATTGCCAAATTTGCTCGCTTGACATATTGGCTGGTAAGTAGAAGCGAAACATGTCTTGGTTAAGTAAGTTAAAACTGCAAACTAGTGCTGCTGATTCGGTTTGTGTCATGTTTGCTGCCAGATAGGCTGTTGATTCTTTAACTGGGATATGGATTTGATCACGCACCGTCATCTCATATGCGCTATAGCTGCTATAGGCAACGGCGCCAATGAGTATGGCTATAAATGCAATGGAGGCCAGTTTTTGATATTTTATGCCTCTGACTTTGGTCTGCAGTGGCTTCCAAGTCTGCATGTTGTTATAGAGAAACAAAATAAAACAAGTTGCCGCTATGGCTAAAATGGGAAACAGAGGTGTTACGTAGCGCCATTGTCGATTAGGAACTAACGTAAAAAATATGTAAACTACCAAAAACCACGTTAGGAAAAATACGTCTTGTTTACTTCGGCGATAAGCAAACAAACCCAAACCACATAACCCCAAGATAAAAATGGGCAACGTAATGGGATGAACCGGTAGATCACTAAAGGGCCAGGTCATCTCTACAAGATAGAAGACTGGGAGCGGCTGAAAACGATTTCCATATGCGGGACGATCTTGTCCACCCTCAGACATAACATATTGGAGCGTTTCAAATTTTGTCATGCCATTGTAGTGATAGATGGCTACAAACCAGGGTACAACAACCACGACTGCAATGATTCCGATGAGCAAAAACTTTCCTAAATTACCCTTGAGACGTTTGCGAGCTAAGAACACTATGCTCAAAAGCATAGCCAAAGCCGCAACAACTATCTGATACTTTGCCAGCACCCCCAACCCCAGCGCTAAACCTGCAAAGAGCAATGCCCGGCGGCTGTCATTTTTGGTTAGCCAAGTGTAGAAGGCAAACATTGTTAGCGTAAAGAAGAATATGAGCAGGGTTTCTATCATAGCAACCCGGCTGAGCCAAAAAAATCCAGGCATGGTGCCTAAAAATACACTAGCAATTAAGGCGGTTTTATCGCCGTAGATCCGTTTAGTGAATTCAAAGAGAACCAAAATTGCCAACACTGAGAAGACAACTGCAACAAGACGACCTGAAAACTCACTTACACCAAAAACGCTAAAAAAACCCGTTGTGGCCAAATCAAAGATGGGTGGATAATATCCATAGGTCATCATGTATTCCCCGGTTTGTCCTCGACTTAACAATACTCCTCCATAGAGATGGGGCATCTCATCCCACTGCACCGACATATACTCAAGATTATACACTGCGGCTGCAACGAAAATAGCCAGAAAAACCAGCAAAGCCAGCCTATACTTATGTCTTAGAATAAATGGTTCGTTGCGTTGCTGATCTAGCTGACTGCCGCTGGGCTGGTTCATGTTTAACCCTCTCGCTTAGGCTCAAAATAGTGTGGTTGCGGCTAAAAAGAGTTTGCAATACCCCTGCACTGCAATCTGTGGTTGTTGTAGCGGCAAAAATCTGACTAAACGGTCTTGCTAAAAATAAACTAACAGAAAAATGTGTTAGTTTGTGATGGATTGTTTTAGTGCTGCAAAGTATGCTAATACTTGTTGCGTTTGATCTTTTGACATCGCCAGCGTCGCTCGGACCATGTCTCTTTGGTTAATTGATGCTGATGCTGAGAGTGCTGCTAATGCATAGTCAAGGTTGGAGAAGAGTGATTCCCAGGGTATGTCGATACGTTGGCCTCTTAGATTGTAGAGTGCAAGTACATAGGTGCTGGCGCGGCTTAGGCTGTCTTTAAATGCCTGCAGACTGTTTCCCAATGTTGAGGGGTCTAGGTCTGATCCTGATATGAATGCTGAGATAATTTGATAGTTCTGTTCAAGTACTTGGATTTCTCGGAGAATATCTTGCCTAATTTTAGCTTCGGTACCGTTTTCCATATTCTTCGCCGTTTTGTATGTCCCATTCCTGTAGATAAGTGTTGTTTATTTGTGGTTTAAGCCCTTATTTGTTTTCTCCTTAAACATTTTTACAACGATACCTTTTGTTTCTTTGCCCTTGCCACTTGATTAATATGCATGTTGAAATTAGTTTATATGTAACTGCCTGTATGCGCGTAATAGGCAAAGTGTGTCCTTGTCTGCAGGGTGGGAGTGTTGCTTGTCTATTTGGCAAGGGTAGTTTTAGGCAAGTGGAGAATTAAGGTTGCATTTGGCTCGAAGACGAACCTTTCTGTTTATGGCCCTGGGTTTGGTAGCGTTTATTCTGTATTTGTGGTTCTTTGTGGGGTTTGAGGGTCTTTTTCTTCTTCTAAGCCGTCTAGATGTCTACCAATATTCACTGTTTCTACTGCTGGCTATAGGCGCATTAATTGCAGGGGTAGTTTTTGACTCTTTGATCTGGTACAGCCTCCTAGAAACACTCTCGGTCAGTGTAAAATTTCGCAAGCTATTGCTCTATAATTGGATAGGTAACGTTGTTGAACTCATTCTTCCAAGTGCAACCATAGGCGGAGAAGTCATCCGTATCGCATTATCTCAAAAAGATATCCAAAACGACACAGGTATTGCAGCTGCCACCGTTTTGGGTTCACGCATAATTAGTACGTTTGTATATTCCGGCGGCTTAATCGTAGGCTTTCTTCTTCTACTCTTTACCCAAAAACTGCCTCTCTATCTGGTAACCCCCATTATTTTGGTGATATCTGGTACTGCCGCTGTTCTTGCCTGTGTCTTTTTGATAGCTTTCAAAGAAACAGCCGCAGATAAAATTGTAACTATCATAATGTGGGTAGCTAGGCGTCTAATCAAAGATCCCTCAAAACAGCAAAGCTTTAGAGAAAAAATCTCTCAAAGTTTATTTTCCTTTAGCGGGGTCTTTAAAACATTTAAAAAACATCCGCGTTACCTCATAAAACCCTTTATCTACGCAGTGATTTCTTGGATGTTTAGCCTTACAGTTTATCTAATGATCTTTTATGCCCTTGACTTTTCAGCCATTTCTTTAATCAATTTAGCCACTGTGTACTGCATAGTTACCACAGTTGAGACCTTAACTGCGGGTATCCCTATTGGTGCGGTAGAAGTCACCATGATTAATCTCTTTGTTCTATATGGCGTTCCTGTGGCTGTTGCAGGCGCTGCCACAACAATTGTTCGTCTGCTAACTTTTTGGTTTCAAATCATAGTTGGCTATCCCCTAGTTGAGTGGATGGGCACCAAATCTCTGCTTAAAATCAACATAAAAGACGGGTCTCCAAAAGTAGAGGAACTAAAAGAACCACAATAACCTCATCATGTAGCGACCGCTTGATAGTAGTTCCAGCAGTAGCAGTTGGTTTGTTGGTTTTGTGGTGGAGGGTAATATTTTGAGTTTTCTCTTTTTTTGATGTGGTTGTAGTGTTTTTATGTTCTGTTTTGGTTGTTGTTTGTGGTTCAGGCGGTCTAGTCTTGGAATGTGTGGCCGTATCGTGTGCAATAGGGGTTGCGATTTTTCTCTCTGATTGGGTTTTTCAGCCGTATTTTCAGTCCCGAGTAAATCATAAGATTAAAATAATGGGAAGAACTGATGTGTTAACGATTTCACAAAATTAGGATAAATTAATAGAGGATTGAAAAATGAGCAAAAGTGACAAACCCCACCTAAACATCATTATCATGGGGCACGTTGACAACGGTAAATCTACCACTACCGGCCACTTACTCTACTTAGCCGGCGTTATTGACCAAAGAACAATTGATGCTTACCAGCAAGAAGCAGAACAGATGGGTAAAGGCACCTTCCACTTCGCTTGGGTTCTAGACAACCTTAAAGAAGAACGAGAACGCGGTGTCACCATCGACCTTCGATTCCTCCAATTCCCAACTAAGAAATACAACATGACCGTCATCGATGCACCAGGCCACAGAGACTTTATCAAAAACATGATTACCGGCGCAAGCCAAGCTGACGCAGCAGTTCTATTCAGCTCAGCCAAGAAAGGCGAATTCGAGGCAGGCATTGGTGCAGGCGGCCAAACACGTGAGCACGCCTTCTTAGCTTTCACTTTAGGTATACGCCAGCTGATCGTCGGCATCAACAAGATGGACGACTCAACCGTAAACTGGAGCAAAGATCGCTATGAAGAAATGAAGAACGAACTATCTCGTATGCTCAAAATAGTCGGCTTCAAGATTGATAAAATTAACTTCGTTCCAGTTTCAGGTTTGAAAGGTGACAACCTGGCAACCAAGAGTCCAAACATGCCTTGGTACACTGGCCCAACCATGATGGAAGCCTTCGACCTACTCGAAGTCCCAGCAAAGCCAACCAACAAACCACTGCGTGTTCCAATCCAAGACGTCTACACCATCACTGGCATCGGCACCGTCCCAGTCGGCAGAGTCGAAACAGGCACTCTCAAACCCGGCACAAGCGTAGTCTTTATGCCCTCAAACAAAACCGCTGAAGTCAAATCCATTGAAATGCACCACACCACCATCCCAGTCGCAGAACCAGGAGACAACATCGGCATGAACATCCGAGGCATCGGCAAAAACGATGTTCACCGCGGAGATGTTGCAGGCCCATCTGACAACCCACCAACCGTTGCAAAAGAATTCATCGGCCAAATCATCATCATCTACCACCCAACCGCAATCGCAGCAGGCTACACCCCAGTACTTCACTACCACACAGGCCAAATCGCAGTCCGCTTCGTTGAACTCATCAAGAAAATCGACCCACGCACCGGCCAAGTATCTGAAGAAAACCCAAGCTTCCTAAAGACAGGCGACGCCGCATGGGTACGCATGGAACCACTTCACCCCATCGCAATCGAAACATTCACTGAATTCCCAGAACTCGGTCGCTTTGCAATCCGAGACATGGGTACAACAGTCGCTGCCGGCGCAGTCAAAGAAATCACAAAGAAGGGTCCATAAACCCTCCATTTTATTTTTTGTAAATCTATTTTTAAAAACAACATAACTTCAATTAATTATCCTTGCACCTTTGCGTAGCTATCAGAATAATTATAATGTCTGTCTAACTTTCTAATTGTGTAGCTGTTGCGTCTCTTAGGGGATGATTTCGGCGCCATTGTATTTTACGTAATCAAAATCCTGCAGAGATATTTTTCCATCGTTAATGAGTTGTTTTATTCGCGGTATCTCCGACTGTACTGAATCAATCAATTTTTGTACAGTATAGCAGACTTTGTTGTAGGCTTCGTCTGTCCAACGTTTGGTAATGTTGGTGTAGAGGCATCGTCCACCGCAGACGCCAAGGATTTTGCATTGACTACAGGGTTTTTCTTGAACAAACATCTTGGACAACTGCAGAGGATCAGTGTCTTTTATATGTCCCAAGTAGTAGGCTTTCATGCCCCACATTGTTGGACAGGGCAAAATCTGACCATCGGTTTGAATAGAATAATTTATCCAGCCGCTTCCACATCGCATTAAACAATTAGCCTCCTCATGCAAAAGTGAGTTTACAATGCCTAAAATCGGATAGAGTTTGAGGACTTGACCTTTTTGCTGCATGTAATCAACCCAGAAATGAGTCAGGGCATCAACACCTGGAATATAGCTGGTTTTGGTCCATTCTTCAAAGTTCCGGCGTTGATAGTCATTGCCCCAAAATCCAGCATTGAGTTGCCAATGAATCGAGGTAAACGAAAAATCTTTGTTGTCAAGGAGGTATTTGACTTGTTTTTCTATATCGGTCTGCTCCATGATGGTCATACGGGCGATTAATTCGCCTTGGTAGTTGTTTTGTTTTATATGTTTGAGATTCTCGATAACTTTTTGATATGTGCCCTCTCCACGATAGTGATCAGTTAGAGCTTCTTCTCCATCGATAGAGACCAGCAGAGTGTGAAAGCGATTAACATACTTTGACTCCAACTTGTGCAGCAACAAGCCGTTGGTTTGCATCATGTACTGTTTGGGTGTAACTTTGTCCATGATTTCCCCTAATTTGTCTGACTGCATAAGTGGTTCTCCGCCATAGAAGGTGAGCGTGCAGTCAGGATCTTGGCGGCAGAACTTGACGAGTAGTTCTATGTCGTAGTTGAGGTTTCGGGGCAGGTTGTAATCAATTTCTATGTCCTCGCCAAATTCCTCATCAAAATCATCTAGGCTTTCTCCAAAGCAGTATTTACATTGCAGGTTACAGTTGCTAGTGAGGAGCACATGAAAGAACATAACTCACATAGACTGAACAGATGCTTAATAGTATTTTCCCCAAAGTAGACACTACCGCGATTGATGAGACAGTTGTTGCTCTTCAAGAGTTTGCCAAACTGCTTGATGACGCTAATATCGGTATAAATGCTGATAAGATTGGAACCCATGTTAACACGGTTTATATCCGACGGCAAAAAGTCTCAATAATGTATCGATAAAACGCTGTTGGACGAAAAAACAGTACTCAATGTATCATAGTTTAAGCATTCGGTTGTGGAGGAGTTCGTTCCACTATACTTTTCCAAGTTTGTTGTTATCCTTTCTTTCCAAATGTCTCAAGGAATGGTCTGGGAATCTGTGGGAGACCCACCCACTGAGCTACATTATTATAATGAGACCCCAATTTCTGAATACTCTTTAGAACTTTGACCGTATTTTTATGTAAATCAGAATTTTTGTCACACATCTCATCATAAAAGTTTTCCAACCGATTAAGCAAACCTTTACTGCGTAATGAGCACTTAACTTCCTCCAGCTCAGAAGAATCTACTGTGATGTTCGCCGGTATCTCTTTTATTATTTTATTTACATCAGAAGCAACTCCCGTCAGTTCCTTTGCCAGTTCATCAGCTTCTGATGTTCCTAATTCGTTAAACCGTTGGGCAAGCGCATTGAGCTCTCCTTGAAGATTGACTGAACAGTTTTTAAATAAGATATTGATGTGAAAATTAGTAATTTTAACTTTACAATTTATAAATATTGGTGAGTTTGATAAACCATAATCGTCAATGGCTTTTTTTGCATAACTCAAAAACTTCAGAGAAGTACCTGTAGGCAACTCTTGACTAACTATAGCATCCTTGATAATTTGAGTTTCCGTTTGCATACATTCATTTGAGTCATTATGGGGTAGTAACTGTCTGTCTGCCTGATTGGTCTCTGCATTAACTTCAAGCACCTCATATTTCAGTTCAGGAAAGTTGCTTTCATAAACCTTAAAAATATCATTTAAAGTAGTTCGAAGTATAGATATGTACTCTGTTTGTTTCGGTCCCTTAACAGACACCGTCACAGAATGTGCATGTTCATTCTCCATCACCACAAGCGCCTCAGTACCCTCCCAATTAAGTACCGCGCCAAATCGCCATGACAGCACTTCCTTCCACTCAGCTGAATGTCGTACCGCTAACCGTGCAACCGTATAGGGTGGTAATGCCTGATTTGCACAATACTCCATCCGCAATCGCTCCCCAAACTCAAACACAGGCAAACCCTCCGTTGGGCGATCAACCGGACGCAATAATGGCACAAAAATTTCTAGAATATCTTTGTCTTTAAAAAATGCCAACTCATAGGTCTCCATCAACCTGAATAGAAAACCTGCTTTGCCCTCAGGATATTTATCTGCATCTTTTCCTGTAAATGCTTTAAGGAAATTTGAAATTGAGATGGTGCTTATTTTCTCATGTAAACCCCAGTTGATTAATCGGTATATACCGTGGCTGATCCATCCGGGGTTTAGTACCATCGTGTTGAATTCACCCATATCCACATTATCGTACCATAAACAGATGCCTAAATCTTTAAGATCCTTTAACAACTGTGTTTGTTCTTCTGGCTTTATGCCGTTATTTTTTGCGATCTGATCAAAGTCTTTTCGGTTAATGTAATTGGTACCTTGTCTAAATTTTTGTCGAAGATTGTTCTTAACTTTGTATGCAGGGGCAGATATTTTTTGGTTTTTCCAAAGAGGGGTATCACGCAAAAGATCCATAACGACTTGGCGGAAAGCCTCCAACTCTCCATCACGGGCACCCAAGTTAACTTCATAAAAACCTGCAATCGAAGGAAACGTGTTTTTCAAAGTATTTTTTGGCAGATCTATCACGTGCTTATCTCTAGCATTGATAAGAACCAATACCGGTGAATCCTTGCCATAATTACGGATCTGCTCCAACCAATACTCCGTCCGACCATCACCCTCAGTCCGCCCATCAACCACTAAAATATACAAACAACGTTCAGACATAAAACAAGGATGAACCGCATGAGTAATAACATGCCCCGCAAAATCCCAAACATAAGCATTAACCCCACTATAATGCTGACTGGGATCTACAGGAATGATCCACTCGATAACATCCACCCCCTCAGTACTCTCAGCCTCCAAAGGTAAATCATTAGCGGGGTCTTGCAGGCGTCGGGCAAGAGATGTTTTACCTGAACCTTTATTTCCCAAAATAATAACCCGTGTTTCATTAAGTCGTGCAATACCTTGTTCTTTTAGCTCCAAAACATAGCGGGCAACATCTGCAGCACCCTGATTCATAATCTCCGGAGGCACACTAAGACGAAGCTCAATTTCCTCTCGATCTTTATCATTGAGTGTAAACCCCTTAGCAAATACATCTGCATACCAATCGCTCCAATACTCACAACCTAAATCACGCAAAGCACTTTGGAAATTATCCCATATCGACCCATATACAGCGGTATCACTTTTGAACTTATGCCGTCCAGCTTCTATTATTTCTAAATCCTCAACCAGGATAGATTTTAAATCGATCGCCGATCGGGCAACATCTTGGGCGTCGTATGCGGCGTAGGCGTCGGCGGCATAAACGGCGGCGGCTGCGTTGGCGTCGGCGGCGTCGGCGGCGGTTCGAGCGGCATATGCTGTGGCTTCGGCGGTTCGAGCGGCATATGTGGTGTCGGTGGTTCGAGCGGCATAAGCTGTGTCGGCGGTTCGAGCGGCATATGCGGCGGTTCGAGCGGCATATGCGGCGTCGGCGTCGGCGGCGTCGGCGGCGGCTGCGTTGGCGTCGGCGGCGGTTCGAGCGGCATATGCGGTTGCGGTTCGAGCGGCGGCGGTTCGAGCGGCGGCGGTTCGAGCGGCATATGCGGCATCTATTGCGTGTAATACTGAAAATAGGTGTTTCTGTCGGTTATCTACATCTTTGCGTTTCCAATAATCAAAATTTCTATTCACGACCAGAAAGGGTAACGTTCGCACTGCACACAACCAAGCAAAAAAACAAATATCCCCGCGCGAAAAACCAGACAACCCTTCCCTGACTTTATTTTCAAAGTCTTTGCCCATATTTCACACACAATCCACTTGATTTCTATACTACCTATAACAAATAAATTATTAAACAATCATGTTATCGCAAAATTTGCTACTACTTAACCAACGACCCGGTTAAGTCCAATATGTATTTGCAACATTTAGTCAGAGCTTCAGAATCTGTGTTAATGCTTGCCATAAACTAGCTGAAGTGGTTGCCTCATCAGCGTGTGTCCTCTCAGAGTTGAGGTCGGGGGTGCGGTCGCGTGTGCGGTTTTCTCTTGATAGTTGTTTTATTTGGGCTTGTTCGGTCATGCGGATTAGTTCGGCGCGTGTTTGGTTGCGCCGTTTGATTTCGCGGTTATAATCGCCTTTTGCGATGCGTATGTCCTTTTTTTCAAGGGCCGTCGCCTCATGTCCCGATGTATGTAGGGTAGACGGTCTACGCCATGCTCTTTGTATGAGCGGTGGTTGATACGCTCGTCCGACCATTTGCGTTCAAATGTACTGTTGATAATATGCTTCGCGGTATGGCAACGTCTCGCGTAACATGACGTGTTGTCAACATAATATGGGCGTGCGGATTATCATCCCCCTTGTCGTGTATGGCAAAATCGGCAATCATGCCTTTGTTGACAAAATTTTCACGCACATATTCCCGCATAACCTCTATTTGCTCTTCTAAATCGAGTTCCCTTGGTAATGCAACAATAATTTCCCGTGCAAGCTGTGAGTTTTTTCGGGTTTTGCTTGCTTCTACACTATTCCAAAGGTTTTCTCTGTCCGTAAACTCAGGCGGTGCATTTTCGGGCAAAATTATTTCCTTATGCACCACACCGCTCTTTGACCTGTAATCATACGTAATTCTGTTGCTCCTGTCGTCTTTGCCCTGTAACTTCTCCCCCGATTGGTATGACGCATGAGTCACAGATTGGAACTTTTCTCCTGCCCGATACGCCGCCGCACCGACCTAAGACCGCCCCGAACCTCTGCCGATAATTTTAACGCTAAGATGATAAATCGGCGTTACAAATACCCCCGACGTTTCAGTTCGTAAAAACCCTCAAACCCGCATGAATAATGGGCAATCGCGGCGCGATTGTGTAAGTGCGCCTTCCCGTATTTTGAGCAGTAACAACAAAAAAATACCCCTGCACGGCGCTAAGGACACTCACAGCAGAAACTAAGCCCCGAAGGGAGCGGCGCTGATCGGGGGCGATAGCGACCGCTTGGCGACGCGAGCGTGCCGTTCCATCCACTTTTGGAACAAAGTACAAACAGTCCGACAGGGAGCGAACAGACCCCGCCACATGAGTGATATTTGTCGGAATTTGGGGAAAAGCTACTTGCCCCATTTTTGCAAATTTTGGGGCAATGGCACAAAAACGTCCACGGCAAAAGCGAAGGACACCCGCAACAGGTACAGTCTTAACAAAAAATCGGAGTGCCACCTTGCTACACTCCTATGAAAATTTCGATTTGCGTGTTCTGATAAAGTCGAGTGAGCCTTGCCGAATACGGCGAGGTTAGTTTATACCCCTTTCTGTAATGGGGTAGAAATTGTGCTTGCAGATGATTTCCTTTTTTGTTTTATCATGCTGTTGTTACTACCCTTTATTTTGTCTCATTTTTCTCTGTTTTATCCATTTTTTATTTTTGGCTTATATTTTTATATGTCTAGTAATTGGACATTATGTTTGTTATTTGTGTAGTGGTTGGTTGATTTATTTGTGTATTTGTCTAGTTTTTGGACGTTTTGTTCGTATGCTTAGCATTAAATCAAATAAAGCCAATTAGCTGTATGTATGGTGTGTACGGGTGGAAGATATGGTTTGTCCTATCTTTGATAACACCAGCCATATATTTCATCGGGGGTAGCTTGTTTTGACATGCCCTTCCCTTCCGTTATTGCCAGAATTGGCTACCCCGCCACCATACATCTCAACACCACTACCACCGAAACCAAAACTACCCTAAACCAATATCTTATAGCAAGTTTTCTTATTTTACACCTCTCTACAGTTGATCCGCTATTGTACACTTGTTTAATTTTGGATCGTCAGCCTAAAGCGCTGTAAAGCAAAACTCTTAATAGCCTAAGCCTTAATCAGTGGATTTATGAGCCAGACCAAGCAAATCGAGCAGAAATGGCAAAAGCGCTGGGAAGAAGCAAAGCTCTTTGAAGCCGATCCAGATCCAAATCGCCAAAAAAAACTGGTGACTTTCCCGTTTCCCTATATGAATGGACCTTTGCATGTAGGTCATGCCTTTACGGCCTCTAGGGTGGATGTTTATGCCCGCTTTAAACGAATGCAGGGCTTTAATGTGCTCTGGCCTTGGAGTTGGCACTGGACAGGCCAACCCCTGCTTGGAGCCTCTCAGCGTGTAGCACGCGGCGATGAAGCCTACATAAAGGTGCTCCGCGAAGTAGACGGCGTATCTGAGGCCGATCTTCAGAAATTTGTTGATCCCTACTATATGGCTCAATATTACACAAACGATGGACGTTCGGCGGTTAAGCGTATTGGCTTCTCAGTGGATTGGCGCCGAGAATTTACAACTGTTATGCCCACCTTCCAAAAATTCATCGAGTGGCAATACAAAAACCTCAAAGAAGAAGGCTATGTCACCCAGGGGACTCATCCTGTTGTTTGGTGTCCCAAAGATCAATCACCAACCGGTGATCACGACCGCCAAAGCGGCGAAGGTATCACACCCGATGAATATACTCTAATAAAATACTGCCTCGATGATGGCACAATTTTGCCTGCCGCAACTTTTCGTCCTGAGACCGTCTATGGTATAACTAACATGTGGATAAACCCCGATGCCACATATGTCGAAGCAGACGTGGATGGCGAAACATGGATAATTAGCCAGCAAGCCGCAGAAAAACTCAAAGAACAAGAACACAAAATCACCCCTAAACGAACCTTTTTGGGCCGTGAACTGGTCGGCAAATTCTTCACAAGCCCCATAACCCACCTCAAATTTCCCATCTTACCCGGATGGTTTGTCAACCCCCAAACAGCCACCGGCATAGTCTACAGCGTTCCCGCACACGCCCCCTACGACTATTTAGCACTACGTGATCTACAAAAAAACCCCGAGATACTCACCCAATTCGGCCTAGACCCCAAAGTTGTCTTAGCAATTAACCCCATCTCCATCATACAAATAGATGGCTTTGGCGAGTATCCAGCAATTGAAATCGTTGAAAAAATGGGCATAACCGACCAAAAAGACCCCAAAGCAGATGAAGCCACAAATGAACTCTACAAAAAAGAGTTCCACAGCGGTACCCTCAAAGCCAACTGCGGCATATATGCCGGTAAAAGCATCCGCGAAGCCAAAGACAAACTCGGCGCAGACTTTAAAAAACTAGGCGCCGCCGACTGCATGTATGACCTCTCCGACGCGGTCGTTTGCCGCTGTATGACTCCCTGTATTGTTAAAATCCTCTCTGATCAATGGTTTCTCAACTACTCCAACCCAAAATGGAAAGAACTCGCCCACCAAGTCATAAATCAACTCACCCTCTATCCCGAATCAGCCAAACCCTGGTTCAACACAGTCATTGATTGGCTCCGTGAATGGGCCTGCGCAAGAACCACCGGATTTGGCACCCCTCTACCCTGGGGCAAAGGCTGGGTAATCGAGACGCTAAGCGACAGCACCCTCTATATGGCCTTCTACACCATAAACGCCCAAATAAAAGCAAACAACATCCAACCCCCATCACTAACCCCTGACGTATTAGACTACATCTTTTTAGGCAAAGGCGACAAACCCGCCGTTGCAAAAGTAGCTAACATCAGCACCGAACTACTAGATTCTATGCGGCAAGAATTTCTCTACTGGTACCCCCTAGATTTGCGCAACAGCGCCAAAGAACTCGTTCCCAACCATTTATCTTTCTGTATATTCCACCACGCAGCCCTCTTTCCACCCCAACACTGGCCCAAAGCCATCGGCATCAACGGCATGCTTATGGTCGAAGGCCAAGGCATGCACAAAAGCAAAGGCAACTTTATCACCCTAAAAGGAGCCATCGAAACATACGGCGCAGACGCCACCCGATGCGGCCTTCTCCTAGGCGCAGAAGGCATGGATGATCCTGACTGGCGAGCCGACAATGTCAAAGATCTTCAATCCAAATTCGACTCCTTTATGGGCTTTACAGGCAACATAATCGCATCCACTAAAAAAGATGAAAACACCGCCCTGGAGCGATGGTTAACAAGTCGAATGCAGCAACGCATAAAAGACGTCACTGCCGCCCTTGACGAACTCAAAACCCGCACAGCCCTCCAAACCGCCCTGTTTGAAACCTGGAACGACCTAAGATGGTACACACAACGCAAAGGCAACACCGAAACAAAAGCCCTAGGTGAAGCAGTTAAAGACTGGCTAAAACTAATAGCACCCTTTGCCCCCTTTCTCTGTGAAGAACTCTGGAGCCAAACCGACGAAGAAGGCTTCATCAGCACCGCAAAATGGCCCACCTATAGCGCAGATAAAATTGATATAGCTGCACTCGAACAAGAAACCCTCATCACCGATGTTATGGATGACACCAACAACATCCTAAAAGCTATGAAAATCACACCCACCAAAATCATTTACTATACCGCCGCACCCTGGAAATGGCAAATCTACCTAAAAGTTCTCGAAAAAACCTTAGCTGGCGAAGCCAAAATCAACGAATAAATGCGAGAATTCGCCGCAGACCCCACCCTTAAACCCCACATGAAAGACATTGCCCCCCTGGTACCCCGCATCATAAAAGCCCTAACCAAAGTTTCCAGCGACCGCAAACTCAACCTGGTAAAAATCGGACTCACCGACGAAAAAACCATCCTAACTGAGGTCGCCAAATTCCTAAAAGACCGTTTCAACGCAGAAATAACCATCTATGGCGAATCTGACACCCAATGCTTTGACCCCAAACACCGCGCAGCCATGGCCATGCCCTACCAATCCGCAATCTACATCGAATAACAACAAACCAACAAACTTGAACCGTACCAAAAATCATCCTCTCCCTTCTGTTTATGTGCGCAAAATGCGCCTGCTCCCTATAAGGCGGCGGCAATGATGATGACGCAGGAATTGATTCAGCTGTTATATTTCGATAAATGTTATTTTTTTGCCCCATTTTTCGAATTCGGCGTGCATTTTGGCGTATGTCAGTACCGCTGTTTTGACGTATTTGTATTCTGTAGTGGTTAGTTTTCTTTCGATGGGCGAAATTATTTTTCCACTGGCTGAATAGAGGGCTAAAATATCGCCAACCGTTTCGTAAAACAAATCTTCGCCAATAAATTCGACGATCATCCCTTTCAAGTGGCTTTCCTCAAAGCTTGCAGTCAACACGCAATCGCGGAGCAAATTTATTTTCGTGTTGATACACCCGCGTTTTTTATCGCCATATTTTATATTTTGGTATGTTATGGTTAATATATTTTCGAGAGTGTTCACTTATAGATAATTTTATGTGATGCTGTACATATATCGCCAAACAAGGTTAGTTCGTATGGTGCATTGCAAAAAATGTTTGTCTGAAAAAGTCGCCAAGGGCGGGTTT
>WRCX01000048.1 GCA_009783705.1 Candidatus Bathycorpusculum hydrogenotrophicum | reverse complement strand
GGTTACCAGCCACATCGACCCCACCATTCAACACATAAGAAATAGAATAATTATGCACCACAGAATCCCAAGTAGCCGTCAAAGTAACATCACCATAAGAACCAACAGGAATCTCATAACCAAGAACACCCAACACAGAAGAACCACCAGAAAAAACAACATCCCAACCAGCAAAAACAAACACACCATAAGCATCAGGAACCCCAAGCGGCAAATCTAGACCATAGTAGTTTGTTGGAGCATCTGCAGACAAAGAGCCGCCGTTTAGCTCATAGTGGATATCATATGTTGTTACTGTTACATTGCTTATTGGGAAAAAGCCTTGGTTTGCACCATTTGTGTAGCTGATGCCGCTGTGTACTGTGTTGTTGTGCCATGTTGCGCTACCAAGGGGGGAGACGGAGAGTGCAGTGTTTGAGTTCTCAATATATACAAAAGGAGAAACTACATCCGGGTTCCAGGCGACCACTACACCTGTGCCAGTAGGTGTAAAACCTGTTCTGCGTACCACATTATTTGTGCCGGTGATATCAGTGCCGTATGCAAATACGAATCCGCCATCTACTATGATAGTGGAAACTGTACCTGTTGGATTGATCGCATAACCTGTTGTGGCTGAAACGGTACCGCCATTTACTGCTATTGTGACATTGACAGAGGAATGTTCAGTATGGATTGCGGTGCCAGTTGTAGTTGAAACGATACCGCCAGTCACTGTTACGCTGGAATTTGCGCCTGTTGTACGGATTGCTTGTCCGGTTGTGGCTGATACGATTCCGCCTGTGACTACAACAGATGCATTAGCTACTGACTCGATGAGACCTGCGGTGTTAGCGGTGCTAATTGCAACACCGCTTATACCATCAGCCCACACTTTGCCGCCGTTGATTTTGGCGACTGAGGTATAACCAACAAGGTTTATGGCTCGACCTTGATCGGTATGACTGTAGACATCGCCAGCATTTACTACAACATTGCCGTAGGTTTGGATGGCATAGCCTAAACGGGAGGATGCGATCGCCCATACGTGACCGCCGTTTACAAATACGTTATCGCCAGTATTTGCGGAATTGATCATGTTGATAACTGGGTGTAGGTTAAAGATTTCGTCTCCACATACTGAGCCAAATCCCTCGATTGTGACGGTTGTGTTTGGGCCTGAGCCTTCGATAGCGGTGCCGCTGTTGGCGTATACAAAGCCGCTCTCGGCGCTACTGGTACCAGTTACGATGACTTTGGCGCCGTTTGCGTTAATTGCGTTGCCGGAGCCTTCATTTTCAATCCAGCCGCCGGGTCCAACTTCAAAAGTGCCAGCGCCAGTAAAACGTATTAGGGGGGATGCTTCTCCGCGGTATATTGCACCCCATTTCACGGTTATTCCAGAACCAATATCGATGTTGAGTGTTGTTGCCTGTTCAACGCTGCCTGTTACCTGGATAACGTTTGGGTCGTTGTTGTCAATTGAGGCTTTTAAGCCAGATATTGCGTCTATGTGGGCAACTAGTTGATCGGCTTCGGGATTTTGGCCCATTACAAAGAGTACTGTTGGAAGGATTGTTAGGATTAATGTGGCTGTTAGTAAGGTTATTAAAAATTTGGTCTTGGTTTTCATTGTGTTTTAACCTTTAGACTTTTGTTTTTGTTTGGTCCTTTAATCATTGGACATTCAAACCGTTGTTCAGCTACACCGCATCATGAGGCTTGTAAAACAAGAGTCATGCAAGTCAACTATATACTTAATACACATTTATATATTTACCATCATGTTTACCATATATACCATAAAAAAACACATAATATATAGAGTAAAAAAGAGATAACGCCACTAACACAACATCCAAAAACCCAAACCAACAATTCAACCACATAACCAGCCAACAAATAGCAAACCCTTACTACAAAAAACAAAAAGTAACCCACACAAAACAGCACTTCACTACACTTTTAGTCACCCCTCCCCTCCTGACAAAGGTAGTTTCAAGAGGGACCTTAAAAGCAAAAACAAACACCAATTTCTTGGAGACCCCCATGGAACAATGTAAAAACCCCTGGAACACACCCGCACACACGAAAACATACAACGCTACCTACCAATATGCCAACAATACTGGAACCAAATCACCGAACAAGAAAAAACAGAATGAAAAAACAAAAACGCCAACACAACAACAATAGATCAAATTTTGACATATACCAAAATTGTTCCTTTTAAATTCAGAGACCAACTGATTGGGTGAAAAAATGAACCAATCTCACACACCTAAAGATCTAGAATTAGCAAAAACTTGGATTACGATTACACAACCAAACAAACACATACTATATGGGTGTCATCGGAGGCATACAAATTGAATTATACTACACCAGAGCAAGAAACCCAGCTGACTGAGGAGTGGACATTTAATGTATGGACCAACGCTGGGGACTGGTGTAATAAATGCGACAAAGATAAAAACAAACTTGTATTTGACGATCAAACAAAAACCACACAATGCAGCCAATGCGGCCATGTTGAGGCCTATGAAGAGATAGACTGGCGAATCCTTCAAGCCGAACGATACGTAACCTACCGCTACATGCCCGGAAAATACTTCTTCAAAGATCACACTATGGAGGAAATTTTTGGAAAATATCTTCGCGAACTCAACCACAACGATTGGTCATCTTGGCTCATACATGATTACGTACTTGCCAAAATAAAAACAGACAAACCAACCCAAGATAAACTAAGAGAAACCGCAAAACAAATCATCAACAAGATGCACTACGACAACAAACCCTGGAAAACACTGTTTGAAAAAATGGACGCCCCCGATCCAGACATGTTCTATCAAGTTCCCCATATCCTCTACGAACAAGCCCAAAAAAAGCTTCAAGAAGCCGCTCCAAAAGAGAAACCGCAAAACCTCATGCAACGCTACGCAAAAACCCTAAACAACATATACGGCTACAGCAGATGGAAAGGAGATAGGATAACCTGCTGGATAATAAGCGAAATTATACAGGTATGTGACATCGAGAGCTACTCAACAGAATTCTACACCAAATACTTTAGCTGTGATCCGATTTTGGAGAATTTTCAAGCAGATTTGCTTGCAGGCAAACCTCATGCATTTGACCCCGATGACACATATATTCAATGGGAACTCAGAGTGGCCGATAATTATTTGGCACAATCCAACGCTATGATAAGTGTTTGGGCAGCATACTATGCACTAGCAGCAAAACTGGGAATCCACGCACTATGGCCGCCCACAAAAACACTAAGCTTTGATATAAAGACCGTTAAAAAAGTTACCAAACTAATCAATGACCCCGAACTCTTTATATTCTACGATATGGCCACCGACCTAAATTCAATTGACAGCCCAAAAGCATGCGGATACGCAAAACAATTTATACAAAAAGTCAAAGAAATCCTGCCAAAAATACCCTCAAAAGAGGCTGAGTTAACAAAAACGGCCGCATACATCAAATAGCAGAGCTATTGAATGGACTGCTCACGGGTTTTCTTTATCGTTTCTTTTTTGCGTTTTTACCAATTCGACGGGTTTTCGCTGCAGAGGTTTAGACCGAATAAGCTGTTGTGGAGATACCTCAGCAATAGAGTTAGCAGGGTTATCGGTAGTTGTTTTTGTTTCTGTAAAGAGGCTCTTTAAGGAGGGGATTTCTCTTGGTTTTGTGTTTAGCGTGTTAGCAAACCAAGTACTGGTTTTTTGGGAGTCCAGATCGTTTATTGCTTGGGTTGTAAATTTTTCATCATTCATAAGACGGGTAAATGCACCGTGGTCTTTTCCCATAATATAGTAATCAATGTTTTTTGCCAAGATGGGGTTGCGTTTGACCACTACATCACGAACTTTTGCCATAGCGTAGCCATATGTTTTCTGTTCTTTGGGAGTTAGCTTTACCGCTGAAACCTCGGAGAATCTCTGGCCTAAAATATCTGCAGAGGCATTGTAGAAATTTGTTGCGCCATAATGGTCTTCTTTGCCGCGTCTGCTTTCAGGTATGCCTAATTTTTTTACTCCGGCGAAGAGTTTGGCGTTTGCAATGGATCCTTTTTGGGTCACCGTGCCGGTGTTAAAAACGTCTATGGCGAAGCGAGGAGAGTTGTCTAGGGCTTCGAGGTTGGGGGTGTAGATGCCTTTTTTGAGGGCTGTGACTGTTTCTTTGTTTGTTGCTGCTTCGTCACGTGCGTTTTGATAAAAGGTTGCTCGGCCTTCTTTGGGCAGGCGGCCCTGGGTTTGGGCGCGGTGCCAGTTGCTGTAGGCAATCTCAGGGGGTAAGGATGTTAAATGGCGTCTAATCTCCAAGCCTGCGGCTTTGGGATTTTTTAGATTCTCTGCTATCTCGGGGTAGTTAGAGACAACATAGTCGTGGTATAGATCTTCATCTGTTTTTGTATCCAGCTCGCTTAGAAAAAGAGCGCTGGATTCAGAAGATGCTGAGGGGAGAACGTCGCTTGAGGAGTTTTTGTAGAGTACCGCACTCAAAGTGGAGCCGGCTCGGTGGTTGAGAAGATCGTGAACTGGTTTTTGTTGCATACCCATAGAGCTGATAACACTGCGGCCCATGCTACGCATGCCCATTGAACCCATAACAAGTCGACTTCCTCCGCCTCCGCTTGATAAGAACCCCATCACTGCCCCAGGGGCAGCGCCTGATACAAACCCTTGGCCGGCTTGGTTTAGCATCTCTGTTTTGCTCAAACCCATACCGCTCAAGCCGCTAATGCGACTGGCCATACCTGCCCCGCCACCCAAAATGGCTCCGCCGGCCATGCCCATAGCCGCTCCAGCCGCTGTGGTGACCGCTCCCCCAACCATGTTTGCTGCCGACATACCTAACGCGCCAAACTTGCCCACAAACACCGTGGACATGTAGGCCGCGGCAAAAAGCGTAATAATGGCTATCAAAATCTGGGTGAGGGGGTTTAGTGTTGTGGTTATCAGTATCTGGTAGCCAAAGAGCAATATTATTGAGGCCATGATGCTGGCAAACATGAAGCCGATTAAATCTTGCAGAAGGGTATCAGCAAAGTGTTTGGTCAACGGAATTAGACGCAAAACAAGAATCAAAGGTAAAACCGCGGCAAGAACCCCTGTGAAAAAAAGACGCGTAATACCCATAACTAGGGTCAACATCAGAATGGAGGCAACAAGCATAATGAGAATTCCGCTAAAGAAAAATCCTGTGAAGGGATCCATATTGGGCAGAGGAACAGTCCCTATACCGCCAGTGGCATAACCAACAATGATGTCAATAATATTGCCTGAGGGGATAAGAAGACCCGAGCCGCCTATACCGGGCCAGCCTACAAAGAGGTTTATAGCACCAGCCACAGTGTTGTAGATGGGCTGGCAGGCAAACAATAAGATCAAGGTAAAAACACTGTTCATGATGATATTGGCGGCTGTGCCTTCATTCATTATCCTGAAATTTTCCAACACATAACATATAGCAGCCACAATCAAAACCACCGCAAACATAGCCAAAGCAATTGTACGCATCAACTCAAACACCACCACCATAGGTGTGCCTAATTGCTGCCCAAGAGTGGCACCGTTACTGACGGGGGGAGTTATTAGGGGCAACTCTAAAAGATAGGAATAGATACCCTCCGGACCGCCAATTATTATATCAAATAAAGTCGACATAATCACAGGTGCCGCAAGATAGATGGCAAACATGGTGATGGTGAAAAAGGCAATCAGAATACCAGCATCCACCCCAAGCAAAGCCCGAGTAGACCTTAACCTACAAATTACATCATTGATTTTTTTGTGAACTACCACACACCAGGACCGAAACCTATCCGACAACAACAACTGTTACTGCACCATAAATCAAACCCAGCTTCTTTTTAAAAGCAAAAAACCCATGACCCAACAACAACCACACTAACAGCTATACGATAACGATCTAAAAACCCATCAAACCCATAAAAGAAAAAGGCAATATCTACTACGTATTATGTTTAAACAGTTCAGGCTTAAACAGTTCACTCACTTTGGAAGGGTGATTGCCGTGACTGAAACTGTATTAAATACCAAAACCTTGCCCAAGACTTTATCCAAGTTAATTAGAACCGAAAAAGTAGAGGTACGTGAAACCGATGGCGAAATACGCCTCATACCAATAGAAGAACCACTTGACTATATCAGCAAATTACGCGGCTCACTCTCTGATTATCCAGAGATGTCGGTTGATAAATTCTTAGAACGAAAACACGCCGATAAGGAACTAGAAGAATAAACTCCGTCTACATCATGGACGCCTGCGCACTAATAGCATTCTTACGTGATGAACTAGGAGCAGAAACGGTCATAATCATTTTGAAATCCGCAAAGGAATGCAAAATAGAAATTCACATGAACAGCATTAACCTCCTTGAAGTGTACTATGACATTTACCGTAACCTAGGAAAAACAAAAGCTAACCAAGAACTGACAATGATTAAAAAACTGCCTATAATAATACAGTCCACTTTGTCGGAAGTTTTCAATGAGGCAGGACGATATAAAGCTTCATACAAAATCTCACTTGCAGATTCAATAGCTCTTGCAGAAACATCGGTTTGCGGAGGAGAACTACTAACTGCTGATCATCACGAATTTGACATTATCGAAAAACAAGAAAAAATCAAATTCCACTGGATAAGATAACATATCGTCTATATTCTACCACTTGCTACTATAGAAGACAGTTTTGTTAACTGTAGCAACAAATTTTAGTTTAAGGTAGTATTGCATTGTTTTGGGGCAGGTTTTCGTGTCCCCAGCGGGGTGCGGGATCGTCAGAGGCGGCAACGTCCGTGACCTATTTAACGGCACACGACACCTACAGCTCTTTATTATTGAGCCAAAAATATGCTTTTGGTGAGCTATTGTTTTGCTCGTATTAGGTATATGGTAAAGCTTGTGAGTATAGCAACGATGATAATGATTGTGAGGTATATTGTTGCTTGGTTGAGGGGTATGTTCCATTTTGGATCAGAGTAAGGTTGAACAGCGATGATTTGATGGAAAGTTGTGTTCCAAACGTTTGTGGCCTCAACATAGAGCAGGGCTTCACCTTGATCGGTTAGAGCGGTTAGGGTTGGGTCTTTTGATAGGGCAAGTTGGGTTTGTCCACAAAAACCTAAAGCTTCGCTAAATATGGAGCTGTAGCCTTCGTAGTATTGGTAGAATTGGGCGGTTTGTTTATCATAGTTGGGTGGGGTTTGGATTTGTTGTTGGGGTTGGGTTAGGTTTAGGGTTTTTTGTAGTTTGAGGTTGAGTTGGTCTTTGGGAAGTTGTTCTAGGTTTTTTTGTTGGGGTGGTGTTTTTGTGATTTGGTATATAGATATGGTTGTTAGGCCGCCTAGCTCTGTTGGGGTTTCGAGGGTTAGTTGGATTGTTTGGGGATCGTCGGCGATAATGCTGATTGGTAGGGGGGAGGTGGGGTCGAGGTTTAGGGGGAGGTTGTAGGATTGGTTGTTTCTAAAGTTTAGTTGGATGGTTCTTTGCAGTGTGACTGTTTGTTTTTGTTTTGCTTCTATGTGGAGGTTGTAGTAGAGGGGGCTTGTTTGTTTTAGATTGGCTGTTAGGGTGCCTGTTCCGGAAAAAGTTTGGGTGTCTGAGTCATACATGTCGGTTTGTACGAGTTTGAGGGCTGTTTGGTCGGTTGTTTGTTCTTCTAGTTCCCAGAGTAGGATGTCGGTTTGGGTGAAGTTAAATGCGGATTTGAAACTGGCTGTTATGTTGACTGTGGGGTCGGGGTTCCAGGTTTGGTTGGTAGGGTTCCAGTGGTAGGCTGTTACGTTGAAGGGTTTGTTGTAGAAGTGGTATTGTGTAGTAAAGTTTGTTGTGAAATAGTTTGGGTTACCAAATCGTGTGCTGCCTGTTGTCACATTGTAGTGAAGGGTGTCGGTGAAGTTTTGGGTGGTTAGGGCTTTTGTGATTTGGGGATCTAGGCGGTATTGGATTTTTGCGTAGCGTTGGTTTGAGTTGAAGTATAGTGGCAGGGGTGTGGTGCAGTGCAGGGTTTGGTTTTTGCTTATGTTTTGTTCTTGGGCAAAATTTTCTAAGGGTTTGTTGTGGGCATATATTGCGGTAACGGTACTTCCAATTGGGGTGGTTGTTAGGGTTCCATTGGGTGAATTGAATTGTTGGATGAGCGGGTTTATTTCGTCATCGGGAATTTGGTTGGTTTGGAGGGGCATTATTTGGTCAGATGAGGGCGGGAATACGAGGTTGAGTTGCCATTCGAACCATTCCTGTGCTGGGGGTTTTGTTGGGTTGTTGGGGGTTTGATCTATTGCTGTTGTTGTTACTGTTGTTGCTTGCAGTGTTTTGGTCCAGGTGTAGGTGTGGTTTGTGTTTATTTGCCAGCTATATGTTTTGGGGAGTTCCCCTGCGTTGAGGGTTTCTCCGTCAACTATTAGCAGAGTAGAGGAGCTGGGTGTGTTGTTGTTTGTTATGCCTATGGTGAGGAATTGGATGGTTGTGGTTTGGTTGAAAAAGTTGGCTACGGTTAGGTTTGGGATAAGTTGCTGTTGGTGCAGGGTGTTTAGTTGGGGGATTTTTTGTGCATAGCCATCCCAGTGGTAGTCATCGATGATAGCGCGTTGGGCGAGGTTGTGGGTGGGTCCGTTGCCGTCGTAGCGGATAATTTGTGCAAAGGGGCAGTCAAAGCTAGATTCGCCGCTACTACTGCTGTTGCTGTTGTTGTTTGTATTGGGGAGGGTGTAGGTTAGAAGGGGGGTGAAGTGGGGATCGTAGTGAACCACTTGCACACTTAGAGTTGTTTGGGTTATCACATAAGAGGAGGAGGCGGAGGTGTTTTCAGGTTCAGATGCTTCGCGGCCCCATATTTCAACAGTGAAGAGGTAGGTTTTTGCTTCGGCCTCCGATGATACCTCAAAGGCGCTCAAGCCAGTTGGGGAAGTCAAATCATCTGTGTTAAGCATATTGAAGGCCTCAGAAGGATAGTTGATTGCAGCTTTTTCAAAGATGAGGCTATTTGGCAGCTTGATGTGGCAGGTTAGGGTGAATTGGTCGTTGGGATAGAGGGTTCCATCAGCATTTATGGCCGGATAACCATATTTGTCCAAAAGCGGTTCCAAAAACAACTCAGCAGAAACAACCTCCACCTCCGCTGTCTCTTGGGTGTTTTGGGCAAACATCAAGGGCAGAGCAGGCATCAAGAAGAGAAGAATTGTGAAGCCTATCAGCGTTAACAGCAACAACCTAAAAAGAAGAGAAGGAGAAGGAGGCGGCGGTAGTGGGGTGGAAAGTTTGGGGTGGTGTCGTCCAATGTTTTTGTTGATTGGGGTAGTGGTAATAGTAGTGGTGGTGGGGTTAGTTGGTTTGTTGGGTGGTTTGTTTGGCGGCAACTATGAGTCTCCTTAGTGTTTGGGGTTTTTTTACTCCTGTTAGAATTAGGGGATTGTAGGTGAGGCTTGAGCTGTTAATGTAGAGGGTGCCAAAGTGAAAGAGGCGTCCCCAGATTCCTTGGGTGATGGTTATGTTGGCAATTTTGTTGAGGGGAATTGCTTCGGCATGAAAAATTGGTCGGACTTGTTTTTTGGAGATGCCGTAACTAGAGACGATATAGAGGGTTGAATTTGCTGTCTCAACAGCGACAACTATCATCAATATTGCAATAACTAATCCAAAAAGAGGCACCCAGAAAAAAACGGCAGGAACACCCATCCAAAGCGTAACTCCAGCAATAATTACCAACCCAATACCTTCAAACAACCCTAAAAAAGATAGAACCGAGGGCTTTTCTGACCAAAGACATGTATCCAACAGATAACACCAAAAACCATACCACAGAATTTTAAAAACAACAACACACAGCAGTTAGGTGCATCAGATAGGTCAGGCTGCAGAAAGCTGCCAGTACAATAAGTGATATAATCGATCTGTCAAAGAAGTAAACTGGTCTGCTAAACAGACCAAAAATAACTACACCACATTCTCAGAGTTGGCGAAGTTTTTCTACCATAAAGAAACCATGTTTTGTGTTGTGTTGTTTTATCGGTAGTAGGTAGCAACTAACGGCTGATTCAACGAATCGCTACAGTAAGCTGGTGAATTGAGTGGTTGTAGATTTAATTATTGCTGTTGTTGTTGGGTTTGCGTATTTTGAAAAGTATTAGTGTTAATAGTAGGGTTATGATTGATAAGAAAATTACAATGATGATGGTAAAGGTTGCTAGGGGCATTGAAATTATGTTGGCGTCTTTTTCAGTTGGTGCAAAAGAATCGGCATTGGGGGATGGTGTAATTGTGACTGCAGGGTCGGGGGAATTGTCAGAAGTCTGGTAGTTAGGTAGGGTGAATGTTTGTTTACTATAGTTAGTTTCACCTTCAACCGCACCAGCTGTTAAATAGCTCGTGGAGAGGCCCGTGTAATAGTATGGAGTATATTGTATAAATTCGCTGTAATACATCAACATTGCAGTTACGGTTACATCAATTTGGGCGTTTGGAGGGTAATCTCCATAGATTGAGACTGTTGTGTATTCCGAATTGGAAGCTCTGAGCAGGTTGAATGGCGGTTCGTCGGGAAATTCCTGAAAAGAATAATTATAAAAACTGTAATACTCTGCACTGCTTGTGTCTGGAGAAGCAAAATGGCCCCGCTCACTTATAGAGTAAAATAGGTAATAGTTAACACCGTTTATTTTTTCTTTAAATGACTGATTTTTTATCTTGACTTCTATGGTGTTCTTGTTTCTTGTTTCAGATATTTTTTCGCCTGTATAGGGGTCGGTATGGATTGTGGTTTCTGATGCTGGAACGAATTTTAAGCTAAATTCGGGAGGGGCTGGTTTTTGGAGTGTCTGGGCAAAAATGGGTTCAGTAGAAAATAGACAGGCGATTGTGAGAAAACACATAATACTTAGGGATAGTGCAAACAGCAACGGTAACCCTTTGATTAGGTGACCCATGAGGTTTCTTATGGTGTAGTTGTTATAAAGTTTACGAGAAGGGTTAACTAGGCCTTCCCAAAATATTCCACCGGCCTCAACAGAGAAATTACGAGATACAACAAAGCGCATCCTATCAGTTCTTTTAAAGTTAGAAAAATCTAAGTATCGATAGCTATGGAGTTAGTCAATAGGGAATACTGGGTTGAGGTTAGACCCCTGATAACCTCAGAGTTAAACACGGGAAATTTTGCACCTATCCTAGATGCGCTATACAACCTAGCTAAACCCTACCGCTTTCTCATCAAAGACACCGGAAACAGAGGGTGTGAAGCGTCGTCGTTGATTAGGTTCTATCTTCAGCTTGCTGATGAGCAGACAAAAAATCAGATCGCAAACATCATAAGAACACTCATAGATGTTGAGGTAGTAAGTGCTGAGCCGCCTGAGCAATGCTATCAGTTCAGAGCAGAATTAGAATTAGCGAAAAACTATGCCCTGCCCATAGTTAGCTATCAAGAAAAAAAGCCCCCAAACCTCATAGACCGATTAGTTGCCTCCATCGCCGGTTCAAACACAAGCCTAGAGATCACCGCCCAAGCCGACCCCAACGCACTTTTGAGTATACAGAAATATATCTTCGAAAAAACCAACCAAACCCCCAACCTAAACAAAGAATTGCTCAATCAAAGCATTGATGCTGTTGGCACCATCGCAAAAAGAAATCTAAAAACCAAACCAGCCAAAAACGTCTCACCCTACAATAACTCTGATCCTTGGGTGAGAGAGTGTACAAAAAATGCAGCCATAAAACTTGCCAGCACCCTCTTTATCTGCCAAATAGTTATCCAAAGCAACTCGGCACAAACCGCTCAAGCTATCAAAAAAGCACTACCCGCCTCCGCTATGAACCACTTCAAAACCGTTAAAAAACAAAAAAATCCACACCTACCCCAAACAACACTAAAATCACCCTCAAACCATTGGCTAAGAAACAATATTTTTTGCCGCCTATGGTGGATAACACCCATAGCAGTGCTCTTACTGATATATCAGCTGGGATTATTTGATCCTATAAAATTTATCACCTCACCGCTTAGCAAGATGGAGTTTTGGCCACCGCTTTTAGCAGCCAGCTTGGCCGTTGGGTTATGTCTCACCCTTAGAAAACGCCACCCCATTGTACTGTCCACCCAAGAGTTAGCACAAATAATCGGGTTACCCAGCGCAATAGAAAAACTACCCATCGCTCTTGGCAAAGTACCGCTCTCAAGAATGCAACTAGGCACCCAACAAACCAACCCAAACCAAACCAAACAACCCCAAAACAAAAAAGAGAAACCAAACCAAAAAAACAACCACCCGCCCAATCATCAGCAACACCATAATCATCATCAACATGGTCTGCCATCGGCTCTTGAAAACAAAGGGCTCCCAGCAGTTGAAACAGAGCAGAAGTAGAGGGAGATATCTTGGAGTTATTTGGGTGGGCATTATTTGTTTTTAGTTTGGGGATTTAGGGGTATGCTTCACTGCAAGATGTGAGGTGTCGGCAGGTTTCGAATTGTGTTTGGGTTATCGGCTATCCGATAGGGAGCATAATAACCTTGCCGCTTTAGCCGCTGAACCCCTTAGGGCACAGGTTGTTTGTCTTTCACTGGGGTTTGCAGTCGGTTTGGGGTTGGTTTTGTTTTGTTTGGGTTTCTATGGAGGGGCAGATGTTAAGGCACTCATATTTGTTGGCTTAGCGGCTCCCTTGCTGCCCTTGAGTGGTAATGTGGGTTTGGGTTTTTTGGATTTGCCTTTGGTTTTAGTTGTGTTTTGTTATGCATCTCTTTTATCTTTGGTGTGGCCGTTGGCGATTTTTATTTTGAATCTAAAAGATGCACTTAGGGGACACAATATGTTTGGAGGTATCAAACTTTCTGTGCGTAAAAAAGTTTGGTTGTTGTTTACTGCAAGAAAAGTACCGTTAGAAAAACTAAAAAGTTTGAGATACTTCCCCGCCGAGAGAGTAGTGTTCCAAGAAGGTGAGCCTGCTAGGATGGTGGTGCATTTTGTGAAAGCAGAAACTGATTTGGAGAAATATTTCGCTACTTTAGAAAAACACCAAACCCTCTACCAAAAAGGTATTCTTACATCTCCAACAATACCTACGATAGTTTTTCTCACCTTAGCTATGGCAAGCCTGCCGTTATTGTTGTTGAACCTGGTTTTCTTGGGTGCCAACACACTATTCTTCTAAGGGGATTTATCCAACAACTATTATGGCTTGTGAACCAATCAGGCAGTAGTTGTTATTTGTTCCAGTAGTAGATATTTGGGTATCGGTTTGCTATTTGGTAGTTGGGGTCGTCGTAGACTATGTCAAGTTTTGCGCCGTATTGGTTAAGTCTGGTTTGCATTTGGTCCCAGATCGGTTGGCAGGTATCGTCTGCGTCCCATAGGCCCCATATGTTGTCTTGTGGGTTTCGCATACCCCAGCCATAATTTTTAGGTAACACTAGTACGGCTTCAGCGCTTATGCCTCCGTGAATAACCTTAGGGTTTTGAACTACCTCAGTCCAGAAATGTTCCAAAGCTTGGAAGTGTTCTTCTTGTAGAGTGTTTGGGTTTGTGGGGTCTTCTGAGTAGTTAAAAATTATCACATACTCTGCACCTGCCTCATAGGATAGTTTCATCTGCTCAAACATCTCCTCGCCTTCAGCAAGATAGGGTGTCTGAGTGTATTTCCAGGTAAGTATGGTGCCCCAGCTTTTACCTAAAAGATTAGCTGCCCCGCGAACTAGACCAATATGCTGTGCCGCTGAATGGTTCCAGGCCAACTCTGCAAGCACCACATCATAACCACCCTTGTAGTTCCACCAGTAAAGTCCATAATCAGCCGTAAAAACCAAAAGATCCTGCTTATTTAACTGCGTTTTATCTATACCCTCCAACAATCCTCTCTGCATGTCTACAAACACATCAGCCGCATCACCATAAGTCTGGATAGGATTCTGCTCAACGAGCACCTCATAGGACAGCAACGATCCAGTATATTTTGTGATATCTTCAGGGGCATAAAATTTGTATCCTGCATCAGTAAATTCTTGAATTGTGATTGTCCGATTTGAATAATAATTAATGTATTCCGTATAATGCCCTCTTGAGTCAGCACCAACAGTTACAAGAGATATCTCACCATTATCCCCATATGTAACCGCAGTAGTACTGGTTGATGTATCAGATAAAACCCGAACCTGCAGACCAGTATCTTCTAAACTGTTATTATTAATATTATTATACTCTACATTATTAGTGGTTCGAACAGATATTGATCTGCCATATTTTTCGATGGACATTGCAGTTGTTTTGTTTATTTGGGCGTCTCTTTTTAATGTGAGTCCTACACCGTCGAGCATTTTTCCGCCTGGTTCATCGTCGTAATATATTCCAATGAATTGTTTGCCCCAGCGTTCTTTTGCTTCGATAAGCCAGCTACTTAATTGTTGTGTGCTTAATCCAAGAGACTCACTTGTACTGCTACCAATGGCATAATTCATTTTTGACGCCACAACATAATCGCCTATCTCCTCCATAGCAGAAGTATATCCCTGCAGATGGCCAGATTGCAAAACAAACAAGTTTGTATAATCCTTTACTTTATCAACAAGTTCCTTAGCCTCTTGAACCGAGCCGCCACAATAGGTAACCCCAACATAGAATTGTTTGTGTCCATTTTGATTAAACACAAAAAAACTTGTAACAGCCACTAAGCAAATCAATAACAGAACAACTGCTACAACCAACTTTTTTTTCATAACTTACACACCTATTGGCAACAGACACTGATTAACCGAAAGGAGCACGGTACAACCACACAGGATCATCTCTATTTTCAGCATGACGCCAAATAAGCCAAAGCTACACTTATTTCTATTCCCAAATTGAGCAGAACAAAGGTAACCACAAGGGATAGAGCAAAACAATTGAAAAGATGCAAAAAAATTGAGATACCACCCTGCCTTATGAGGTGCATAATTTGTTTGTTGTTTAGGATTTTTCTATGGTGCTTTTTTCTATTAGTTGATCGTAGAATTTTTTCACAGTGCTTTTTAGTTCTTCTTCGTTTGCGATGCCTGAGCAGATGAGTTTACCTGTGAGAAAAACAAGAAAGGTTGCTTTGGTTTGGTCCATTTTGTAGATGGCCGCTGGGAATTTGTCGGGTTCGTATAGGGCTGATTCGAATTGGTTTGTGAATTGTTCTAAGGATATGGTTACACCGGCTATGGCTACAGAGGCAACGAGGTTTTTTACGCAGCTTTCATAGGTACAGTTGTTTGAAACTAGGGCTTCAGTTTTGAGGCGTTTTAGAAAGTTTGTTATCGCCTCGCGGCCTTGGGCTTCTGAGGTTGTGCCGGTGCAAACAAATTTGCCGCTTCTAAAAAGCAAAAAGGTAGCAGAAGGCACCCTTAACTTAAAGACCAACCCAGGGAACCGTCGCCAGTTGCACTTTGAACCCTCCAACTTGGAATTCGCAGCACCCAAATCAATGCAGTCACTAAAAGAACCGGTTATCACAATATTTTGTATAATGATTTCATAGTCAAACAACCTAATCACAACCATAAGAAATCTGTACCTTTAAAAAGCAGAACAAAACACCTTGATTTGCACTATTTGCATTCGTATCTGCCTCACTGAAAACACCAGAGGCAAATTTAAGAGTAGATAAACACGTCTGCAGGAGTTTAATCAGTTATGTCTGCGTTAAATTGTTGGTCAGGTTCTTTGTTTTCATGAGTTTATTGAATGGTAAAACATGCAAAATAATCATCAATATCGTAAAGCTAAGGATTGTTATAATCCAATGTGTATAGACTGAGGGTGCAGAAAAGGAGATGGGCAGAGACAGATCAATGATGTTTATCAAGACATGGAACGCGACAACGGCCCACAAATTTCCGTTACTTTTTTTAAAAAAATAGCCAACAAAGATACCGAAGAATAATACGTAAATAAATTGTCTTTGGAAAAACATTTCAAGCCAGTTAGCTTGGAAAATGTGGATATGCTGTAGAGTAAACAGCAGTGTTGAGATAGAAATGCCAAGCACATAACCATATTTTGAAGCAATTCTAGATTCAGAATATGCCCGGTAGGCAACTTCTTCTGCAAAGGCACCAAAGCTACCGTATAAAACATAGAGCACAAACACTAGAGTTATTGCCACTGTTATAGGAAAAGAAGAGAGCGTTCCGTTTGCAAAGGAAATAGAAGCTGGTTTGCCGCCTAAAAGTACGACAAACCCAAAAAAGATCACCTGAAGCAATACTGCTAAGAGCAATCCCAGAAGAACCACCCGGGCGTCTTTGAATTGGAATAGGTCAGTTAATTTTGTTTTCATATCTTTCTTTATGAGCACTAAGCTGAGTAGAAAAACCGCCAAATAGGACAAAAACATACCTACATAGGGCAGTGCAACGGGGAAAGTCACGTTCCACATAGGATAACGTACAATATAGATCACCTAGCTGATTGCGAGTAAAAACAAAGGCCCAACAAAGACCCACAACCTGTTTTTTGAAGCCATATGACGAACCAACCTTAGGTTGTGTCCAGTTAAAAACTATATGGAGCTTATGGTACAATCGTTTACTGCCCTGATAGATAAAATATAACCGATACCCCATCAATAGATAGACAACAACCACCGAGATGTCAAGTGTACTGCACCATTGCTTAAGGGGTAACAAATTCAGACCCCTAAGAAATTTGAGCACAGCCTAAGTCTTAGCAGTTTAATTGTTGCTTGTTAGGTTCCTGACGTATTTGTTGAGCTTTGGTTTGGTTAAAACCGCTATTATAGCAGGTAAACTGCACAGCATTAGTATTCGTCCAAAAATGGCTATTCGATCAGTTAGTACGGCCATGAAGAGTTGACTCCAACCAAACGGCAACACCCCAGTGGTGATGTATAGGGCTGGAAGAGGGGGAGATACAATAAAGGTAAGAATAATCCCAGCTAACACGATGTATTCTTTGCGTTGAAACGCATGATACCCTAGTGAAACCCCAATGACCATAACCCAAACTATTAGAGAAATTGCCACAAATATTCCAGATGAACCACCAAAAATAGGGAAGAAATAAGCTAAAACAGTAACTGGAAAAAGAAGCAGCATCAGCAACAGATTTGAGTACCTCAAAAGTTTAACCCTGCTAAAATAGGCCAGGCAGATAAAGCAGACGGCGTATTGAATGGCCATCCACTCAGCCATACCCTGTCCCATAATTTTTGGAATTGGAAAGAAATACAGATCTGAGATCAAATTAGGTAAGAACACTAAAGCTAAAATTAACCAAAAATAATCCTTTGTCTGCTCATATTTTTGGCTATAGCAGGCCAACATTGCCAAATAGATAAAGATCCGGCCCAACCGATTGGATGATAGAGGGAGGGTATGGGGCTGTTGTTTATTATGGGTCCAAAGGGGCTGAAAAATAACAGAACAAAAGCTAAGCCTGCAAAAACCAACAGCAACGCTGATTGTATACTAACTTTGGGCTGCGCTGGTTTAGTTTTAGTTGGTGGTGCAGGGAGGCTGATTTAGAGTTACGCTCCCGATAGCTGGTAGATTTTCATCTGTGCATTTTGGTAAACTAGGGTTAGGCCTGTGTCGTTGTTGTTGTCAAGTAATTTGGAGAGCATTGTGGTCTTTCCTAAATCGGTAAATTTCATCAGGGGACCGTCGCTGGATACATAATCGGTACTGTTAAGGCCAACGGCTTTGCACATCCAGGCCGCTTTTATTTCATCGTCTTTGCAAACCATGACATAGTCTGCGTTGTATTTTTCCATAAGCTCCATCAATGTTGAGGGGTTATCTGTGATGAGTGCTTGTGCTATGTCCACGATTTTGTCGTTTGTGTCGAACTCGTTTATCTCACTTGAATCACTAATGGAGGGAAGAATTTCTTGTGAGGGGTTTCGTGCCACTGCATTTCTTTGTCCTATGGCGGTTATCATGTGTCCATAGTCCCACCAGGCAAAGATTGTTGCGTTTTCAGGAGTTTGAGCACTAATCCAGTTTAATCCGTCTTTTAGGTTATCGTCAAAGTATGCGGAGCTATGTTGACCTGTCTCGTCGGTATAGGTTAGCTGTACATGGTCACTCCAGCGGGTTAGGGTGGCGTTGTATTTTCCGCCTAGGTTATCGATACTAAGGGGAGAGGGGTAAAATGAGAAAGCAACAGCCGCAACTATAACTGCAATCGCCGCGACGGCTATAATTAAAAACCACTTTTTAACCAACTTGTACACCAGTTAATTTTTGTTAGCTTTTGCATACTGCTTTGACCGCATTATAAATAAGTGTTGATTGTATATGTTAACACGTGCTTAGTTATGAATAAAAAGTACAGTGTTAACTTGACCAAAGATGAGCGTTGGATAATTTTTGAGACAAT
>WRCX01000047.1 GCA_009783705.1 Candidatus Bathycorpusculum hydrogenotrophicum | reverse complement strand
GTCGGTTTGGGCGGCAGATCGAAATGGTTCGGGTAAGCAGATAGATTGGCATTTTACCACAAAACAAGCAAGAGGTAAACTAAAACATCTATATCCTAACTTATAATGCGGTCAAAGCAGTATCTATCTTGAACAAAATATGCAAGAGCCCAACAACGGATTTGCCCACGGGGTTGATGAAAACGGAAACGCCCACAACGGCTTAGGCGTCCTTACAAACGGATTAATTTTAAGCGCCGCACGCTACTATATAGAAAGCAATACCTAAAAACATTAGACCGTTTTCTTGTTATCAACTTGCTGATTACCGTTCTTCCAAAAAATAAACACTACCTGTTTTTAGGAGTAGATACGCTTGGGCTATAAGTTATGTTGTTATAGAAATATTGAAGTTATAGGATAATTGTTGATTAAAAGCGGAAAAATGACCAATATCAGTAGAGTAACGCTCAAAATAATAGGCATGACCTGTGCGGCGTGTTCTGCGCGAATTGAGAGATCGGTAAGTAAGATAGAGGGTGTAGAGAGTTGTAGCGTAAATTTGGCTACTGAGCGCATGACAGTAGAGTTTGATCCAGCAAAAATAGATGTAGAAACTATCAAAAAAACGATTGAAAAAATCGGGTATAGTTGGGCAGAAAACAAGAACAATGTTGTTGATGGGGATAAACTCCGTAAAGATAAAGAAATCAAAACGTTGTGGATCAAATTTGTTGTGTCGGCGGGGTTTAGTCTGCCTTTGTTATATGTTGCTATGGGGCATATGTTGCCATTTGGGTGGCGTCTACCACTTCCAGAGATACTTCACCCGATGCATTATCCGCTTAACTTTGCGTTGATACAAATTGCACTAACTATTCCCATTATCATCATGGGGTACCGTTTTTATGTGGTAGGTTTTCGTGCGATATGGTCCCGCTCACCAAACATGGATAGTCTAATTGCTATTGGAACATCAGTAGCGGTGTCATATAGTCTATATTCAATATATCAAATTACACAAGGCCATTTTGCGTTTGCAGAACATCTTTACTTTGAGACTGCAGGGGTAATTATAACATTGGTTTTACTTGGGAAATCTCTGGAGGCGGTTTCAAAAGGGCGTACCAGTGGAGCAATTAAAAAACTAATGGGGCTTACGCCGAAAATGGCAACGATTCTTGTAGGGGATATGGAGCGGGAGATACCTATTGAGGATCTAAATGTTGGGGATATAATTATCGTAAAGCCCGGAGGTAAAATTCCTGTTGACGGCATCGTTGTGTCAGGCAGTACAGCCATTGATGAGAGTGCGCTAACGGGGGAGAGTATGCCGGTTAACAAAAAGGAGGGCGATAGTGTATTTGCCGCGACGATAAACACCACAGGTTCAATCCAATTTCGCGCAGATAAAATCGGTGCAGATACTGCATTGGCGCAGATTATCAAGTTAGTTGAGGATGCACAGAACACTAAGGCGCCTATTGCCCAACTAGCAGATGTTGTGAGCCGCTATTTTGTGCCAGTTGTGCTAAGTATTGCAGTATTTAGTGGACTTGCATGGTTTATAGTAACAGGTGATGTAGAGTTTGCATTGACGATATTGATCTCGGTGCTGGTTATTGCTTGTCCCTGTGCCTTGGGGCTTGCTACTCCAACTGCGATTATGGTGGGTACCGGGAAGGGCGCAGAAAACGGTATCTTGATTAAAAGTGGTGAAGCGCTTGAAGTCTTGCATAAGATAGATACGGTTGTGTTTGATAAAACCGGCACAATAACAGAGGGGAAGCCGGAAGTGGTAGCGGTTGAAGGGGATGTGTTAGAGCTTGCGGCATCGTTGGAGAGATATTCGGAGCATCCTATTGCAAAAGCGATTTGTAACTATTATAGCGGTAAGTATTTGGAAGTTAAAGATTTTAAGGCGACAGCGGGACGGGGCGTTGAGGGCATAATTGGCGGTAGGAAAATTGAGATTGGACGGGGTGTAACTGTTCTAGTTGATGGTCAATATGTGGGGCGTGTTGTTGTTTTGGATAAGCCAAAAACAAGTAGCTGTGCCGCTATTGCAAAATTAAAGAGCATGGGCATTGAGTCAGTGATGATTACAGGGGATAATAGAGAAACTGCGGAGGCCGTTGCAAAACAGGTGGGTATTGATCGGGTTTTTGCAGAAGTTATGCCGCAGGATAAGGCAGAGCAAGTCAAGAAACTGCAAAAAGAGAACCGCAGAGTAGCTATGGTTGGTGATGGTGTTAATGATGCCCCTGCGCTTGCGCAAGCTGATATTGGTATTGCCATTGGAAGCGGCACCGATATTGCTATGGAGAGTGCATCTATTGTTCTAATGAAAGGAGATTTAATGGTGGTACCTATGGCGATCAATCTAAGCCGTGCCACTATACGCAATATCAAGCAAAATTTATTTTGGGCATTTGGATATAACGTTGTAGGGATACCCATTGCCGCAGGAGTGTTGTATATGTTTGGTGGTCCACTGTTAACTCCGATTTTTGCGGCGGGAGCTATGAGTTTGTCGTCTGTGTCGGTAGTAATGAATGCACTTAGATTAAAAGGAGCAAAAATATGATGGAAACAATCAAACTAACTGTTGAGGGGATGTCGTGTGAACACTGTGTTCGCGCGGTCACATCAGCCCTATCGAAATTGAAGGGTATAGGTAACGTCAAAGTTGATTTAGCATCAAAAACTATCATCGTTGAGTTTAATTCCGATTTAATATCACTCACTGAAATTAAAGAAACAATTACAGACGAAGGATATACAGTAGCCTGAGAATCAAAAACAGATCTCACAAATGATAAGCAACCAAACAGACTAACATAACCGCTAACATACATAGTCAATAGAATTGTTAGCGCACATCAGCTAAGCTAATTTTGGTTAGTCTTTTTTGCATGATAATGCGGTCCAGAGGTGGTCTGAGGTGGGTCGAGGCAGGTCTTCTGCTGAATCGTCATTCTTTATGAGAAGGCGTTTGTTGGAATTTGGCAGAAATTCGCCAATTATGTCTGCGTAGATATGTTGATCTGTGAGGTTTTGGATGATTTTTGTTGCTGTTTGAGGATCAGCAGAGATTAGCAAAGCACCCGAGCTTATGAGCTGGAGAGGATCGATTTCATAGTAGCGGCAAATTTTTGCAGTTTCTGGTTCTATGGCGATTTTTTCTTCAAAAATTTTCACCCCTAAACCAGCAGCGTCAGCTATCTCATGTATACCATTTAGAATACCGCCCTCTGTTGGATCATGCATAGCATGAACCCCGCCTGTGTGGTAAGCAATTAGGGCATCTTTAACGATGCTAATTTGATTGTAGAAACGCTTGGCATCATTAATTAGCGATTGGCTGAGAACTTTTTGGAGCTGTTGTTCGTGATCGGTAGCAAGAATAGCTGTTCCCTCAATGCCTGCACTTTTGGTCATAATCAGTTTATCGCCTGCTTTTGCTCCTGCCGCTGTCACGTATTGACCTTTCTCAGTTAAACCCATGACGTAGCCTACAACAAGGGGGTTTGTTAGTCCAGGGGTAACCTCACAATGACCACCAACGATGGCTATGCCTAACTCTTCTGCGGCCTGATGCATCTGAGTGCTGATGGTTTCAATGATTTTGCTATCAGCACTTGGGGGGAGCAAAATACAGCTAAAGAAAAACGCAGGTTCAACACCAAAAGTTGCGATATCGTTAGCGTTAATGTTTATGGCTTCCCAACCGATACGCTCTACTGCACCCGTAATAGGATCCGCCGATACAATAACGTCTTTGGTTCCCAGGTTCAACACTGCTCCATCAACACCTATAGCTGGGCCAAGGGCTACTTCGCTCCTTTTTGCACCTAGATTTTTGAAAACCACATTTTTTAGGATCTCGGGGGGGATTTTTCCAGGCTGAAGTTTCATAAGTATATCTCTGTTAAAGGTAGCTTTTAACTTGTGGGAAAACCCGTTGAACAGCATGTACAATTGGAACTGCAATCACCAAACCAACCAGCATCTGAGCTATGTTAAACGGTACTTCAATTAGCGCATAAATTTCTAAGCCAGGAATGAATACTGCAAGCAGGTTTTCATAGAGGAAATAACCCAAAACCATCACTGACCCACCTATTATCACTGAGATAATTGCTCGTAGAGATGTGTTTTGGATGCGTTTTTTCAGTTTGATATTTAATAATCCAACAACTGCACCTTCGAGACCTTTTATTATCAATGTTCCCGGAGCAAAGTGTGCAAACCCCAAATAAACATCAGATAGCGCGGCACCTATGCCTCCGGCAAATGCACCAACAAAGGGACCGAAGAGCAGAGCCGCAACATAGATAGCCGTTTCACCCAAGTTAAAGTATCCCGATGTAGCGGGAATGGGTATAGGGGGGATTTGTGAAATAATTATAAATATAACTGCAGTGAAAATGGCTGTTACAGCAATTAGCGCAGGAGATTTTGGAGTCATTTTTGTGTTCATTACTGGCGTCTCTAAAGGATACAGATCATCAGTTATTTGAGCATTCATCACTACTTAAAGCATCGGGCATTGGAGGGGTATCGTCAAATATTTCCTGTAGAAGCGGGTTACAAAAAGGGTTCAACATAACAATAGAAAGTCTACAACCAATCAATGGCGTGATCAGCCATTTTGGGTTTAAGCATTGCAAATTTCAAGAAGATGTTCGGCTAGACAGCATTTTTTGGGTGAATATAGGTAAATATGTTTATAATTGGGATTGCATTGGAATCGTGCAGGACGAAAAGAACATGAAGGTCTTCAAAGTAACTGGCCAAATCAACAAGCCTAGGCTCTCGACCCCCTTCGTTAGAGAACTCTTAGCTGACAAAAGCGAACATGCTGTAGAGAAAGTTTACGCTGAAATCGGCAGTCGCCACCGTGTAAAACGCATGCATATAAAAATCATTAGTGCAGAAGAAATCTCTGCAGAAGCGATCGAGAATCCAATCTTGAAGAAATTAGTCACTGGAGAATAAGAACTTGACTCAAAGAGCCCCCGCTGAAGAGGAACTGCGTAAACTCAGCATGGAATTGCGATACTTAGAGCAAACCGCAGAAGCGCTCCAGCACCGCATAACTATGGTTAACACAGCTATTGCGGATCTAACCTATGCTAACGAAACCCTAGATAACATGGAAAAAGAACAGGAAAACGCTGAAATGCTTGTTCCCATCGGCAGTAGCTCTTATGTAAAAGTTAAACTCGCAGACGCCAACAAAGTCATCATAGGTTTAGGTTCAGGCGTTTCCATCGAGAAAGCGTTGCCGGAAGCAAAAGTGGTTCTAAAAGAACGTCTCGACGAACTCGAGAAAACCATGAATGTAGCCCAGCAACAATTCAGCCAAGTTGCCGAGCGTATAAACACCGGCAGAAGCAGGCTTGAATCGATGCTTGCAAACAACAAATAGACAGACAAGAGCGGGAAACTATGTTTGAGAAGCTCAAGTCGGGGTTTAAAGGCTTAGTAACTAAGGTAACCACGACGGAGCTTAAAACTGAAAGTTTAACCCCTATTATATCTGATTTTAAAATGAACCTTGCAGAGAATGATGTGGCTTTTCCAGTCGCAGACAAAATCTGTGATGATCTAGTTGCAAGGCTTGATGGTGTTCAGGTTAAGCGAATGGAGGACCGTAAAAAAATCGTTGACGAAAATCTCCGTCAAGTTCTTCTAGAAGTTATGCTAACCAACCAAAGAATAGATTTGCTACAAAAAGCAGAGGAAAAACGCCAAAAGAAAGAACCGCTAACACTTATGTTTGTAGGCATCAATGGCACAGGTAAAACAACCACTATCGCCAAAGTTGCTCGGTTCTTCCAAGATAAAAAATATACTGTAGTTTTGGCGGGAGCCGACACTTACCGTGCAGGTTCAATTGAGCAACTCGAAGAGCATGGACGGCGGCTGGGCGTCCGCGTGATTAAGAGCACCTACGGCGGCGATCCTGCAGCAATTGCCTATGACACAGTTAATCATGCCCGAGCACATGGAATCAATGTGGTCTTAATCGACACGGCGGGCAGAATGCAGACAAATCAAAATCTTATGAACGAACTCATTAAGGTCAAACGTGTCGTGCAGCCAGACCTCACAGTATTTACAGTGGATTCACTTATCGGTAACGACGCGGTGTTACAGGCAGAAGAATTCAACAAAGCAGTCGGCATAGATGCAACCATCCTTACAAAGGTAGATGCCGATGTGAAAGGTGGTTCAGCTTTGAGTGTGACCTATGTAACACAAAGACCAATTCTCTTCATAGGTGTAGGGCAAACCTACAAAGACTTAGAACTGTTTAACCCTGACAAATTTGTCAAGATGGTTCTTGGTTAGCACACAATAAAAAGAGAAGATCAGGCTTCTTCTATTTCGGTAAGTACGAATCTGAGTTTACTTGGGTACACCCAGTATGCTTTGATAAAGTCCTCTAGGGTCTGTTCGACATCGAGGGTTTCAAAAAAACTCATAAAATCTGCCGCGATACCTTTGAGGTTTTTTGAGCTATAGACTTGGACGTTAAAGATGTATTCGTGGTTAATCTCAAGTTTATCCAAGTTAATAGACTGGGGCACTTCGAGGGGAAAAACTAGTCCAGTTATAACATCTAAAACGACGAGTTTGCTGGGACTCTCACTTTTGATTTTAACAACGATTAATCTTTTTGCGATTATTCGGAAGTTCCACTCGTCCTCTTGATTTAAAGTCGCTGACAAATAAAACACTCCTAAAACTAAAAGTCAATATAACTATTTTACTGTTCCTTATCGGGCTATGCACACCACAGGGCATACATGGAACAAATTTGGTTAATAGGTAGTTATTGGAGGGATTGGGGGATAATTTTAAAATGTTTACATGAAATTGCTATAGTGGATCGGCGAAATGGTAAAACTCAAAGCTGTCTTGACAACACACTATCCTATAATTGGGATTTTGCTGGGCAGCTTGCTGATTACAGCATATTTGGCTACTTACACGAATTGGGATGCCCAAATAGAATACGAAGCAACCTCAAGTATACTTACGCAGGGCTTTCCCTACATCTCAACAGGGTTTATGATTAATCAACCGCCTCTGGGTTTCTATGTTTCCGCCCTGTTTTTTGGAGTTGGGGGTTTATCCTATCTTAATGGGGTGTTGCTAACTACAGCGTTTGGATTGGGTAGCGTCTTTCTTCTATATGTGCTGGGTAATTTGATGTATGGTAGAAAAACGGGGCTTGCTGCAGCCGCGCTCTTTGGTATGATGCCGTGGCATGTGTATATGTCTCGGGTTTTTCTGATAGATAATCAGTATCTTTTTTGGGGTTTACTTTTTTTAATTTTGGGTATTCTGGCGGTTAGACGTAATTCTCAAAAGTTGGTGTTGGGTACAGGGGTGGTTTTTGCAGTTGCCCTTCTAACTAAGCTTTATGCAGTTTTTATGCTCATACCTATGTTGCTGGTTATATATCTGCATAGAAAAGAAACTTGCTTCAAACTTGATTTTAAGAAGGTGATACTGTTTGTTTTGCCCTCGTTGGTTTTGCATGTTGTTTGGTTTGGTATCTTTGCAAATCAGCACTTTATGGGTGTCTACTTTAACACTGATTTTACACATCCTGAGTGGGTGGCTGACCCGGTGCTTGCGTTTTTGCCGATTATATTTGTTAATAGTGCGGGGTGGTTTGTTTTTCTTGGAGGGTTTTTCTCTTTAGCCCTTGGAGTTATCTACAGAAAACGGCTGAGAGCGTTTTTAAAGATGGATGTTGTTTGCCTTGGAACCATAGGGGTAATTGTTGGGCTGAATCTGTTTTTGGTACTGGGTTTGCACTTAATGATTCCCTATGTTAGTGCGTTTAAGTATAATTATTCTGTTGTGCCTTTCTTTTGTTTGCTTGCGGCATCGCTGATAGATAAAAGCGGGGTATTAATTGAGTCTATTAATCAGAAAAAAGATCGCTTAATTGCAATGGGTCTTGGTGTTGTTGGGTTGGGTTTGTTGTTTGCTTCTCTAATTGAGAGTACGTTGTTTTTAAATTACAGGTGGGGGTTTGTGCCTTTTGGTGTGGATAGCGTCACTTATTATGGGTTATTTGTGTTTTCTGAGGCAATGGATCGTAATCTATTGGAGATGCTTCATTTTGGTGTGTTAATTTTGGTGGCACTATGTATGGTTTTACCGTCCTTGATTACGGTTTTAAAGAAACAGTTCAGATAGCGAAGAGTTCAGTCATCAAAAGAAGATAAAAATTTCTTGACGGATGATGTGGAGGAAATGATTGTGTTTATTAAGATTGGCTGTGTTGCTCTATGCGGCACAGTTGAGGACAGATGAAGAGTACCCAAAGAATCGCTCACAATGAGTACATGAAGTCTATATTAGTCGTTGCTGTAGGGGTGCTTATAATCGGCGGTTTCTTTTTTGGTTTGCCCTTGGCACTAAACGTTGATGTCCCAATACGGGTGGTAGAAAGCGGTAGCATGTGTGTAACCTATAACGGTTCCTGTGATGGCGGAAGCCACATCTTTGAGCCTACCCTTCATGTTGGGGATATAATTATCATCCAAGGTGTGGATGCCAAAGACCTAAACATCAACTATCCAAACAGCGACATCATCGTCTATCAAAATCCAACTAATCCCTCAGCTACACCCATCGTCCACCGAGTGGTCACCAGCTATGAGATTGATGGCAAACTCTACTTCCAAACCAAAGGAGACGGCAACCCAAGCCTGAAATGGCCAAACCCAGTAGCAGAGCATGATTATGACTCAAACTGCATATGGCACACAGGCGAGGGTGTATCTGAAGATCAAGTCATTGGCAAAGTGATTATGCGAATACCCTGGTTTGGACACATTACGCTATTTCTACGAAGCAACCCCTGGTGTCTACCAGTACTTATTGTAATTATCCTCGTCCTTATAGCCTTAGAATTCGTGTTACCCATGCTAAAGAAAAAACCACAAGAACACAAAACCCAACCCGAACCAACACCACAAGAACACATAAAACAAGAACACGAAACCCAACCCGAACCAGCCAACGACCTAACGGACATGTAACAGGCTATTTTGGCGGTATCAAAATGATATTTTGAACCCGCGGTTCCTTTTAAGTAGGGTAGAAGGTTGTTATGATTGGTTTTTTCGGTGATTTCGCTTTAGGTGCCACAGGTCATTAAGTTTATCTTGAAAATATATTTCTGAGTGTTTAATGGCAATATTTCAAATCCTATCGACCATAAAGTTTATTTTTTCATAAATCAAGTATGTGCTATGGTAAACATTCACAGTAAACTAGTATTTTTAATGCACCGCAAGCAGGGCGATTGTTTAAACTGCGGTGCTGTGAATGTTGAATTGGTGGGAGGGTGCTTATGTGCTGAGTGCTATGATAAATATATCAAAAGCTGATTCTGAGACTACTATAAACGGGTATGCGAACGCACTTTCGGTGTCTTTTACTAAAATATTTCACTTTTTCAAGTTATCCCAATGACTGATTTTACCAATTAGAAGGAAATATAGAGTGTATCTGCATATTTTTGTTACACCAAAAAGAGGTGTGGCCTGTTAACACAGGAGTTGAGTTTATTCAGTGGGTGTTGGTTTGTATCTTGAGAGGATGCCTTTGGTGATTTTTGGGGGTCGGGGTTTCCAGGCGGCTAGGCGGGTTTGGAGTTCTTGGTCTGAGAGTTCGACTTTTAGAGTGCGGTTGGGTATGTCGATGGTTATGGTGTCGCCGTTTTGGATGACTGCTATGGGTCCGCCTTCGAAGGCTTCAGGTGTGACGTGGCCGATGCTTCCGCCGCGGGTTGCGCCGCTGAAGCGTCCGTCTGTGATGAGTGCGACTGATTCTGAGAGGCCCATGCCTGCGATGGTTGCGGTTGGGATGAGCATTTCGGGCATGCCGGGGCCGCCTCTTGGGCCTTCATATCGGATAATAACAACGTCTCCGGGTACCACTTGGTTGGCGCGGATGGCTGTTATGGCTTCTTTTTCGGATTCGTAAACTTTGGCGGGTCCGGTGTGTTTTTGCATTTGGGCTGAGACTCCGGCTGTTTTTATGACTGCACCTTTGGGTGCGAGGTTGCCGGTTAAGATGGCAATGCCGCCTTCTTTGTGCACTGGGTCTGAGAGTGGTCGAATGACTGTGGGGTTGAGCACCTTTGCGTCTTTGATGTTTTCGCCAACTGTTTTGCCGCTGACTGTGGGTAGTTCCAAGTTGAGCAGACCTTGGAGTTCGTTCATTACTGCAGGAACACCGCCGGCAACGTCTAAATCTTCTAGGGCATAAATGCCGCTTGGGATCATACTGCAAAGATGAGGCACTTTTCTGCCGATTTCATCAAATGCGGAGAGCGGCAGGGTTAAACCGGCTTCTTTAGCTATAGCGGGCAAGTGTAGAGTGGTATTGGTTGATCCACCCAGAGCCATATCTACCGAGATGGCGTTTTCAAAAGCGGCTTTAGTTAAGATCATGGAGGGTTTGATATTATCTTTGGCGAGTTGGACTATTTGGTGTCCGGTTTGTTTGGCTAAACGGAGTTTAAAGGCGCTTGTTGCCAGAGAGGTGCCGCAGTAGGGTAACGACATCCCTAGGACTTCGGTCATGCAGGCCATGGTGTTTGCGGTAAACATACCGCTACAGCTACCACAGCCGGGGCAGGCAGAGTTTTCTAGTTGGGTGAGTTCTTGTTCAGTCATTTTGCCTGCGGCCACTTGGCCCAATGCCTCGGGTACAGAGCTGTAGCTGACTTTTCGACCGTTTAATCTGCCTGCGGCCATAGGTCCACCTGTGACCATAATGGCGGGAATGTCGACCCGTGCAGCAGCCATGAGCATACCAGGAGTAACTTTGTCACAATTAGAGACCATAACAAGCCCGTCTAGGCGATGGGCTTGGAGCATAATTTCTAGTGAATCCGCAATGATCTCACGTGAAGGAAGCGAGTAACGCATACCTTCGTGACCCATGGCTATACCGTCACAGACTGCTATGGTGTTAAATTCGAAGGGTTGCCCGCCAGCTGAGAGGATGCCCTCCTTTACGGCTTCAGCCAAGCTACGGAGGTGGATGTGACCAGGAACGATATTTGTGTAGCTGTTAGCCACTCCGATGAATGGTTTTGCCATATCCTCATCAATTAAACCCAGCGATTTGAGTAGGGCACGGTGGGGCGCGTTTTGGTTTCCCTTTTTGATTTCATCGCTTCTCAACATAGCAACCTTCAAGATGTAATGAGAACTATTTGTTTGGGCGGCTGTTAAATTTTTTGCACCCCAACCAGATGTCTATAAGCAAAAGCAACAGCAATGGCGGGTTTGGAGCGAAAAGGTGAAAAGTCACAGTGAGGATGCTTAAGATATAAGGCGATATAGAATGAGTGAACAAGCAAACATGGCAACAATTCAGCTAAACGGTGATAAACAGAATTTTATCATAGATAAAAAAGATTTCAAAACCGGCAGCCGAGGATACTATGGAACAGGCAAAATGGTAGCTGGCGGTAAAAAATATCAGATAAGTATTCAAGTTGTTGAAATTGGGTCTAAACCAAAAGAAGAACAGAAAAAGTAAGTTTCCTTACTTTTTTGTTTAGGGTACAATTGTCGCGTTTTCTATAATGATTTCTTTGAGTGGTTTGTCATTTCGATCGGTTTTTGCTTTTGAGATTTTGTCCACAACATCCATACCGGCTATGACTTTGCCGAATTGGGGATGTTTGTCATCTAAGTAGTTGTTGTTTACTAGGTTTATGAAGAATTGGCTGCTTCCTGTGTCTGGACCAGCGTTTGCCATGGCTATAGTGCCGCGGGCATTGCGGTTTTTACGGGTGAATTCGTCTTTGATATCGGGAATGGAGGGGTCGCCATATCCGGTTCCTGTGGGGTCACCGCCTTGAATCATAAAGCCGTCGATAATTCGGTGGAATATAGTGCCGTTAAAGGTTCCGTTGGTCACGAGACCGCTAAAGTTAGCGGTGGTTATTGGCATATCGTTTCGGAGCTGAATTGTTATGTCACCCATGTTGGTGTGGAGAAGGATTTTTATGCCGTTTACATATTCATCGGCTGTAGTCGAATTTATTTTTTGATCTGTCATAGTATCCCAGAACAAATCAATGAAACAATAGCTATTATGCATATTGTAGAACTATGTACCAAAAAATATTTTGAGGTCAAATAAAGAGGAGGCATTTACCTGTTGCTACGGCAAAATGGTAGCACGCAGGATTATTACAGGGTTAACTGGAACACTCATTTCATCAGGTCGAGCGGGATTTTCGGTTACAGGTGCAGAAGCTATTGCATCAACAACATCTTTGCCGTCGATAATGGTACCAAACACGGTATAGGCTGAGTTAAAGCCGCTGATTAGTTGTCCGTTGTCTGCTACGTTTATGAAGAATTCACTTGAGCCCGAGTTCGCTACCCCAGTGTTTGCCATGGCTATGGTGTATTTGTCGTTGCGGTTGTTGGTTCCGATTTCATCTTTTATGTTTGGAATACCACCGCCACTTGCACCTTTGCCGCCTTGAATCATAAAGTCCTCTATTGTTCGGTAGAATGAGGTATTGTCGTATTCGCCTGCTCTGACGAGTTCGATAAAGTTGGTAGATGTGATGGGTTTATCGATTCTAAGGTCGATAGTTATGTTGCCTGCAGTTGTTTCTAGTAGAACTTTGGTTGGATCTATTGGGTCTGGTGGAACTTCGGGTGAGTTGTTACCCAGTATACCTGACGCAGCTATAACTCCAAAAATCACAACAACGGCTATTATTGCACCTATTGCAATCCAAGTCATGCGTTTAGAGTTTTGTTTCTGCTGTGCCGGCGTTAAACGTTTCTTAGGTTTTTGTTTTTTGGGAGCCATATCTGTGTTAGACAACGGCTCTTAATATAAAATTTTCCCATCAGAACATCAGAACAAACGCAAAATAGCCCCCAACACTCAAAATAAACCCATTGTGCTCTCTGCTTTTCAGAACAGTTAACTCTAAGCTTGCATGGTTAATAAGAAAAAATCTCTAAATAGAGAGATCGGCACTTGCGTCTTTGAATATTTTTAGTCCGTCGAGGTTGGGTAAATCGGCAAAGTACAACATGAAGTAGGTTACGCCTAAATCTAGATATGCCTGAAAACTCTGCAGACCGTCTTCTGCTGTACCTATTAGGGTGTATTGTTTGAATTCTTCAAGTGAAGTATTGGCAGGTTTGTGTTTGGCTATTTTTTCCTGTAATTTTTGTTGGTTTGCGGCAAGCAATATCTGGCCGCTGGGCCAGCAAGAACGCTCTATTTCTTGAAAGTTTCTGCCGACAAGTTCGCAATTTTGTTTTAGAATAGATAATTTATGTTTATACAGTTCCAGAGAAGATATAAAGCCCCAGTCGAAGCGATTGGCATATTTGGCGGTAACTTTTAAGGTGTGTTTTTCTCCGCTACCACCTACGGTGATGGGGGGGTAGGGTTTTTGTTTGGGTTTAGGTTCGCATTGGGCGTCTTTTAGGGTGTAGTATTTGCCTTGGTAGTTGGCTTTTGGGCATGTCCAGAGTCGCTGGGTAACTTCTATGGCTTCTTCGAGTTGTGCTATTCTAACTGGGGGTGATGGGAAACTAAAACCATAGGCTTCATGTTCAGTTTTTTGTATGCCTGCGCCGATGCCAAATTCTAAGCGACCATCTGATATGACATCAAAGGTAGAGGCGGTCTTGGCTAGTAATGCAGGGTTTCGGTGTGCATTGCAACTCACCATGATGCCGAGGCGGATTTTGCTGGTTATAGCAACAAGTGCGGATAGGGTGGTCCAGCATTCAAGAATCGGCGTGTTATTATACATGAGGTGGTCATCGAGCCATACGGAATCATAGCCTAGATGTTCGCATTCTAAAACTATGTTTTTTAGTTGGCTAAAGGTTTGGGTTGAAGTTGATGTTGGGAGTGCATAAAAGGGTATAAAGACGCCGTATTTGAGTTTAGACACACTTGTCAGCCCAAGTATAGCATAGAGTGCTGTCGTATTAGGGTTTAGTAGCTACTATAAGTTGTGAATAACCCTGAGAATATGTCATGCAATTTGAGGGATATAGCCAGATAAGTAATTATAGTTTAGAAAACCTAATTTAACCAATTCGTTAATCGTGAACATAGATGTCAACGCCCACGAAAGTTCCTTCTATATTCGACTTGATGATGGAAGATGAGAAAGTAACAAGTGAGGAAGAAGAACGCCAAAAACGCCGCAAGGAACTCATAGAACCTACAGGCGTCAAGGAACTCTTCAAAGATGGCAAAATCAGCATCAACAAATTTACCTGTGAGGGGACACAATGCAAACTCTGCATCAAAGTCTGCCCAACCAATGCACTCTACTGGGGTACAGGTGAAATCGGCATAATTGAAGATCTCTGTGTGTACTGTGGTGCTTGTGTCACCATCTGTATGGTTGATGATTGCATAAAGATCGAACGCACTCGCAAAGATGGAACAGTTGAAAAATTCAGCAACCTCTCAGACGTTGTTAAACTGCAAGAGAAAAAAAACACAGAAAAACGATGGGAACGAGTGAAAACCAACGCAATCACATTAAGACAAGCCTATAAAGAAAAAGATGAAAACACACAAACCCGTAAACGACAAAGACTTCTAAGCTACAAACTATAGTTCAACAAAAGTAAGCTATCTAAACAGTTCAATGCCACAACGACTGGTTGCCAATAGAAAAAGGTGACATACCCACAATCAAACAGGTTTATTGCGGGTTATTATTTTTTGCAGTAAGCACTATAGAAATGCAGTTCGATGGGTAAACAGTGTAAAAATAGAAAACGGGACAGGAAAACACACATAAGCAGAAACATTGTTCTAAAAACTAGAGGAAGATAAATCATGACTAAATCCTACAGCATAGTTGCGCTCAAAGGCGATGGCATCGGACCCGAAGTCACCGAAGCCACCGTTAGGGTATTAGAAGCAACTGAGAAAAAATCCAGCTTTAAACTAAACATACTCTATGGCGAAGCAGGAGCTCACTGCATCGCTGAACATAGCACAAATTTGCCTAAAGAAACCATAGAACTCATCAAGCAGAGCAACGCATGCCTAAAAGGGCCCATGACTACCCCAGAAGAAGCCGGTGCACCAGTTAGCGTTGCAGTTACACTTCGACGAATGTTTGGACTGTATGCGAACGTGCGTCCATGTCGCAGTTTCCCCAACGTAGAATCACTCAAACCCAACATCGACCTTGTTGTCGTCAGAGAAAACACTGAGGGACTCTACTCTGGCGTAGAATCACTTTTGGCACCTGGAGTAGGTATAGCGCTTCGAATTATCACAAGAGAAGCATCGTTTAAAGTAGCAGATTTTGCCTTCAAACTGGCTATGCAACGCCGCAAGCATCTAACCTACATACACAAAGGCAACATTTTGCGCATAACCGATGGCATATTTAAAGATGCAGTTAAAGAAGCACAAAAAAACTATCCTGAAGTCGAAGTTGATGACCTCCACATCGATGCAGCCACCATGCAACTAATCAAGCAACCTGAAAAATATGATGTCATGGTAACCACTAACCTCTTTGGCGACATCCTATCGGATGAGGCCGCACAAGTCACCGGCAGTTTAGGATTAGCAGCAGGTGCAAACATTGGCGCAACCTATGGCATGTTCGAACCAGTTCATGGCTCAGCACCCAAATACACAGGTATGAACCGGGTAAACCCCATAGCCACCATCATGGCCGGAGCAATGATGCTAGATTGGCTAGGTGAAAAGGTAGCAGCTAAAAAAATCGAGGACGCCATCATAGAGGTGCTCAAAGAGGGTAAAGTCAGAACCCACGATTTAGGCGGAGAAGCCAAGGGCACCGAAATAACTGATGCTATCATTGCAAAAATTTAAGCAATAGCCTTTTCTTTATTTTTTTATCGCTACAATTCTTCGGTCTGTTTGCAGGGTAAGGGGTCAATTGTGTTTTTGATGTATTGTTTGCCTCTGCGGGTGATTTTGTAGCGACCGGATTTCTCTGTCAAATAACCAGCCCCAAGCAGAGGAGAGATCAGTTCAGCAAAGTTCACATCAAAATTTACATCCATACCAGCCATGAACTCGGTATATACCGCAGGCATATAGTTGGGTCGAAAAGTTTTCTCAAGTGAAATCACAATCTCACCCTTAGTGCGCAACTTTTCGTTATGTACAACATGCATTATCCAATGCTGAAAAATATTGGTACGCCGCTGGTTAAACCGTTTCTCAAAGGGAAGCTTGAACTTGGAGAACTCAGGCTTTGCGCCTTGCAGTGTTTTTGCAGTTTCGCGAATCAAACCAACACCATCAATGCTTATGCGAACTGCGATAATGACCCCAATGACTGCATCAACCCAGTATATACCAAAGATAGAGAAAACCGCCCCAGCTATAACTGCGGCAGCGGAATAAATCGAGTTCTTAGAGTCAATAGACTGGGAGATTAATGCGAAATTTTGGCTTCTTTTGCCCACAAACCGTTGATAGAATGAAAGCAGAAACATAGAGATCATAACAATGATTTCAACAGCGATAACGACATAGGGCATGGTTATAGGCAGAAAAGTACCAGCTAAAGTATCGCGAATAGAAGAAAGCGAAGTGTAAAACAAGATGCCGACGGTAAGAAACATCAATCCGATAATAACTAAGGTGCCTATGACTTCTTTTTTGAGTTTTATACCGGCCCAAACAATTGCTGAAGCCGCCGTGTCAACTGCGGTGTCTGCACCATCTGCAATTAACCCGACACTGCCACTAAACAAACCTACAATCAGCTTGAGAACAGATACCACAACATAACTCACAGTAGAGTTTCTTGCAGCCGCAGAGGGTCTAAGGATTTGGGTCTCAATTCTATGGGCCCCCTGTTTAAGTGTGGTAGTGAGCTGTTCTGCTTCCACTTGGCCTATATCAGTTAACTCATACTTTTCCTGGGCCAGCCGTATCCAGTCTCGGCAAACTAAAGCCTCACAAGCCGCAACAGCACTCAACTGCTTGCCACCTCTTAGTCGGCGCCTTTTACTAATACGACTGTTTAAATTAATGGTGTGTAACGCTGTCTTTTCTTCAAGTTGCTCTATGGATTGAGGACCATCGTTGTAGATAATCAACAGTATAGAGTCATCTAAGTCACCACTAATTCTGCGCCGCTTACTCTGTGACATACAGATGATGCAGTGTTTAACGTTAATTTTTAAGCTTACCCAAATTAAAAACCAACAACAGGTTACTGAACAGAAATATAGGTACTTGAATCTACATGTACCTCAACTGCCCCGCCCTTTGCTTCCTTCACACGCGCATTAACCAGCAAAAGACGCGCACTTTCACGGAAGAGCTTTTCAAGTTCTTCCACTTTTTCGTTCCAGACAACCACTGTTGTTTCACCGGAGTCGTCTCTTAGTGCAAATCGCATAACTACTCCATCACTGTCGTTGTTTCGGGTAAATCCGGTTTTACCAAAAACCGCCTTCACCACCCCAGTGAGATGTACATTACCCAAATTGGGGTTTAAGCTACTGATTTTTGTTGTAAACTGTTCAATGGGTGGACACGCAATGGTTTCTTCTGAGGATATAGGTTCGATTAGACTTTTGTTCCCCATATGTAGCTCGGTTTTGCCATAGCGGTCGTCTCGGGTATAGCCATGTAACAGCCTAACAGCTTGGCCGACTCTAAGCTCTCCTTTTTCTACCAGCTCGGCTTTTTCATTCCAGAGAACCACACGTAACAAACCGTCGTTGTCCCCTAGCATAAGGGTGGCTAATTTACCTGATTTTTCTTCGCCGCTAAAAGTTTTAACGGGAAAAACTGCGATTAACCTCCCAGCCACATTCACATCATATAATCCTGCAAACAGACGCCCTGAGGAGATAATGTTACTTGGCTCAAACGCAGCCTGTGAGATCTGTATCCCCAGTTTGGCTGCAATCAGCCGTAACAGGGTTTCATCACTCAATAGACCAGCAGTTTTGGTTCGCTCAACTTCAAGCTGCTCTAAGAGTTGACTCTGATTTACCTGTGAGTTTTTAGCTTGAATCTCATCAAGGAGGTCTTGAGTGGTCATTTTACGCCGACACGATAAAGAGTTTGCCGCTTTTAATTTTTGTGTTGTTACACCGGTTATAGTTTTGCTATGGAGGCAGAATGGGCTTTGCAGAACTATACCGTATTGGTTGTCAACGCCTGTTTAGGTTCAGTATGATGTGGAGAGGCATGTCTGAGTTTATAGTGTTTCTGATAAGTCGTAACTGACTAAGTGGTAAATAAACTCGCCAGTAACCGGAAGGCTGTTTTGGTTTTAAACAGATGGCAGAGTTGTTGGGAAGAGACTAGTCGGTTGTCTCTTCTTCGTTGCCATAGTAGGCGTATAGGAAAATCAGGGCTAGTGTGATAAAGATTGAGCCCATTAGGATGTATTGGAGGGTTATGAAATATGTACCGATATCCATCGAGATTCCTCTGTATGTTTACCTCTAATCTTGTTAGTTTACATATTTAAGGAATAGCTTTTTTCCACTCGTTCATCAACATGCTATAGCAGTCATCAGTTTCCTCAAACGTTGTAAACCAGCCCAGATTCTGCGCAAGCTTCTGTGTCAAGAGATGATAGCACATATGCACTTGTCTATCTAGCACTCGAAAGTAGAAGTCGTCACAGGTGCAAAACGCGGCTTCGGGCATGATAAGGTAGTCGCGTTCTCTGCCCACCACAATCCAAACCACTCGCCCAGAAGGTTTGAAAATGTATTTTTTGACTCTGCCTTCGCGTAGCGCCTCAAGTGCTTTACTGAAACGTTGCCCAAACAATTCATAGAGAACATTTAGACTATCACCTGATAGTTTCCCTGTTGCTTTGGCATCTTTGCAAACATCGTTTAGAGTATCAATTTCGGGATTACTCATTGCTACACAGCTTACTAGAATAGAACCTAAAATTTAGGTTTTTAGCCTATGTTGATGGGTTCACCTTTTGATTTGAATGGCTCAGCTCTAGGCAACACAACTTCTAGCACACCGTTTTTGTAGGTAGACTTGGCCTCTTTCACATGGACTTTTGCGGGCAGTTGAACTTCTTTGTAGTACTTGTACTGAGAAGTATCCACAGAGATATCGAGGGAGTCTTCGGTGCCGTGGAGTTTAATATCAGTTTTTTCCACTCCAGGCAGTTCTACGACCACACGAACTTCACTTTGTGTTTCCATGATATCCACAAGCGGTTCACGTTCTTCTTTTACCTGCAAAGGTCCTTTGAGGCCCTTTTTGACATTACCAAACTGCTGGATTTCAGGTTTACCATCAGAACCAATTTTCACACTATAACCATACACAAAGGGCCCAAGCTCTTTGACTGTACTACCATCAGGAAGCTGACGCTCCTTCACATATTCTTTGGGCACTTTTTGGGTGAAATCCTTGAACTGCTCATCCATCATCCGCTCCATCTCTTTGAACATATCATCTATATCACCAAAGAAAGGGTCTTTGGCTGGACGCTGGCGTTTTTTGAACCATTCATGAAAATCTTCATTATCCGAAGACATACAACCACCTGTGGTATGTGAGTTTTCCAAACCAATAAATTTATTGCAAGAACAATCAACAACCGTTGGAGATAGATTGTCTGTTTTCAGCAAACAAG
>WRCX01000046.1 GCA_009783705.1 Candidatus Bathycorpusculum hydrogenotrophicum | reverse complement strand
GTTGTGTCTAAGAGTTCTGTTATGGTGGATTTAACTATTCGTTTGTGGTGTGCTTTGACTATGCCTGAAATTTTTCAACAATGGCAAAATCAAATGATGTATATCTTTAGGTGAACACTCTCTAAATCAAATCACTCCAAAATATAGACCTGATAGAGCATGGTAAATCAAAGCCTAAACAAAACCCTAAAACTAGATACGGTCAGTTATGGTTGTTTATTGTGTTGGAGTAAACTACATATCAGTTTAGGCGCATATCCATAGGGGGGTATGGTATGAAAAAAATATTGGGTGTATTTCTGTTTGTTTTGTTAGTTAGTACATTGGTTTTTGCAGGTATAACCTGTATGGGTGCGGTGCAGGCTGTTCCCTCGATAACTAAATTACCCGCCCCTGAATTGGTATCTGTCACCTACAAGGACCGCTCCTTCGAGGTGCCTGTAAGCACAACCACAGACCCCTTTACAGGCAAACCAGTAGAAAACCCAGCATACCATGTAGAAAACAGAACACTAACCATTGTGATTAACAAAAACAATATTCCATTCGATAACCATCTCTATTATATTATTCGAATGAAAGGGGTTTTCTCAAATGAATGGTCCAATATTACGCGACAGAGAGTGTCTGATTCTGATTATCCACTAATGACTATAGTGCTTAATCTTCCAAACTCTGAAATCAAATTGGATAGTGGTGCTGGTCATAGTTACTATTTCCCCTCAGAAGGTCAAGCTGATTTCCAAGCGTGTGCTGAAATTTGGGGATATGAACTGTCGGATTATCCTAGTCTTGCAGGCTCGAGCAAGTATGTGGAAGTTTTGGAAGCGGCAAGTGATTGGAGTAACATAAAAACAATCAACATGGGACAATATTCAAGTAATGAAACACCCAATCAAGCCGACCCAACGCAAAACCCCGCCGATATCACAGATCAATCTGAATCACAAACTGAGATAACAATAGCGGGGCTTCCCTTGATTGGTTTCATCTTAGTGCTCCTTCTATGTGCTGTGATAGTGGCGCTAATCATTGCACTTGTGTATAAAGGTCACATTAAATATGCTAAAACATCATAGTGTAAACGTATAAGCTGGTTGTAGTGAAAAGGAGATATTGTGGACCGAAAAGGGTATAGATGATTGAGTCAAACTAAAAACTAAAAAAGATAGGTACACCTAACATTCACATTATGAAGTACAATAGGTATAAACACTGGTCTTTTCAGTCCACACAGTCCGAAGTAATAGAATAATCAAAAAATTGAAACAGTCTGTTTAGTGCTCAAAAACTATAAGATTAAGACGTTATACTAAAGTGACTATGAGGGGAAGAAGTCAATGGTTGACTCTATAACTATAAGTGTAGTCATAATGATTATTGTTATTATCACTACAATTTTATCTGTGATAATTGCACAATCTTCAGTATTATATAAACAAAAAAGACGTCACATCAAATTTCATTTACAGAAGTATGAAAAAAAGCGAAAAACTAAACCTATGATTAGTCAAGAGCAGTTTGACGAATATGTTTCTCAAATGAAACTACATACCGATTTTGTTAATCAACAGCAAACTGAAAAAATAAATGAGTTGTTAGAATCTCATTTGAAAAAAGAAGGGCGAAAAAGTTTGTTTCAGGGAATTGTTGTTAGTGTGGTATTCTTTATTTTGGGTTTTATTGTCAATTATTTAATACTAAGGTTCGGCTCATAAACCGGTTTTGTTAACCATCAATTGCCAATACACTACCCGCATTTAGGAAACTTTTTTTACAACTTTATTATCTCATAACAAGAAAGGCGATGGAGTTTAAGCTAACAGCACCAGGGGTTGTTATGTTTGTAATAGGGTTAATCGGTTGGTTTATAGCACCAGACCTCTCCGAGATATTAAAAGTTACATTCAACATTGGACAATCTCTTGTCTCCGATAACTCTCAGGCAGTTTATTCTCTGAGGTTGCTTGGTTCTATACTAATGGTTGTAGGTGGAATCATGGCTGTAATTGAACCTTTTTTACTGTTTATAGAATCGTTTGGTAGTAAATAATTTGAGATGTTGCAGAAAGTGGGCAGTATCAAGTTTTACTCTAAAGGGCGCAAAGGTATTGAGTATACCTTTTTTAAGGTTTAAAGAGCAAAAAATTATTATGTTTTTTAAAAACTTTCTGAAAAGGCCTGTACAGGGTTAGTTTAGATTTATTCAACATTAATGTCTCCTGTCATACGTTTTAATGGTAACTTATGTGGTTCTGCTCTCTTAAGGTTTGTGCTACCAAATCGGTGCACCATTTTAGCGCTCGAAAAAGCACATGGCACCCGTTGATGCTACCAATTTAGGTTCACAGCGATGTTAACGGGAGACGGTAAACTAATCAATCGCCCAACTACAACTGGCGGCAAAATGTATGATAAATTCTTTATCTATGTCCCCCTAGAGGTGGCACGTGATAGTGCGTTTCCCTTTAAACCAAACGATAAAGTCCATGTAAAAATAGACCCGGAAACTAAGCAACTAATTATAGAGAAAGCAACATAAACAAGAAGAGAGCAATCATTTTTGTCAAGTTTATCTTATAGATGATTTGGGAATCTCTCTAGTGGTATAATGGGCTTGTACGATTAGAGCTAATTGCTCAGGTGTAGCTGGTGCATACAAACTAAGCACAAAACGCCACCCAGGAGCGTCACCGAAATAATTTTCCCAATCATACTGACAAGCATAATAATTGTCAAATTGTTTAAATTTATTATATAATTCATCTCCAAGACTATAATTGCCATTCCTAAAAAAACTATACTCATGTATGGTGATTGTTTCGTATGGTTTTGTTGGTTTTGGGATGGGGTTATAGGTTGGATTGTTTGGTGTGGGGGTGGGGTTGGTTGGTGTGGGTTGGGGTGTGGGGGTTTCTGTTGGTGGTGGGGGTGGGGGGGAAGTAGTGTATGGCGGGGTAGGCTCCTGTTATGCTTACGGTGAAACATGTTACCACTAAAACCACGGCAAATATTTTCATATTCATGTTTAACCACTGCATCAAATATGGTCTGATATTGCTTTTATGTGTTGTTCTGTCCAAAAAACGGGTGCTGTCTGAGATATATGGCTACTTTCTAACCGACAACAACGAGCAAAAAGCACTATAGACTTAGGCTTTATTGATATTTTAGTGGTAAATCGGCGGTTTTATTAGCGTATAAACGTTTTATTTGGGTTTTAGGGCATTTACATGCTAAATTACGCCATATTATCCAAACACCCGGAGCATTTTAAGACTTTCACAGGACTCACCCTGCAAGAATTCGACACCCTAAATGAGCAAATACAGCAAAAATATAAACAATACGAACAAAAACGACTACAAAGAGATAACCGTAAACGAGCCATCGGAGCAGGCCAGCCCTTCAAACTAGACCTAACCAACCGACTACTCATGCTGCTGCTCTACTACCGACTCTATACACCTCCTCCACCCTGCTAGGCTACCTCTGTAACCTCACCCAAACAAGTGTCCTAATAACCATACACAAACTAGAACCCCTAGTACAAGAAATACTGCCCATACCCAACAAACACAGCCAAAAAATCCAAAAGAAAAAGGACTACTAAATCTGATATTTCGCTAACCAGTTCAAGCAACTGGTATATGTGTTTTTGTAAACCACACACCCTAGTTCGGCAAGCCTGTCGCACGATGCCATAGCTTTTTCACCGCATAATTTTTGAAATACTCGACCGACATCCTCAACAAAGTTGTCGCTGAGCGCGGTGCGTCCGGGTAATTGAAGATAACCCTCTAAAACGTCCACATAATTTTTATAATGTATCCACGTTTTAGATTCGTTATCAATCCTTTCGTTGACAAGGCGAGCCCAATCACTGTCTCCGTGGGCCATGCGGATAAAGAGAAAGACTGCACAACGTTGTAACTCCGCAATGTTGTCCTTAATTCTTTCGATATCCTGAATCATTGGGTATTGCTCAATGATGTAGTTGACCTGTTGTGTATCATACGAGAGATATATCAGCGCATGCACATAGTCGGCTTGAAACTTGTCCATATCTGTCTTATCTTTTTTGTTGTCTTTATTTTTACCAAATCCAAACATAATGCGATCTCCTATTGTAGGATGCCGATAATAGTTCGGCTTTTCATTAGCACATAATTTACCTCTTTAGCGACAACCGCATAGGCGAAGAACATCGTCAACAGTATTGACTGACATCTATCACCCTTATTATCCTTTTCGGGCAAGGGGGTCTTGTTGTTCTATCTTTTAAATGGGCCACACTCTTCAAAGTTAGAAGAGTAGGTCTTGTTGGATGGAGATTGGGAAAAACTCAAAGTGTGGATGGTTAAGAAGCGGATAGAGGGGATTGCTGTTACGGATATATGTGTTCAAGCACGGGTGGATAGGAAGACGTTTTATCGTTGGTGGAACCGTTATCAAACACTTGGGTGGAGTGGACTGCAACAAAAATCCAAAGGCCGTCCCTTTGGACCGCAAATAAAGACCAGTTTAAAGACTAAAGTCATCAAGCTGCGCACCCGATATGAGTGGGATCCAAAAAAGATCGCGGGCTATCTTTCTCATAGAGGCTTTGAGGTGGATAGTAATCAAGCCTACAAAATTATCTGCCAAGCAGGCCTAAACAATCCCCTAACCAAACCTAGAAAGACCAGCTGGGGAACCAAGCGTTTTGAGCGGGAACACAATAACAGTTTGTGGCAGGCAGATTTCAAGTTATGTGATGATGATTACTGGATGATCAGCTACCAAGATGATCATTCCCGCTTCATCACCGGTTCTGTAAAGATTTGGAGTCCTACGGGTGAGAATGCTGTGTTGCTGCTGGATCGGGCGGTTAGAAAATATGGGGTTCCCAGACAGATTTTAACTGATCAGGGTACGCAGTTTAAGCCTGCGCGAGAGGAGATTTCTGTATTTAGAGCTCATTGTACAGAGCTGGGTATTGAGCATATTACTGCTAGTGTGCGCAGGCCCACTACCTGCGGCAAAATCGAAGCATTCCATAAAGTCTACCAGGTGGAATCGCATCTTTTCAAACAACATTGGAGTTTCATTAGGTATTACAATTTTGTTAGGCCTCATGAAGGGATAAAATATTTAACGCCTGCAGAAATATACCTCAAAAACAAAGTGTGGCCTATTTACTAGATAGAACAGCCTGGCAAGTTAGGTCACAAAGAACTTATGCGTTTATAGATACTTAAACTTACTTATTCAATATGACCTTTGTGTATGAAAAAAGAAAAAGTGCAAGACACAAACGGGATACACAAACGCAAGCAGACATCTGAGGCAATAAACGCTCCCACTTTTTTGCAGTCAAAAAGTTTTGAAAAGCGTAAGACAGTTATTTGAAGCTGAATATACATTCTGACAATTAATTTTTATCTGCACTACTTTACAGTGGTTAGTAAATCACTTAAAATATGTTTGTGGTTGATTTGAAAAAATAAAATGTTGCCGAATTATTTTCGGCGAGCGTATTCGAATATGGGGATCAGTTTGGGGTCTGCGTGGGCGATCTGTACGTGATCGATTAAGCCAACCAATGCGCCGGCTTTGTCGACTGCGGGCAGATGTTTTATGTTCCAGTGTTGCATAAGTTCGGCTGCTTCTTTGAGGGTTGCGTTTTGATCGATGACGACTAGTGGGTTTGTGTAGACCATGCGGGCGATGACTGTTTTTAGGGGGACTTCTGCTTCGACGGCGCGGATGAGGATGTCTTTTACAGTGATGATGCCGGTTGGTTTGCCGCTTTGAATGACAAGTATGGCGTCTTTATCATACTTGTTCATGAGTGCTATTACATCTTTAACTACGGTATTGTTTTCTGCAGTTTTAACATCTTTTTGCATGATGTCTTTTACTGTGAGGTTGCTTGCCATTTTTTTCACCTTATCGCTATCTCAAGGGTATTGTTCTTTATCAATTTTACGTTTATATCTCTTGGGATTCGTATAGTTGAGCTTATACCAAGTTGCTATATACTCTTTGGCATGGATATTTGTCGATGTTATCTTGCGGCATTTGCGAATTGAGGTTGTCGATAGATGAAGCTTACTTTTTGGTTTTGTGAGTGTAACTATGTTTGATTTTTGTTACCGTTATTTCGTTTTTGAAATATTTGTTGCTGGTTGATAGGTGTGCATGTGAACAGCCGATAAAAATATGGTATAAATAATGCTTTGATAGCTAACTATTTGTGTAAGGCGAGGTTTTTGGTGGAATCAATCAAAGATGCAATTTCTGACTCTATCTATGGTATAGCAGTGGTTCAGCCGGATCGTGCTGTTAAAAAATGTAGAATTCGAAAGATGCGTATAGAATACTACCTAAGTGAGGTTGCAGTAATCCTTGTTCTCCCCCGATCCTGTGGAGTTTGCGAGAAAGTCGATGACTGCACAGACGAGTTTATAATTCAGGTTATTGAAAAATTCAGAAAAAGTAGTGGCCGTTGTTCCTCTAATTACCCCTAATAGAGGGAGGAAGCGGCATAATTTGGGTTAAGCTTCTAGATAGGTTCTTTTAGGTATGGTGTTCTCGATGTGTGTGTCGGGAAGTTGGTCTCTGAGTCGGCTCTCTGCGGCGATTTCTGCCTCTTCTAGAATTTGCAGGGCATCGGCACTGGCCATTATTGTGTTTACTGGCATGTCGTTGTTTTGGTTGGTTGATGTCACAATATCTGTTAGTAGATCACCAATGTTTCCCAGTTCTTGACTTGCCTCTGGCATAATACTGCACATTTCTGTACGAATGTTTGCCAATAGGTTTTTGGCTGGACTCAACACCGACACTATATCACCTAATTCTGAAACGGTGCTCAAACGCATAGAAACACTTTGCAGTGCAAGTGAAGCGTTGGAGAGCATTTTTTGAACTTTGCGTATTTCAGAGAGCTCGGTGGCAAGAATATTTGCCCGAGCGGTCTCTCTTTGTGACATGGCTTTTATGATGCGATTAAAAATTTCTTTATCCCGGGTCTGGAACCGCGCAACGGCATTGTCAAGCGTTCTTGTCTGCATATCTATTCTTTGAGTAACTTCTGCTATCTGATCTTTTAAATTATTCTCAGCCGGCTTATTGACATTTTTAATTTTGGAAACAAGGGACGACTCTGACTCCTTGTTTTTCCATATATTAGTGAAACGTTTAACCAAGTAAATCTCCAACCTTCACACCTGACGGGCAGATAAAAGAGTGTTCGCAAAAATAAGTTAAAACCCCGCAGGTCTCCATAGGGCATTTTTATACTATCGTTTAAAGCCTTAGAGACTATATGCCATAAACTTTGCCTGCGGCCATGGACAAAGCACCCTAAATAGTATTTATACCTCACAATTTTTCTCTTTTTAGACCATTGATTTGGTGTCTCTATACATGTCGTAGCTTGATGAGTTATGCGTGAAACTTGTGTTGTGTGTTTACCATTGGTCTTTTTTGCTGTTTAGTTCTTGACGGCGGCTTTTTTGAAGTTCATCATAGAGTTCTTTTTCCTCGGGAAGAATGATTCTAAAAGCGCCATCTATTTTCCGAACTATTGGAACCTTGACGTATCGATCTTGTCTGCGCACCGGCGTATACTGTATGATAACATACTGGGTGGTGCTGGTGAGTTTTTCTCCTGTACTCCACCGTTCTGACATCTCAACTTTGATGGTGTGTTCTCCAGGTTGGATGTCATTCATATCTAGTGTTATAGGAAATTCTAATTCACTGCTAAGAAGCTGACTAGGGGAATGCTGATTAGGTAGGTGTTGAGTTTTTCTCCATTAAAATAAATCTCAAGAGTCACATTTGAGAAGACCCTCTGCGAAGGAAGCAACCGAAACGATACCAAAAGCTCCAGCTCCTCCTCTTTTATGGTGTGTTTGAGTTGTGCTATTAGGATTTGTTTCTCAGAGCTACTGCTGATGGTGGTGGTGCGGACTGATTTCTGTGGGGGTAGTTTATCAAATGTTACTTGTTTAGACTTTTTAACATCTGCCTGAGTCTTTTCTCTAAGCTGTTGCTTTTTCATCACAATATAATTCTCTCTGAGACTCTTAGCTGTGTCGCCATACCACTCAAAATAATCCCCAAGGACAGGGTCGCCAGTCACTGGCGTGCTTTGTAACATCAAAGAAAACCGATAACACTTTGGATTAGTCTATCCCAGCCGGGGTTGTTGTCTGGCTGATTGGAGTGCACATAAGCTTGGGCATACCGGTGTATTTGTCTTGGCTTAATATTTGCCAAAAACAACAGGCGACTAAATAACCATAGTCAGATGCAGTACAACATTGTTTTCACCTGAACTAATCGCCTCTTGCAAACATAGCCCTACATTGAAAAGGAGAGGTATTAACGCATCCCTTCTAGACTTTTGGGTGTATGCGCTGGGGTTTAGCGGCTATACCCCTATGTGTCTGTGGGTATAGTTTTATGTGACGTTTTTTGTTTATAGGCAAGTGCAATACTTAGCACCACTATAACAACACATAAACCAACCACTAAACCAGACTCAGCAAAGTTAAACCCCGATAAAAAAATCTCATTTTGAGACGGTTGATCTGAGGTATAAGTTGGACTTGGCGTTGGATCAAATTGATTGGGTACTTCATTGTTGGTTGCAGGTCTAGTTAGGGTTTTTGTACCACTCCAACCACTTCGCTCATCCACCATTAATGGGGGAAATCTCCATAAAGTGTAGAACTCGTCTTAATGTAAAAAGCCATTGCTTCTACTTGAATATCAATCGATCCACCAGGAACAGGAACAGAAGGATAGTCCAGACCATCAATGAGTCCATTGCCTATGTATGAGGGTTTTTTGCTGGAGTTAAATGATATTGTTGTATATTCAGAATTGGTCTGTGCGGGGAATCCGCAGTTTAGTCCTCCACCAACCTCTGAGCGGGTAAATGCTTGATGCCACGCCTCATCTGAGGTTTCATAGTGTCCTTTATATCTAACGTTATAACATATATCGGAATAACCACGCGGGTTTTTGATTACAAGCTCGATTGCTACATGTACTCCTTGATAACCCTTGTTAATCCAAGTTTCTCCTGTGTAGGGATCTACATACTCAACATCTGGCATAGTGAAGGGATACTCCGTATTTTACAGTAAATTCGGGAACCCCAAGCTTTTTTGGTATAAGTTGAGCATGCACCTCACCCATATAGGTTATACCTGCAAAAACCGAAGTACTAACTAACAACGCAAGCAGAATTACCCCCATAGTTTTTTTCATACCATACGTCCCTGTGGATATGGTTCTGATTGGATATGTAGTTTACTCCAACACAATAGACAACCGCGGTTAACAACAAACGTTAGTTTCCTGGTTTTGTTTAGGTTTTGGTTAAGCATGTCTATCACAACTACGCATTGGACTTGATTTGATTTAATGCTAAGTATGCGAACAAAGTGTTCAACAGTTAGACACAAAAAATGTTCACGTGCTCCTCAAGAGTATGGCACTTGTTGTTAACTTCTCTGTTGTCTAAAACACAGAATTTAGCATTGAGAGTGTCCCAATAGATGTTACCAGATGCCGATGATGCTCCAATAGAATGTACAGATGACTAAAAAGACCACAACTAGTAGTGCGTACACCAAAGATGCTTTTAGGAGATGGCGAGAATTCCATCCTCCCTCGCCACAAACAGATTCAGCCTGCCCAATCCATGGTTGCTGATATCTGAAAAAGAAAATGTTGGATGCACAGATAAACACCATAATGCAGATGAGCGGATTAATTCCAAATGTCTCATAGAGCATGGGAGTTGCCATGGCTAAAATAGCGGAACTGACCCAGCCCTGGGTCACATCAAAAAAGCGTAGAAAAACACAAAGACCATAGAGAGCCAATACGAAAACAATTTGTGATCCCGCAATTGGGCCTAGTAGCGAGGCAAGTGTGGGTGAGAGCCATATGGTTATCCCTGATATTTCACAGATTCGTGAAAAACTAAGTATTATGCCAAAAAACACCACGATATCCCAGCTTATACCATGTGAAATATCTTTGACTGATAGTACAGCAAACAAGAGCAATAGTATGAGCGATGCGAAAAGAACCTGAATAGTTGTAATGGGCAAAAATATTTGCAGTATAAGACCAATAAACAACAAAGCAAATGCTACCATGCACCCTTTCTCTTCCTTGCTCAGCTTTCCCAGATCAGCGTACATTTTTGAGAGCTGTTCTTGGGTTACTGTTAATTTTTGCTCGGGTTTTAGTACAAAATAGAGTACTGCCATAAATACCAAGCTAAACACTATCCACGGCGCCATAGTGTGGAGCCACATCTGTGAGGTGGCCATATTTCTCATGGATCCCTCGGGTAAATATGAGGTGAACACTGGACCAAACAGTGAACCGTTTTGCCATGCGATGCCTGGGAAAATGGCGGCCACCCATGCCGATATCACTACCAATGATCGGCCTTTGCTGTGTTTTTCAAGACAACAAGCATCAGCGACAACTACTGCAATTGGTGTTAAAATCAAAAAGCGCACCGTTATCGACGGTGTTATAAGCGCGAATATGATGCCTATGATAAACCAGCCGATCAGGATTTTTATGTAGCTTAATTTTAGCTGTTTAAAGAGGGCAAATACTATGCGTTTTCCAAGACCTGTTTTCATCAACGCATACCCAAGAAACATCGCGGGGATAAGTAACCACAGTGTTGCATTGGAAAAGCCGCTTGCCAAATCCGGTATCGGTATTCCAGCAATGCTTCCACCCAGAAAAAGTATAATCGCCCCAACGATAAAGGTACCTTTACCTGGGCGAAATATCCATGTTGCAAGCGCTATAATTATGGAACCCAACATAATATGCCCCACCTGTCCAAGTCCATCAAACGGCTCGATGAGAGCAATCATTATGCCTAACGCTATAACAACTACAGATAAAATCTGTTTTATGGATATTTTCGATTTATTATTTTCTTTATTCATGCCTTCTATTGCTCATCTTTGATCGATTGCCAGATCCTGTTGATGCTTCCAGGTTGATCATTTGCTTATGATGCTTGGGTGTGCCGGGGTGTCTTACATCCAACAGAATATAGCATTAGGGTTGACTTGCTTGTCTTATTTCTTTGTTGTTTTGAGAAAATGTTGGACTGTAGACGAAAACCAGCTGATTGTGAGTGCAGTATCTCAGAACTAAACGTTGTTACGCAGTCTGACATTATGGAATAAGGTTCAGTCGTTTGAATCTGAAAATGGGCTTGACTTGTTTGTATCTGGAGTCTTTCCTCAAAACCGTCTGTCAAATTTTCATGCGTTCGTCATGACCCAAAAGGGTAAACCAAGAAAACAGCTCAAACCACTTTTGCCTCACAACCCAATTAACAATAGGAAAAATCACAAATACGCATATGTTAAGCATGAATAAAATTATTCCCTTCCTGTTGCTTTTCTTTTTCATAAGCGCAACATTTGCAACAGCGCTTAATCCTGTTTCTGCATAATAGTTGCGGATTCTTGGAATACAAAAACACCCCTGACCCAAGCGAGAACTTGTTTGGGCGTTGTTGCTGTGGACGGTAAAATCTATGCAATTGGCGGCACAACAGAACTCGGTTATGAACCCAGCAGTGTTGTGGGTACCAATGAATGCTATGATCCTGGGTCTGATATGTGGACTACTTTAGAACCTATGCCTACACCTAGGACTAATTTTGCTATTGCAACTTATGAGGGTAAAATTTACTGTATAGGCGGTTATACTGCTGAACAAGTGCCACCCTATAGTCCAATTAGCGTAATTGAAGTTTATGATATAGCAACTAATAGTTGGAGCACTAAAACGTCTATGCCAGTTGAGGGTGCCATGTATGCTTGTGTTGTGAATGGAAACTTTTTTGTTATGACAAAGTACGATTTGTTCATGTATGATCCAGTTGAGGATTTCTGGACTCAAAAAACATTTATGCCCCAAAAAATCTCCATATCTCCTTCATCTGAGCCGCATAGCGTTTCAGTCGTGGTAGATGACAAAATAGTGGTCACGGGTTATTTTGAGGGAATACATAGCGAACCGAAAACCCGAATTTATGACCCTGCAACTGATGTGTGGAGTGAGGGGAGTGCACCAGCAAAACCCTATTGGTTTAATCTTAATTGTGCTGGGGTGACAACTGGTGTTTATGCGCCTCAGAGCGTTTATGTTCTAGGCGGTACATCGGAGGGCATCACAGAGTTGTCTAATCAAGTTTATGATCCTGTAGGTGACACTTGGGCATTTGCTAAAGATATGTCTGCTTATCGTTGTCAGTTTGGTGTGGTAGTTATTAATGATATTTTGTATGTAGTAGGCGGACATTATACTGATGGGGTTGTTGTCTCTACTAATGAGCAATACATACCAATGGGTTACAATGGTACTCTGTCATTGGTTACTTCTCCGTCGGTTATCCCTGAGACTTCAAATCTTTCCTCTTCAATCTATCTTATTGCGGCTATATTGGTTATAATAGTTGGAACCTTGGGGACAGGATTATTCTTCTATTCCAAAAAATCAAAACAATAACTCAAACAAGACCAACCATAACAACAGTACAACAATCAAACCGGTTAACATTCAACGCAAACAAGCAAAGCAGGATGTTACAGAAACGTCAGTTAGTTTTGGGGATTATTAAACCTAAAACTTAGGGATCGCATTGTACCCGTGTTACTGGTGCGGTAACCGGGATTTGAACCCGGGTCCTAGACTTGGCAAGCCTATGTACTAACCAAGCTGTACTATTACCGCATACAACTTAAGCAACAATCTAAAAACCTCCTTATAAACTCTACATCTTAGAACTACAACACTTCTGTTTACGTCAAATCTCAACCATAATAAATGATTGATAAATTTATCAAACCTAATTATATGTCGAGCAGATCCTTAATGTATCTGAAATAGCATCAAAAGGTCTCGTGGGTGAAATACGGCTAATACCACTTGCGTTTTGGTTTAACCTGAATTTGGTTGTTATTGCAATGGTTGAGTGCTAAAGAAAACAAGAATCTGTGTGGTTTTTGGTGTGGGTGTTTGTGGAGGTGTGTCTAGCTAAGATCAGCAGGTTTTGATGTCTTGTTTTTAGCTTAGTTCCAATGATTGCTATTCTGCTTTTGTTGGAAAATCATGGGATTTGGTCTTTTGGTTCTTAAAATTTAAATGTAAGTGGCATCACCTTTTATGAAAGATCTCGGGCAGTATAGGCGTGAAAAAACCTATGGGAGAGAGTGAAATGGGTGGGGACGATGACAGCAGTTTTTGCCTGCTAGCTGGACACATAGATATTTCTATGCATACTGTTTATCTGCACAGTTTTCCTATCCATCGTCTTGTTGCTTACGCGAACACTCTTGGGTATAATCCATGTATATTTGGGTCTGCCATAGTAACAACGTTAATGAGTAAGATGAATGGAGAGGACGTAGTATATGATTGTTGAAGCATTCCTCGCATTCATTTTGATTTTTACGGCGACTTTAGCCATCTATGCCATAGGTAAACGTTCAGCACCAAAAACTACACTAAACGACGATGATCAAGATTCCTATGCTTGCGGAGAAAAAGTAATCTTCCAAGGCTTAAAAATCAATGTTCCCCTCTACAAATATCTAATTTACTTTGTAATTTTTGACTCATCAGTGTTGGTTATAGCATTTGCAGCTTTTGCAATATCAGCTGCCAATCCGTTGCTCTTAATACTCTACCTCGGTATACTCCTTGCCGCCGGTGTAGTTCTTCTCGACGGAGGCAAAGACTAACATGGTCAATACCAAAACTTGGGCACGCGTAAAATCGCCCTGGGTTCTACACTTCAATTCAGGCGCCTGCAACGGTTGTGACATAGAAATCCTTGCGTTGCTCACACCAAAATATGACGTTGAACGCTTCGGCATAAAACTTGAACCCTCACCCCGACATGCCGACGTACTCTTAGCCACAGGTTGTGTTACCCATCAATGCGCTGAACGCTTAAAACGTGTCTACGATCAAATGCCTCAACCTAAATTCGTCGTTGCCATAGGTGCATGTGCCTGTAGTGGCAGTGTCTTTGAAGGCAACTATAACGTAGTGGGTGGAGTAGACAAAATTGTCCCAGTTGCAGCCTACATACCCGGTTGTCCACCACGACCAGAGGCAATTATTGACGGAGTTATCAAGTTGCTCAGTGTAATAAGTACACCCAAAAAAGAGAGCCCAGTTCAAGCCCATAGAGCTGAACCTGCTATAGCGGAGGTTAAACAAAACGGCAAACAATAGCATAGATATTATAGGTCTTGTCGAATCCAAATTCGGCGACAAAGTCCCTATTCAAAGGGGCGTTAATGGCAATGCCTCGTTTGTTGCAAACAATGGTTTACACCACGAAGTTTTCAAAACATTGCTAGAGGCCGACGAAAAAACCGGTTTAACTACCATTACCGGTTTAGACTTGGGCACAAACATTGGCGTTTATTATCATGTCCGCACCTCCAAATCATTTTTCACCATAAAAGCAGAAGTGCCCAAAGAGAACCCACGGCTTAAAACACTCATCGATATCCACCCTGGAGCACTTTTCCATGAACTAGAATGCGCAGATTTAATGGGCGCCATTTTTGAGGGTAACGAATTAAACGGACATTTTATTCTCTCAGAAAACTGGCCCAACGGTATCTATCCTCTGCGCAAAGACATCGATCTATCTCAAGTTAAGCTCGTCCCAACCCCTGAGCATGAAACCAACAAATCTGCCGAAGGGCGAGAAGTTAAAATCATTATCGGTCCCCAGCATCCCGCGTTGCTTGAACCTGAAAAGTTCTCAGTAACCGTTGATGGGGAAACCGTTACCAAAGTCGAACCCCGCATCGGTTATGTGCATCGGGGTATAGAAAAATCTGCTGAATCCCATACCTATCTGCAAAATACTTATCTTGTAGAGCGGGTTTGCGGCATCTGCAACCCTTGCCATGCATACACTTTTGTTGCTACAGTGGAGAAAATTTTAAAACTCGAAGTTCCTGAACGAGCACGATATCTCCGAGTAATCGCATTAGAACTCAACCGTCTTCACAGTCATCTCTTAGTGTTTGGACATGCAGGCTTAGAAATTGGCTACGAAGCCGTTTTCCAATACTTCTGGCGTGACCGCGAACCCATTATGGACCTAATTGAGTTAACCAGCGGTAACCGTGTTTTTGGTTCCCTAATGACCGTGGGCGGCATCAGACGTGACATCAATCAAGAACATATCCCAAAAATAAAAGCAGTAATAAACGATTTACAATCTAAACTACCGTTTTACCGCAAAATCTACACTGATGAACCTACCCTGCGCTTGCGTATGAAAGACGTTGGCATCCTTAGTCGAGAAGATGCACTCAAACTCTCAGTAGTCGGGCCAATTGCACGAGCATCCGGTGTAGATATAGATGTCCGCAAAGACCGACCCTATGAGGTCTACAACGAAATTCCATTCAAAGAAATTGTATACACTGACGGTGACACATGGGCAAGAATGAACGTACGTATGGATGAACTTGAAGAAAGTCTCAACATCCTCGACTATGCCCTTGACCACATGCCCGCTGGGCCCATCCGTATTGAAGCCCCAAGAACGGTGCCTATAGGCGAAGCTGTTAGTACCATAGAAGCCCCAAGAGGCGAGCTGCTCTACTATGTACGTAGCAACGGAACAGACATACCTGAACGCGTAAAAATCCGCACCCCAACATTGGCTAACATACCCTCATTTCTCAAAACCGCTATCGGCGAGAGTATAGCTGATGTACCCAGCAACTTTGTCAGCTTAGATCCCTGCTTCTCATGTACTGATAGATGATAACCATGATTGACCTGCTGCTTATCTTCCGTATTCTGGTCTTCCCAGGCTTCACATTCCTACTGTTTCTATCATTATTTTGCGAGTGGATAGACCGCAAAATAGAAGCACGCTTCCAAAACCGTGTTGGCCCCATGGTCGCAGGACCAGGCGGCATACTCCAACCCCTAGCAGACTTTATCAAGTTACTAACCAAAGAAGACATTGAACCCCGAGACGCTAAAAAAATAGTTTTTCGATTTGCCCCCTTAGCCGCCTTTAGCATCATGATTTTTGCCATGTGCTTTTTACCCATAGACGGAGCAAGCATTCTCTCATCAGGCTCCGCTATAGCTCAAAGCGGTTTTAACGGCGACTTGATTATCATCTTGGTATTTGCCACAATTGCAAACTTTTTGCTCTTTTTGGCAGGTTGGGCATCAGCTAACCCCTATGGAACCATAAGCTCAGCCCGAGTCTTAACCCAATTTCTAGGTTATGACATTCCCCTCTACCTCATCGCATTAACCCCCGCATTAATAGCCGGCAGTCTTAGCATCGGTGTCATTGCAAGCTTCCCCTACATTCTACTGGCCCCTTGGGCATTTGTCCTCTTTATAATTACCATGCAAGCAGAACTTGAAAAAGGACCCTTCGATGTACCCCACTCAGAATCTGAACTCGTCGGAGGATTAGAAACTGAATACACCGGCGCAAAACTCGCATTTCTCCACCTCACCCGAAACGTCCAAGTAATCTTTGGATCCGCTTTAGTGGTCACCTTATTCCTAGGTGGTCCAAGCGGGCCAGTCTTTTTTGGTTTAGACTGGTTATTCTACACGCTCTGGTTCGTACTCAAACTCATCATCGTAGTAGCTATAAGCTCCTACATCGCAAACGTCTTTGCGCGCTTACGCATCGACCAAGTTCTAACAGGCAACTGGAAAATTCTGTTACCTGCAGCTTTGCTTTCACTGATGCTAACCATAGCATTAGTCACCTGGGTGTATCATCCATTCGGAATTGGAGTGTAACAGGATGACCGAAAAGACCGAAAAAAAACAAACCTCACGTATATCTCCAATCTTTAAACGTGCAATCTCGCACCTATTCCATAAACCTGCAACAACCAAATATCCATCGGTAAAACCTGTACTTCCACCAGACACTCGAGGTAAACTAGTCTATGAAATCAAAGACTGCAACGCCATTGACTTTGGTAGCGGACCTGACTTCCGATTAGATATCAAAGTCATGCGAGGCTCCATCTGCCATGTCTGCGAACGCGATTGCCCCGCAGGTGCTATAACCATCGTTGAAGTCGACGGCAAACAACGTCCCCAAATAAATCTCAACAAATGCATTTTTTGTTGTCAATGCGTCGACAGTTGTCCCCGAGGCGCCATCAAACAATCCGACATCTACGAATTAGCCGTAACCGATAAAGCATCATTAATTATGAAGCCAAAATACAGCCAAAAGGATGCATCGCAATGATTTTTGAAATCTTAGCCATAGGATTAATCGTCTCATCTATCCTTGCACTATTTCTCGATGAAGTCGTCTACTCAGTTGGTGCGCTATCAGGCACTTTTATCTTCACCGCACTTATTTTCTACCTCAACGGCGCATTTTACGCCGCCATTTTCCAATTCGTCGTGGGCATAGGCACCCTAGCCGTTTTGTTCCTATCAGGCGAAATGCTAGGTGAGCAGTCCAAAAAGAAATCATCCCCCGCCAAAATCGCCGGCCTAATCGGCGCAGGTATTCTGCTCTCCCTGCCCGCAATTTTCCTCTCAGTTTCAGGCCAAACTGCTATAGGCCCAGATGTCCCAATTGGTGAAGCTATATGGAACATCCGCGGCCTCGATGTTCTGTTACAAGCACTCGTAATTCTAACCATAGCCTTGGGAATTGGCATCGTACTGCATGAACGGAGGAAAAAATAATGGACTTCACCATACTCTCAATTATAATGTTGGCCATCGGCATCTATGGGCTACTCACCAACCGACAGTTACTCAAAGTATTCATCTCCATAGAGATGATTGCCATCGCAGCAACACTCAACTTTGTTATGCTCGCTTCCCCCAACGGCTTGAGCCAAGCATTACTAATTATAGCCTTCTCAGTCGACACAGCTGTTAGCGCAGTAATTTTAGCCTTACTTGTCATAGTCTCAAAACGCTACGGCACAGGGGATCTCTCAAAAATAATCTCCAAACAAGAAACCGAAGAAAGCGAGGATGAAGTACAATGATGCTCCAAGAATTCAGTGCATGGTTTGTCTGGATTATCCCCCTAATCGCAAGCTTCTTTGTTCCTCTTATTGGCAAATACAGCGAAAAAGCCCGAAACTATTTTGTCATAGCCATAGCTACCGTAGTCAGTGCACTAGCAATCTCATTGATACCCGGTGTCTGGTCCGGCGGAGGCCAAGCTACAGCCTATACCCTCTCTTGGATTCCAAGTCTTGGCAGTAGTAGCCCAATAACAGCAGGTGTCTACATTGATCCCCTCAGTGTTCTCTTTGCCTGCCTAGTTGCATTCTTTGCTCTAATAATAACTATCTACTCCCAGGGTTACATGAAAGGCGAAGACGGCCTAACGCGCTACTACTACCTCCTCTTACTTTTCATCGGCTCTATGATTGGCCTAGTACTAGCCGACAACATGCTTCAGATGTTTATCTTCTGGGAAATGGTCGGCCTATGCTCATACACCCTAATTTCATTCTGGTACAAAAAACCCGAATCCATACGCTCAGGCGTCAAAGTTTTTATCATGACTCGCATCGGCGACATCATGCTACTTGCCGCCATCGGTTTACTATTCTATATGTTTGGCACCTTTAGTTTCCGCGGAACAATAGCCGGCATAGAAGCCGCTGCACTCGCAGGAACTCTAGACATCGGCCTTCTAGTAACCTCTGCATTTCTAGTTTTAGGCGGAGCCGTCGCAAAATCTGCCCAGTTCCCCCTATTTACCTGGCTCTACAGTGCAATGGAAGCCCCAACCTCCATCTCAGCACTACTCCATGCCGCCACAATGGTCAAAGCAGGTATCTATCTGCTCTCCCGCTTCATTCTTATTTTCGCAACAGCACCCGCTCTAATTTTAGCCCTACAAGCCTACTGGTTCCCAACCATAACATGGATAGGTGCCATAACCGCATTCATCGGAGCATCCCTAGCAATTGTAACAACCGATCTTAAAGGAGTTCTTGCATACTCAACTATTAGTCAAATCGGTTTCATGATGGCCGGTTTAGGCGCAGCCGCACATGGTGGATTTATCGGTGAAGGCTGGTTTGGTAGCATATTCCACATGGTCAGCCACGCCTTCTTTGAAGGTCTTGGATTCCTTTTAGCAGGAGGTATCATACATGCTCTTGGTACCCGTGACATGAGATTAATGGGCGGTTTACGCAAAGCCATGCCGATAAGCTTCGGACTTATGATTATAATGATTCTAACAACAAGCGGGTTACCCCCGTTTGCGGCCTTCTTTAGCAAAGGCATAATTCTAACCAGTGTCTCTGAAATCGCAACAACCGCAGGACTAATACAGACAGTTTTGCTCTTTACAACTGCTGCTCTCACTTTTGGTTACTGTATTCGTATGTTTACCTTAGTGTTTATGGGTAAAGAATCTGAGCATATGCAAAAACAGCATGTTCACGAATCACCCAAAATCATGCTTGCACCCGCCTTTATTTTGGCGGCTCTCTGTATTGTATGGGGCCTATCCGAACCCCTAGTTGCACATTTCCTACACTTCGAAACAGCCGGCATACTAGCCGCTTTTACAAGCCTTGAATTTCCAATATTTCTACTGCTACTTATTCCTCCAGGTTTACTTGCATACTTTAGTTACTACAAAGGTTTCAATGGACTGCGAAACATTGCAAAAACAAACAACCCCCTAACTATACTGTTAAGACACGGCTACTTCTTTGATGACCTCTATACTGCAATTGCAAAAGGTTTAATCAAAATCTCTGAAGCTCTCACACGTATAGAAAATGCTCTATTTGGCCGCTATGTCAATCGAAATTTAAAAGTTCCTCCAGCATTACACGTTGTAACCCGGCTAGAGGACACCGTGTTTGAACGTTATGTTGATGAGTTAGGCGAAAAAATCGGTGATGCCGCAAAACCTGATCGAGCGTTAAAGCTTAAACAAGATCGAACTTCAAACTACCGTAACTATCTAGCCGCGGCTGTGCTCGGTTTCATATTGATCGTTATATTGATAATCTTAACCTTAGGAGTGGTTGTCTAATGGTGTTTCCGGCTTTACTGTTGATATTTGTCCTGTCCTCTATTTCGATTCCCTTTGTTTATCTTATTGGGAAAAAGTCTCCTCGAGCTGCGGCACTTTTTGTCGCATCT
>WRCX01000045.1 GCA_009783705.1 Candidatus Bathycorpusculum hydrogenotrophicum | reverse complement strand
GTAAACACCAACCTGAAATAATTGTAGAAGATGAAGAATTGATAAAAAAATTACTGGCTAAAGCTGGAGAAAATAAAGTTATATAAACATATAAATCATTATTTAGTAGTAATGTTTCAGGTAGTTATAATCAGCAACGTGAAGTCACAAGCGTAAGTGCGTCATGGACTGTGCCGCAGGTTAACACTACCACAGGCGATGGGTACTCATCAGCATGGGTGGGTATTGGGGGACAGATTGATAAAACTTTGATCCAGATTGGAACAGAGCACAACGCTCATCGCGGAGTGGAATCTTATCATGCATGGTATGAGATGCTGCCCGATTATGCTATTCGAATTGAAAATTTCACCTTGGCACCAGGGGATATAGTGAGTGCATCAATTACGCTTATAGATCCAGAAACCAACGAGTGGAATATGCAAATAGTTGATCTAACCAATGATAAAACCTTTAACCAAAACTTTGTCTACAACTCAACCCGATCCTCAGGGGAGTGGATTATGGAACGGGTGATGGTAAATGGCAAAATCTCAAAACTCTCAGATTTTGGATCGATAACCTTTACCAACTGTTGGATAGATGTAGGCAACACCAGAGGAGTCATTGGCAACTTTACACATTCTCGAGTTTACATGACAAACGATCAACTCACCACCCTAGCATCAGCCTCAACACTCAACGATGATGGGGAAGGCTTCAGCGTTAAATACGCCAAACGTGACTAACATATTTACGCTCACACTACACAAACCAGCTAATCAGAAGAAACCAAGTAGCGCTGGTTGATTGGTAGTTTATATGTTTTTATAGTCTTTTGGTGTATTTTGCGTTACGGTAATAGATTTGATTGCCCCAACTGAAGCTGACCAAAACAAAACTGCTTTGCCTCCAAACTATACACCACTTGAGCTTGAAAAAGAAATCCGTGAATTCTGGATTAAAAATCAGATACGCCAAAAACTTGAAGCCCTAAAAGACTCGCCAGCCATCAAAGGTAATCTGGGATATATCGAGGGCCCTCCTACACTAAATGGTATACCCCATATTGGACATGCCCGCGGACGTATTATGAAAGATATCCGCTACCGATGGAAAACCATGGAAGGTTACTACATGCCGTTTTGGGCGGGATGGGACTGCCAGGGTCTGCCAGTTGAACTCGAAGTTGAAAAGCTCCTAGGGGTGCGTAACAAGCGTGAATCTATTGAGAAATATGGTATGGAGCGCTTCATTGAGGAATGTAAAAAGGCAATTATGCGCTATCACACTATGTGGCTTGATGCCGATAGCAGACTGGGGATAGCTATCAATCAAGACAAAGCCTATTGGACCTATCAAGACAGCTATATCGAGCGGGAGTGGCATATACTCAAAGCCGCTTGGGACCAAAAACTGCTCGAAGAAGGCCACTATGTTGTTGCCTACTGCCCGGGATGTCAAACCAGCCTCAGCAGTGCCGAGGTGGGTTATGAGGGCAGCTACAAAGAAGTTGAAGATCCCAGCCTCTACTTTAAATTCAGAGTCACAGACACCCCAAATGAGTATTTCTTGGTATGGACCACCATGCCCTTCACCGTTATAACCGACACCATGCTTGCGGTACAGCCAAACGCAGAATATGTTAAGGTCCAAGTTGGAGACGAAGTGTGGATTATGGTACGCCAACGCGTCGAAGCAGTCATGGCAGAGTTGGAGATTACCAAATATCAAATAGTTGAGACCCTGATGGGTAAAACTCTTGAAGGCATGGGTTATGATTATCCGCTCAAAGATATAATTCCCAAACAAGCCGAACTTGAAACACAGCACCCGCTGGTGCACCATGTTGTTGGAGAAGACTTTGTTGAGGTAGACACAGCCACAGGCGTTGTGCATCTCTCACCGGGGAATGGCGAGGATGATTTTTGGGCTGCTAAGCGCCGAGAGGTCCCTATATTTGTACCCTATGATGATGAGGTTAAATTCACCAACGACGCAGGAATTTTCACAGGCGTATTTGCCCGCGATGCTGATATGCTAGTTGTTGAGGAACTGCGCAACCGCAACAGTTTTGTTAAAGTAAAAAAAATCAAACACGAGTACCCTACCTGCTGGCGCAGCCACCACAAACTTGTCTGGCTGGCACGCAAGGAATACTTTTTACGCACCGATAAAATAAACGCCAAAGTGCTCGAAGCAGCAGAAAAAGTCGAATACTTCTATGAAGAACCTAAAAACCGCTTTTTAGGCTTTCTAAAAGAAGGCAAACCCTGGTGTATTAGCCGAGAACGCATCTGGGGTGCACCCCTGCCAATGTGGACATGTGAAAAATGCAACCACAAACACCTAGTCGCCAGCAAAAAAGAACTCATAGAATCCGCACAACAACCCATCCCAGCAGACTTTGAACTACACAAACCCTGGGTAGACCGCATCACTCTAAAGTGTGAAAAATGCGAAGGAACCATGCACCGAGAAGACTTTGTACTAGATACCTGGCATAACAGCGGTGCCTCACCCCACGCACGCTTCACTGATGAGCAAGAAGCCAAATTTGTACCCGCCATGTTTCTAACCGAGGGCATTGATCAAACAAGAGGCTGGGCAAACTCACTACTCTTAGAATATGTTATTCTAACCGGCAAACCCATCGCACCCTACAAGGCCTTTTTGTTCCAAGGCTTAACACAAGATTCCAAGGGCCGAAAAATGAGCAAAAGCTTAGGCAATGTCGTACAAACAAACGAGTTGCTCTCTAAAACCAGTGCAGATCTGTGCCGCTTCTATATGATGCGCAAAACTTCACCACTGGATTTCATGAGTTTTGACACACAAGAACTCAGCCGCCGAAGCTACCAAGTGCTCTCCACCCTCTACCACCTAAGCCGCTTCTTTAGCGAAAACGCAACCTTTGACAACTTTAACCCCCAAAAATACTCCCTCCAATGGGCCACCCAAACAAACAAACTCCAACCAGCCGATCACTGGCTCCTCTCAGTACTACAAAATAAAATCCAACAATACACCCAAAAAATAGACAGATGCGAATTCAACACCGCCGTGGCAGTTCTTGAAGACTTTGTCATCGAAACCCTTAGCCGCCTCTATGTACCCATGATACGCAAAGAACTCTGGACCGACGAACCCGAAACCGTTGAACGCCGCCAAACCATCTACGCCCTGCTATACCACACCCTAAAAACAATCACTTTACTCTTCAACCCCGTTACACCGTTTCTAAGCGAAATGCTCCACCAAAAAATCTACCGCCCCCTCGAACCCACCCTGCATGAATCAATAAACCTATCAGCCTGGCCCATCCCAGACCAAAAACTCTGCAACCCAACCCTCGAAGAACAATTCGAAGTACTCCTAAAGGCAGTTTCAATTTCCTTTGCCGCACGCCAACAAGGAAAACTCAAACGCCGCTGGCCACTAAGCAAAGCAATCGTTGTGGCACCCGAAAAAACTCTGCAAGCACTAAAAACCCTCGAAGAGCTATTTCTAGAGCAGACCAACGTTAAATCAGTCGAATATAGCCAAACGGTTCCAGCAGATGCAGATAGTGAAAACTGGGTTTCCCGCCAAGAAGATGAGATTACAGTGTTTATCAGTGGTCAACGTGACGACACCCTGCTAGGTGAGGGTATTATGCGTGATTTAGCCCGCCGAGTTCAAGCACTGCGTAAAGAGAAGGGATTTGTACCCACCGAAGTACTCGAAGCAGTCCACATAGCAGAACTAGATGCAGAAAGCGCAACTCTGCTTGAACCCTACATAGAAACTATGGCAGGCTTAGTACGTACCCAAAAAGTCTATCTACACACAAACTGCAGTGAAATCGAAACACAATGGCATGAATCAGAACTTGACGGCAAAAAAATATGGATAACCCTACACTAGGCGATAAAATGACAGAAAAAAATCTATACAAATGCCCTCACTGCGCCTGCATTTTTTTAACACAAGCAGACCTACAAAGACACAACGCCACCTTTGGTACAACCAAAGACCAGCATGAGCAAAAATATAAAAAAACTCATGACAGACTCGAATTCGGCTTTAGCGACGAATAACAAGTGAAAAGTGTCGACGCTGGCGGCACTTTTGAGCAGATCACGCTATACACCATTTTTTGATAAACAAAAACCCTGAAGAGTACACGTAATTAAGTTAATTCAGAAATAAGCATGCATAAGCTTGAGTTGTATTACCCAAAAGCTGAGTGATTAGGGTTTAAAAAGAAGAAGGGAGGGGTATTTAGTGGCAGGTGTTTTCTGGAAGAACCTTTAGGATCCGGAGGATCTTGTGGAATTCTTCTTCTTGTAGTGATGCTCGGCGTCCGTTTGCGTAGAGGTCTTTTATGGTTTCAACGACTGTTGCAACTACTGTGTCGTCGGGTTCGTTGCCGGTTAGTTCGGTGATTTTGTGTTTTATAATGCCTTTGCCGCTTTGTTTGCCGATGGTTAGGCGTCGTGCGTTGCCAACTAGTTCGGGTGGGTAGGGTTCGTAGGTCCAGGGGTCGTTTAGAACGCCGTGTGTGTGGATGCCTGATTCGTGGGCAAATCCATAGTCTCCGACGATGGCTTTGTTGGGTGGGACGACAAATCCTGTTGCTTTGCCGATATAGTTTGCTGTGTCTTTGAGTGTGTGGAGTTTGCCTTCGAATCGTTTGATGCCGCGTTGTAGGTAGAAGTTGAGTAGGATTTTTTCTGTTTCTGCGTTGCCTGCGCGTTCGCCTATGCCTAGGAATGTGGTGCTGGCGTAGACTTTGTCAAATAGGCCGTCTGCTGCTTGGATGGCGGCCATGGTGTTGCCGACTGCGTTGCCGAAGTCGTCGTGTGCGTGAATTTCAAGGGATGGGATTTTTGTTTCTTTTTTGATGGCTACTACTTTGGCGGGTATGCCGTTTGGCATGGGTGCGTTTTGGTCGGGTAGGCCGATGCCTACTGTGTCACAGAGGCGGTAGCATTCGGCGCCTGCGTCGGCTATGGCGTTTATGAATTTTCGTTCAAAGTCCCAGTCGGCGCGAGTGCTGTCTTCGCCGTGCACAAAGGTTCGTAGGCCGCAGGTTTTTGCGGCGTATTCGGTAACCTCGACGACGTTTGATAGGATTTGTTCGGCTGTTTTTTCGGGCCATTTTGCTTTGAAGTGTATAAATGATACGGGGTGTGAGATGCCGACTTCTTTGAAGCCGCATTTGACGGCGCTGTCTATGTCTTCTTTGACGGCTCGACACCAGCCTGCAACTCGCATGTCTAGGTTTTGGTCTAGAATGAGTTTGGCTGCGTGTTTGTCGGGTTCTTGGTAGTGAAATACTTCTATGCGTCCAACGCCTAAATCACAGAGTAAACTGGCTATTTTGGCGGCGTCTTTTGGTCCCACGGCTAAGCCGGGCATTTGGATACCGTCTCTTAGGGTGGTATCGTCGATTATTGCTTCTGTTTTTAGGGGGGGCAGTTTGAAGAAGAAATCTTTTATGTCCATTTTATGCTCTCCTTTGTCTAGTTTTGCGTTTCTCCTTACGCCTTTATATAGGGTAATTAACGTTTGTATATCGTTGATAAAGGTTTCTGGTATATTTGTGTACAGTTGTTCAAGGAATTTAAGACTTTAAACTCGAATGTCTTAACATTAGTCAAAATAAACCTTTACATACGTAAATTAAAGGTTTGAAAAAAGTGCCTTAATTGTCCCTGAAACAGATAATACATGCACCGATGCCTCCACCCCAGCCACTGAGGTAACTGCGGCTAAACCCGCTCGCACCGAGGGCAAAGAAGCAAGCAAAACCCGTATCACCACAACTTTTCGGGTTGTATTAAAATCAATCAAAGATAACCCAGTCAAACTTGCCCCAACCTCACCATAGAGCTTAGTTACAGAATCCCAAAGAGCATCCATAAGCTCCCGCTCGCTGGGCAACCCTTCGCATTCTAGTTGCAGAGCTAAATAACGGCGTTTGGTACGTTTCAAGTCATCTCAGCTCCTCGGATCAGAGTTATACCAGGCGCCACAAACTTGGAACGCAGCTTTTCACGGTTACGCTCTATTAGGGTATTTGGAGTTGTAGACAGGGCATCTAGGGCTTGGGGTTGGTTTAGCCCAAACAAATAACAAAGACACGCTAAATCTTTGGGCATGCGCATCAAATGGGATTCTGAAGCGCCGCTGGAAACTAGAAGGGGCACCTTGAATTCTTGGGCAAGAGCAACCTCACGGCGCAAATTGGAAAGTAGTCGCACACGTGCTGGACCTTCCAAAATCAGCAGAGGCCTAATGTCTACTTCGAGTGCGGCTAAGCCTGCACTGGCTAATTCGGCTTCAGCGCGGTCAAAAAACCGTTTATGGTAATCCAAACTGGGAAAGTTTAGCAGATCCACACGACGGTCTTTGGCGGCTTGACGTGCAATCTCTTTATCATCACAGATAATGCAGATGATTTCAAGACGACGACGGTTTTTGCGAAGAAAACGCATCAAATCCTCAGTGTTGCGAGGTTTAAAATCTACTCGGCTGATAAAATCTAGGCCTGCTTGATTGCAGGCGGCTCTTAGCAGATTCAGTTGGTTGTCTTCGAATTGTGCAGAGAGGGGTATACTTATGGCATGGTAGCCAAAGCAGGCGGCGCGCTCAATTAGGCGCTGGGTTGTTTGGGGGTCTTTGGGGTTTGCCCTAAGATGGAGATCGATGCATCTGCGTTTCATGGCAGTAGCCCAGATTGTTTAGCTAACTCGATGATTTCATCTGGGGTTTTATTTTTAAAATGGATTTTTAAGTGGATGGGGTCAGTTTGTGTAAATTTGAGTAAGCCTAAAACTGCGACTTGTTTATCAAAGCGCAAATACAGGTTGCCTTTTTCGAGGTGTTGGGTTATGTCTTGGTTTAGTTGTTCTTTGTCAAGGGTATTTAGATCAGTGCCGAATTTTTTGAGAACTAGGGGTAAGAGTTTACGCTCGGTTAGTTTGGCGGTTAATAAAATGATGGGGTTGGTATGATGCCCACTTAGTTTAGTTTTCTCAAAGAGAAGGGTTTCTTGAAGTTCCGCAGGAAAGAGATTTTTTGCGGCACCTTCAACTTTACCCGGATCTTCGGTTGCGTGTGCTGATACGCGTATATCGATGTATCCTATGGAAAGTTTTGACGACATTTGTTGTCGAGCGTTTTGTGTATGTCGGTGGCTTTTAGCTTTACGGTTTGAGATGTGCTTTTATAGCTTCGATGTTTTGGTCGCGTTGGCTACTGCGGCGGACATCAACGGGTAGCCCGGCATTTCGGGCTTGTTGGATGCTAACGCCGGCGGCTTTGAGTTCATTTACGCTAAAGCCTCGGTTTTGTTTTTGCTTGCCGTTGGGTTTGGGGAAGGTGGGTTTGATGTGGTGCATTACTGCGGCCCATCTCCTTTGCGTTGGCGTTTTACGCCGTGGTGTTTCTTTGCACCCTTGCGGTGGCTTGGGCGAGCTTTTTCTGCGCCTGCACCACGGTTACGTAGTCCACGGACGCTTTTACCTGCGCTGGTCATGCTACGGAATACACGGCTTGTGTGTTGTCTCTCAGTTATCCAGCTGATGTGTTTGTCAGTTTGTATGGTTGGTGCATTGGGGTCAACGAGGATAACTTCAAACCATTTGTGTCTGCCGTCTTCTCCAACCCAGTAGCTGTTGAGCACCTCAAGGTTGGGAAAGTGCTTTGCAGTACGTTCTTCTGCGATTAATCTAAGATTTTTAGCGGGTTTAAATTTGTTAACACCCATACGTTTTGGGCGTCTGCCGGAGCGGGGACGAATTTTGCGCAATCCGCCTCTGCGGACTTTGGTTCGTGCAATTACGAATCCCTGCTTGGCTTTATATCCTAGTTTACGGGCTCGGTCGAGCCTTGTGGGGTTTTCTATTCTAAGAGTAGAGGGCTGTTTGCGCCACTGAATTAAGCGCTGACGCATTAAATCGTCAACAAAGCTTTCTTCAGGCTTTGCCCATTCTTCAGCGATGTATTTGTATGCCATTTCAAATCACTTTTTTTGTTTGCGGTTCAGCCTTTCGGCCACATCCCAACGGACAAGATATCCGCCTATAGACCCCACCAACAACATGCAACAAAATAAAGCTTTTCACACCACTACACCATACAGATGATAACTAACCAAAAAAACGCTTCAGATAACCAAAGAAACAACAAACTAAAACACCAAGCTGGACAACCAAAAATACACACCCTCACTGTGCATATCACAGTCTATGCCGTTTCAGGGGCGGGTTTGGGTTTGGGGCTGAGTTTTTGTTTTAAGCCGTAAACGAATGCAAGAAACCAAAATGTTACTGTTGCCCAGCCTAGTATAAAGGCTAGAGTATTTCCCACCAAATAGTATGCGATCTCAAAACCGACGATGGAGATAAAAGTTAAAAATGAACCAACTATGCTAAAGCCCCGCAGATAATTACGGTTCTTAATTACGGCCCGCAACATCCAAAGTAAAGCGATAAAGTTTATGATACCAGCAATATCTAGGATCGTATTCGCAACTGGATCAATCATTTTTTCTTGTTTCCTAAGCCAAACAGGGTATGCTCTAACTTAAGGTTGCCGTAGCCCCAAGCTCTGGGATGTAAAATGCCTTAAAAATGTTAAAGACCAGTATTGTATATCCGCGAAAGGAGAGGGGTGAGAAAAAAAATGATTTCGCGAGATTGTGATGGTTGCGGGTTGCAGAGACCCTGCATCAAACGTTTCCGCAAAGTAAGGTTAGGCGAAAAAGTTTACTGTCCAGACGGTACAGCTCATCTAGTGGATCAAGCAAGCCTGCTTGCATAAATCGCCTAAAAAGGAACAGCAAAGTGTTCAAACTGTTCCAACCTCATTTTATTTGACAATCATAGGAACAAATTATGGGAAAATAATATATAGTCAAACTGCAACGTGTGGTAAAGAGGAATGAAGTTGAAAGCATTTCGAATTGCAATTATAGTAGCTGCATTTTTCATCAGCGGTTTTTTGTGCCTCAGCATGGTTTCAGCGCTTGGATCAAATGAAGCCACAGCTTCTGTCAGATGGTCAAAAACATCACCCCAACCCGGAGATACAGTAACAATCACACTTAGTTTCGAAAACAAACTTCAAAAACAGATACAAATAGCCAGAATAGGTATAAATGGCGACTGGATACCTCCAGATAGTGGAGGAAATCCCCAATTTGTAGGTCCCCAATACGTCTCAAGCCCTGTCACAGTTGCAGCTGGAGAGACCTTCACTTCTGAGACTTACAGCATCGCAATTCCGTCAACCATAAGAGCTGGAATACACACCTACTACGTTGCTGTTGATGGATATGACTCCACAGGCTCAGGCTTTTCATGGGATTCACCACAATTCTCCATAACAATTGGCGATGCCAGCACTGTCTCATCAACCCCAGGCCCAAGTTCAACAAACTCTGAACCAAACAACAACTCTTCATTGGAGACCTCAACAATCATTGCTATCATAACCGTCACAGGAATCGTTGCCGTAATCGCTATAGCACTGTTTATGTCGCGCAGAAACAAACAACCAGCACCCGTGTTCGCAAACCAACCACCCAATAACCAACCACCCAATAACCAACCATGGCCGTCTGCACCAAAAGAAGAAAAAGACGACGAATACGAAGCAGTCGCAGAAGAAGAAGAGGAATCCAGCGAATCTCAACAACAAAACTTTGATATTTAATAGCAGCTATTCAGCGTTTAACAAATAAAGGCCATTAACGGCCTTTATATCCAAACATCTTTTAATAACGATTGCTATAAGGACATATCTTGCTAATATCTAAGCTCCGGTCAGCCCAAGTGGGTATAGTAGTAAGTATTTTTTTAAGTCTAGTTATTTTGCCAGTTATTCCAAGCATTCAAGCGCAAAATACAACCAGTTTTATGCCCACCGATAATTTCAGTATTCCCCAGCTGGGTGGCTCCATCAACTTTGCCGTGAACGGCTCCTACAGATCAGCTGTTTTAGAGAATAATACATGGGTTTTTAGAGGCTTAGTACTTAACAGCTCTCAAACTCGGGGAACCCTCTATATCTCCGTTGAGAACTCTAATGTAACAATAACTGACTTTCGCTCCATCTCTGCGTTTGGGCGTTCTCAATATTTGAGGTATATCGCAGAGGGTGAAGGAGTGCAAAGAATTAATTTAGGCATCAACTATACAACCAATTCTGCGGATTGGATGGTAACACTTAACCGCCAATATATAAATGAAGGCGAAGGCTGGCAACTACGACGGGGCAATACAGTAGTTGTTAATGGGCAAATTGGCAACGTTACTGTGATCCACTACAACTGGGATATACCCAATGATAATGACCGGCCCTTCTATGAACAGCATTCAGTTGCGCTAACAGTTGTTGCAGTGGTCGTTGGCACCGTTTTAGCGGCTACAGTAATTAGCATAAAAGCGAGGCGATAACAGATGTCTGCAGTGCAAACCGAAAACTCACCGCTTATTGTCATACCCATCTACATACTGATCGTTATCATCAGCTCCATCTTGATCTTTAAACTTACCAAGGATAAAACCAAGAAAATCAGCTCACTAAGGCTTGTTATCCAAATAGCAGCCGTTGTCGCTGTTTTTATGGGACTTATTTTAGGTCCCTTTAATGTTCCGCTTTTTCAACCGTTAGGACCCGCACCCAGAGACCATCTCATAGGAGCAGACTTTTTGGGCAATCAGTTTCCTGATGGGATCTCCTTTCCGATTCTAGCATGCTACTATCCTAATGGACGCACAGTAACCTGTCCAATTTGGCAACTTCAAGCCTACATTTTTCCGTTTTGGGATCATGCCCGTGGCTACAACGTGATTTACTCTACATCGGGACTGGAGAAAATAGGTATTGTAGTGGGGCTGGTGGCTGCGGCAGCTATAATACTTGGCCGATCTGTCTGCGGATGGCTTTGTCCGTTTGGTTTGTATCAAGATGTGCTGACACGAATCCGCAAGTTGACACGACGTCGGCATCTAAGTTTTTCAAATAAGACTAATGTTAAACTTGGTCAGGCTCGATACATTATAATTGCAGTATTTCTCTTGCTAAGTGTCATTTTTGGTTCATATGCTATATTTGGCACTGAACTTGTCCCTGGGACAATTCCTGGCGGGCCGCAGGGAACGGAAGCTGGAATAATAGGTAAAATTAACGAACCTTTCTGTTTGGTCTGCCCTGCAAGGCCATTGTGTGTTCTAGCAGAATGTGCTGTGGGAGCGATGAGCTATAGTTATGTCTCTCAGATAGCCTATGGTCCGTTTTGGATAGAGGGCGGTTATATATCCTCTATAAACATAACAGTTCTTATCATCGTTAGCATTTTGGCTTTTGCATACCGGCGGTTCTGGTGCCGTATCTGTCCATTGGGTGCTATAACAGGGTTTTTCAGCACCTTTAAACCATTTAACCGTATTGCGCTTACCAAACTTGAGAAAGATCAGCAAAAATGTACCAAATGCGGCGTTTGTAAACGTGCCTGTCCTACACAAGCAACAGCGATGTATGACAAAAAAGGCGGGGATGTCACTGAATCCCGATGTATGCTCTGTGCAAGATGCGTTGAGATCTGCCCCTATGAGGGTGCTCTAAAGATGACGTTTGCTGGGAAAACTCTAGTTGAATCCAAAAATTGGCTAGAGGGACAAAAAGCAAACCCGACAACAGCTAATAACACAACACAATAACCCACTCAATCCGTTTCTAACGTCTATAAAAAAGTGCCAGAGCTTTGTTTGGTGGCACCCTTCTTTAGCAACTATTTACGTTATTTGCCAACTTGAATAGCGGGTATAAAATTTGTGATTTAAAAAGTTGAATATATCGTGATAATCAGCTGTTAGAAAGTATAAGTTGCTTGGTCAAGTTATCTCAGGGAGATAGCTTGTTTTAGCAGACGCAACTTGGAACAGCGCGTTCGGTTACAATATCGGGAGTTATTTTTCGGCAGATATGCACAAGGGATTCTTCTGTGAAATTAAGTACACTGTGCCCATCAGTGGTTAAGCGGTAAATTTTTCTTGGACGTTCGCAGGACATATCCCATTTGCTGTCGATGAACCCTTTCTTTTCAAGTACGCCCAATAGTGGATAGACGGTTCTTGGACCAAAGTAAACGCCAAAATTTTTGCGGATACGGGTAATGATTTGATAACCGTGCATAGATTCGGTATTTAGGAACTGCAGAACAATCACGTCAAGCAGGCCCTTGGTGAGTTTTGTTGAAACCTCTTTTTGTTCACTCGCTTTAAACATATCTTTTTTCTTCCCCTTTCTCTCTGTTTGTTTGCTTAATAACTACACTTAGTACACAGCGATATAAATCTTGTCTAATTTTAGCAATTTTGCCGATTTACAGCAGCATTTCAACATAAAAACAAAACACCAAAAACCAAACCACCCCACAACAGAGCAACAACCAATACATACTCCAAACCGCGCCCGCATAAAGGACCAACGTACAGCAATTTTTAAAAGGAAAATACACATATTGGAACTCTAACCCAGAGAGGAATAGAAGGTTGGAAACAACAAGCGGTAAAAAAATTGTCCTCACAGCATCAGCAACTGAAATGAGTGACTTCCTAAATAACCCATTCATCGCTTTTTCAGGAGGATTTGGCAAAGGCCCAATCCCACTCTCATATGTACGCAAAACCCTCTATCCACACCGCCCTCAACGGGCAGATGGTCAAGCAAGCTACGTACCATATGGACTGCGAAAAGTCGAATCCATTCTCCTTGAAGGCGGATTCTCACCAGACGACATCGCAGTTGCATACCCCGAAGACCTGTCCAAATTCATCGGCCCCCAAACCAAAGTCGTGGGCATATCAAGCATGGACCCCACAGGCATGGGCTATGTCAGCAAAACCTACAGCTCCATCGTAGGCGGCGGCGAATCAATGAACCGCATCGAATTCCGCAAACTCGTCATGCACCCCGCCATAAAAAAATACAGACCCAAAATCATCGTCGGCGGATATGGCTCATGGCAACTCGAACGCCAAAACGTCTCAGAAAGCTACGGAGTCGACTGCGTTTTAATGGGCGGCAGACCAGGACCCATAGTAGAGCTGTTTAAAAAAGCACTCAACGATGAACCCCTGCCCCGGCTAGCAAAAGCCGACGAATCCCTCAACAATTGGGATTACAACCAAGAAATACCCACAATCCAAAACGTCGCAATCCACGGCGCAGTAGAAATCAACAAAGGCTGCGGCAGAAACTGCCAATTCTGCACACCCACCATGCAACACAAAATCGATGTGCCGATGGACAAAATCATGAAAGAAGTCGCCCTAAGCGTAGCACAAGGCAGCGATCACATCACCCTAATCACCGAAGACATGTTCCTCTACGGCCAAAAAGACCCCCAGTTTATCCCTAACCGCGAAGCAGTGGTTAAACTCTTCAAAACCGTCGCAGATTACCCAGGCGTAAAAAGCATCCAAGCCGCACACATGTCACTAGCACCTGTCTGGAACGACCCCCAAATGATAACTGAGCTAGCAGAAATACTCATCGAAAAATCCTGGTACTCCTTTGGAAAAAAACCAATAATCACAGCCGAAACAGGCGTCGAAACAGGCAGTCCACGCCTAATGAAAAAATACATGGCAGGCAAAATGCTACCCTTCCAACCCGAACAATGGCAAGACGTCGTCACCAACGCCTTTGGCATACTAAACGACAACGACTGGTATCCACTATCAACATTTATCATCGGATTACCCGACGAGAAAGAAGAAGACATGCTCCAAACACTAGAGCTTATGGATAAACTCAAAGACTACAACGCATTCTATGTACCACTCTTCTTTGTACCCCTAGAAAACTGTGTCCTAATGAAACAAAAAGGCACCGAAATGGATTCCCTCAGCAAAGCCCGCTGGGACTTCTTCATTAAATGCTGGGAATACAACATTAAAATCTGGAAACCAACATTTCTAGAAAACCGCCTGCCAAACCCAATGCTCTACAACACCTTTGACAAATTCATCATCCCCTACTTTGGCAAAATCTTGGGCGCCTACTACGGTTTAACACGCGGTGCCAGCGGCGAACAATTTAAACAAGCCGTCTATCAACTAAGCATGCCCATGCCCGATAACGGCAGAAAAGTAAAAGGAAAAGTAAAAACAAAAGCTTAGGCAGAATCTTCTGCCATAACTTCACTATTTTCTGATTCTATATCTAAACTATCAAAATCCGAATCAGCTATAGCGGCTTCTTGCTCAACAATTGGGCTGTCAGTTTGTGCGAGCTTGATTATTTTTCTAGCATGAGTAATGTAGCCGGTGTGCCCGGTCATCATGGTGTTGGGCCGGGTTTTACCGCGCTCCACCTGCATTGTACGCATAAGACACTCAATGGTCTCGATAAAAACAAAGCCGCTGTCACGAAGAGCCTCAGTTGTCCGCACAACTTGATCAATAGTGGGACTAAAAGAAACAACAACTCCGGAGGGTTTTAGCGCCTCATAAACATGAGGAACCACCAACCAAGGAACAGCTAAATCCAAAACAGCCGCATCTAGATCTCGTTCGGCAATACCCATGGTAACATCGCCGCTTTTCATCTCTACATTATCGATAAGTTTGGATCGCTGAAGGTTTTTAGCAGCATTTTTTTGGAATTCAGGACGCAACTCGTAGGTATAGACCTTGCCCGTTGGACCAACATAATGTGCTAATGCGCTGGTTAATGCGCCTGTACCTGTGCCGGATTCAAACACACGACTTCCAGGCCCAATTCCACTAAACATAACAATCAAAGCAGCATCTTTGGGATAGACGATTTGGGTGTTGCGGCCAGATTTCATCATGTAATCAGTTAAGGTCGGTTTAAGGGTGGTGAAAGTAACGCCTAGACTACTCTTGATGGGTTCTCCAAATTCTTTACCGATGATTTCATCAAGTTTTAGATATCCTTTGTGGGTATGGAAAGTTTGCCCAGCCTGCATTTTAATCATGTAGGTACGGCGTGCGTCAAGGTAAATGAGTACATAGTCACCGTCTTGGATTATATCAGCCAAAGTTTGTTCCTTCCGAAAGTGAGAGATACATCTTGATCCATTTAAGCTTTAGATCCAAACACAGCCGCTAAATAAGGAAAAGAAACAAGTTTCACAGCACTACCTCAAACAAACACGAAAGTCTAAATTGGGATTATAAAACATAGAAGTACAAAAAAAGAGCAACGCACTGTCCATCAAAAATTGGGTACTAGTTGAACATATTCTATAGTTAAATGCCAAATGGCCAGCAGTTTTACTGTAAAATTGGAAAAATAAAGACAAACAGATTATGTGTTGTGTGTAGTAATTAGTTCAGGTTTGGTTTTCACTGGTTGTAGTGGAGAGTTTGGTGTGTGAGATGATTGGAAGTATACTACTTTGGAAATTCGGTGTTTATCTAGCCAGCCCATTCTTGAGAGCTGATTCAGATAGTTGCTCTCGACTGCGCGACATCTCCCGGTAAGGTTGGAAACCTGTACAGCATCACATTTCCCTTTTGATAGTACAATCATATAGGTTTTCCTAAGGTGGTCCGGCAGACTGATTAGATTAGATTCAGTCATTGGCAGGGGTGCAAGATTAAATTTTGAAAAATTATTCTCGATATCATCGAGCCTCACTCGTATACTTATCATTTCTCGATAGATCTGATCTAATACGGATCTTCTAACCATGTCAACCCTTCCTTGCTTAAACAATCAAGCGCATATGATAGAATTTATTTAATAGTTTTTGAGAACGCAACTTTGTTGTTAGTGAAGAAAAATGGGCAGCATGAGAAGAGAACTTTACAAGCTTGCAAACTCAAGCTTACAAGCGCTTAGAAGCTAAGTTACAACAAACAGTAAGAAAAAAACAGTGTGCCAGCCGGTAGTTGAAATTAAACAACACGTGGAAATAAAAACAGGGTATGATCTAAGCGGCATAAGCCATTATTTGAGGTTCTTGAAATCAACCACAGCATAGTGAAACATAAAGAGTAACTTCAAAAAAATAAGAGAAGAGGTTACTTTACGTAGTCGTCAAATGTCCAGAAGTGTTCTTCTTCTTGAATAATTATGTCTTCAAATAGGCGTCGTGTTGTTGTGTCACCAAGTTCGAGGGCTTTGGTGATGATTTTGCGGTAGAGTATGATTGTGTCGCTTTCAAGTTTGTGATCTAAAACCAAAAAATCTTGGGCGGTTTCACCCACTACCGGCAGAGGATCGGGGTTGGCTACGGCTTCGCCTTCAAGGAGATAGATGCGTTCGCTGATTTTTTCGAGGTGGTCCATCTCTTGCATAAATATGGGTTTGAGAAGTTTGCTGACTACTGCGGCTTTGTTTGTTTCTGTGACGGTTTCAAGGGCAGTGCTTTTTTCTCGGAGGGCAAGGAGCGCCATTTTTTCATGCTGGTTGATGTATTGGATAATGCCTGTGATTTCAGCAGATACTGCTTTGTTGAGAAGGGTAAAGTAGTCGTTTGTGTAGATGTTTCGCCACTCTGGCAGGGGCACTTTGCTTGGTTGGTCGGGTTCGTTTTGGAAGTTTAGGTATTCTTGGAATTTAAAGAGGTGTTCTTCTTCTTCATGATAGATTTTTTCAAAGAGTGTTCGTGTTTGCCAGTCGCCTATTTTTCCAGCGGTTTCTATGATTTGGCGGTAGAGTGTTAGGGATTCTTCTTCTGCGGTGACACCGTTTTTAGCAAATTCGCTTAGGGTATTGCCGATGTGGACTTTGCCTGAGATAGGAAGGGCTTTGCCGCCAAGATAGTAAATGCGCTCGATGATGTCGGCGGCATGTTTCATTTCTTGGATTGCAAATTCGTAAAGAAAGCTGCCGATTGCATCATAGGTGGTTTTGTTAAGTAAAATGTTTTCAGGGATTAGTTTTTTGATGAGTTTTTCCATTTTGCCATGCTGAAGAATGTATTGGACTGAGAGGCCTATTTCATGTTCTACGGCTTTGTTTAATAAATCAATATAATCTGCTGTTACCTTGACAGCCATAAAAATTACCTATGAAATGGAGCCATCCCCCAAATATAAAAATTGTTGTGGACCATAAATCAAGCGGGCGCCCAAAAACCGCTTGCTATGGCATTTGACTACCGCAGACACAACAATAGTTTGCATCTAAAACATTCTCAGCCCCACAATGCGAACAAGATTTTGTTGCTTGAGCAGGCTGTGAAGACGAATAGGAGTCAGTTTGCGGTGGAACATCAGATGGATAGGATTCAGGTGGGGGTGGAGCAACTTTGAGTTTATTGTAACCCAGAGCAGCAAAAATCCAACCGATCCAAGAAATAATAATACCAACAGATGGCAGTATTGCACCGATAAAGTAGAGTAAGCCCATGGTTTTAAATTCACCTACACCAGATTTGTCTGCTAGGGCATCAAAGGCGCGCTTATAGAGAAGACCACAATAGATCGATATAATGTAAACCACCACAACCAGCACTACTACAATAGCAAGAAAGCCGTAGATAGCGGTCATAAAATCAGTGGAAGAAGACCCACCAATTGCTGAACTTATCAGGTTAAACCCTGAAAAAAATGTTACTAAAACAAGCACTACACTAAGTATTGCACCTGTAATTATGTTTATCAGAAACGCTTTGAAAACATTCCAGAAAATTTCACGTGCATTGTAGTACTTGGATAAAATATACATTGACACCAAGAAGAGCACAAAACCAGCTAGTGCTATAGCCCCTAAGATTCCTGCGCCAACCATCAGACCCGGCATAAACGAATTGGCAAGTGCAGGACTAGAGTTTGAAGAATAAGATAATAGAGCAGCAAATAATTGTACAATAGCAACTGCATATACAACCACCAAAATAACAGGAGTTAAAATTGTTATTATGCTAGCTGTAAGCCCTAATTTTTTACCTGTCTCAAGTGACATTTGTAAACCCCCAACCTATATAGCGCTATTCAGGTTAGTTAATAAGTCTTGTTATTTTGCATGCATCTTGGCTTCACAATAGCGCTATAAAACCTCGGCGAGTGGATAAATAAAGATGACAAACAAACAATATGATTGTTTATTCGTTTTCTTTTTGGGCATCTACTGTTAGAGTTGTGGGGGTATTGGGGGTGGGAGGAGTTTTTTTGCGTAATTCTTTGGTTGTATACCAAGCAACAAATAGTGAAGCGGAGGCTAAAAGGAAGAGTCCAACTTCAAAGAGTACCATAGAATCTCCTGCGAAAGGAACCAGAAAGTCCACGAACCCCATTGGTAACGCTATGAAAAACAGTTTTTTCTTTTTGTATACGACGGCCATAAAGCAGAGATAACCCCAGGCTATGTGAAACATTGCTGAGGATATTCGCTCCACCGTACCAAGCGCAACAAAACTTAGTGCCTCTGCATTTGAGGAAAACAATGCAGGCGCAGATTCAGCGAGCGTACCATAGATTAACTCTGCAACTGAACCTCCGCCAGATATGAGAAAATAGTAGGAAACCAAGTTGATAAGGGAGAGAACACTGATAAGCCCTACATTTTCCCAGAAAGCTAAACCAGAACCATAGGCTTCACCATCACGCTGATCAAGCTTACCCCGTTTAACTGCAAAATAGGCTATCGCATAAGCCAATCCCACTTCAAAAACAATCGTTTGCACCCCATAGTAAACACCTAAAGCCGCAGGACCAACACCTAGCACCAGATTGATAGTGGGTATTTGTACGGCATACTTTAGGGCAATGGCACCGGCGTATGCAATCAATGTGTAGAACCAGATGTTTTTGTGAAAACGACGTTTTTTATACCAATAAACCATCAGTGCACTACTAAAAATTATGACAATTATGGGCTGTAATATGAAAATGGGATTGATATTGTCCATAACAATTGTTAAGAAGATAACCTTAAAAAAACTTGGCCAAAAAAACCCGACAATACTACGCTAACAACTACTATGGGTTATGTACGCTTAAGCAACAGAACCAGCACTAGATCGGGACAACAAGAGACCACAGTTAAAAATAGAGAACAGCACTTTTAAGACGTTAAAGATAGTCACAAAAGAGAAAAGGGGTCATAAAAGGAGAGCAACAAAGAGAAAGAGAAATAGGATTTGTGTTGCGCATTGAGCAGTCTGTTGTGGCGGTAACAGTTGGAAGGGAGGTTTATTTCCAGTGACCCTGGTTCCAGCGGTAAAAACTGGTTGGGGTGATTTTAATTATGGGCAGGTCGCCTTCTTTCCATCCGCCTTCTTCTGTTTGGTATTCGGGGAATTTTTCTTTGAGTAATTCATGGGCATAGCGGTATTCTTCGCCGTCCCAGAGCAACTCGGCTTCGCCTTGGATACGGATACCTTTGATGTTAGACCAGTTTTCGCGGTCGTAGTCGTCGATAACTAGGGAAATCTGTGGGTTAGCTTCGATATGTTCCAGTTTAGGGGTATCAGGATCAGAGGCTATGTAGAAGTAGACGCCGTCAAAAACGGGCCAGACTGGCCGCACGACGGGTTCACAGTCCTCAGTCGCTGTTGCTAGACGCCCAACAGGGAGTTTTTGTATGAAAGCTTTATCGGATTTGGATAGTTTAATTCCCATTCGACCACCAATACATGATTAGGACTTGGGACATTTATTTGTCAACCTTTTTAAAAAACTTAATGCTTATGTTCCACCATTTAAGCTTTACCAAAACATCTATTTTTGACAACCTGGACAGATACAACAGTAGCCTCCGCCTAAACTCAGCTTTATCACCTCAGTACCGCATACCCCACAGAGCTTGCCTGCCATAGCAGAATGCATGACTGACGCGTATTTGCCGCGTCCACCATAGAGATCAACAAATTGGGTTTTGCCGCCCAAATTGAGTCTCTGTTTGGCCAAAGACCCTATGGCATCATAGAGCTTATGACGTTCAGCTTCGGTGAGCTCGGAGGCTCTCCGTTTGGGATGAATACCAGCACGGTAAACAACATCTTGGAAAGCACTATTGCCTAAACCTACAACGACGGCATCTTTACCCACAAGTGCAGTTTTTAGGTTTACATTTTTTTTCAAAAGCGTCTCTGAGAAACCCTCAAAAGTGAAGTCTTTATCGATTGGTGAGAGGGTTTGGGAGAAATCCCGTCTGTAGAGATAACTGGTATCGAGATCATTGTCTGCAAGGGCATGGATAATACCCATACCGGTTAAGAGAACCGTTAGAGCTGTTTGGTCGGTGAAGTCTAGTTTGAGGTGGAATTTTTCTGGGATTAGGCCGTCTTTTTTGTGGAAAAGAATTATGCCGCCATATTCAGGTGCCAAAAGCAGGTTTTGGGCATCAGAAAATTTGATCCGAACAACATTGCCGTGACAGATAACTGTTTCAACCGTTTGGTCGCATAATCGCTCAAAATCAGAAAGGCGGGGACTGATGAAACCCATGTTTTGGAATTTTGTACAATTTGCTAATTTATAGGCGGCAACTTCTTTGTCAGTTAATTCGCTGTTCATTTGTTGGGATAGAATGTGGACTTCTGCAAACTCGACACTCACAAGGACACCTAAACCGTTTCTGTTCTGGACCCATTTAACAATATCGGCAATATATTGCTTTGACCGCATTATAAATAAGTGTTGATTGTATATGTTAACACGTGCTTAGTTATGAATAAAAAGTACAGTGTTAACTTGACCAAAGATGAGCGTTGGATAATTTTTGAGACAAT
>WRCX01000044.1 GCA_009783705.1 Candidatus Bathycorpusculum hydrogenotrophicum | reverse complement strand
GGTCAGGTCTTTGGGTCTCAAGTTACTGAAGTTGCTGTTGATATTGCTGGTTATAACAAGGTGGCGCCTATAAGTGCGACTATCACTATTGGTGTGACTGGTAATGTGATCAACTTCTACTACAGTGCAAGTGATGATGACTTTGGAACTATTGGATATATACGCAAAACTGTTGATGGCATTGCATTTGATGTCTGGATAACCGGATATGGCGGTAATGTTGCTGAGCTTATTTCCGGTATGCACTTTACACTCTACAAGGTGAACGCTGGTGGCACAATTAACTATGCTAACATTGTTGCAACTGGTGAACTCGATGCAGACAGCGGCATGATTATCTTTGATACTCCATCGCTCTTACCCGGTCAATATGCAGTCGTTGAATCATTCACTGGAAGTGCCGCTAATGTCTTTGAAGTGGCTGATCCCCTCTACATCTGGATAGGTGCCGATGGCAAAATGATTGCTGTTACTGACTTTGACTCTAATGCTATGTACTGGAGCACCGATGCATTCTATAGAAGCAAAGGCACAGCTGACTTGGCAATAAACTACGTCTTTGCCTCTTCGTCTACTGTTATGAGAAATCCCTGGTGTAATGATTTCCAAACAAAACAATACAATCCAGCAACTGGCAGCTATGGTGTTGCATACTCATCTTTCTGCGGCTATTATGACTCAGGCAAGCTGGGTGGCGATACCTACAATGGTCCAACACTTATCTATGTAGATATGACCTCTGACTTTGCCGCTCTAAAACCAGGCGTAAAAGAAGGCCTCATCACAGCATACAACTATATCTATGATACATGGGGTAGCTTAGATCAATGGCCTTCTGCATCTGGCACTTCCACTCCTAGCGAGTCAACAAAGTTTATCGCTCAATTAGTCACCTGGCTATTGCTCAACGACGGCATAGTTGAAGCAAATTCTGACTTTGCCTACATCAATGACTGCGTGGCTGAAGTACTTGCAAACTACCAAGGATACAGCGGCTCACAAACCATAAAAGACATTGTCTTTTTAGCTGACGAGAACTATCCAAATAATCTGCAATACTGCCAACCCCAAATCATACCGATTTATGGCGAACCCGTATTTAACAACAAAGCAGCAAACACCCAAGGCATCTCTATAGCAAAAACTGTTGATGGCATTGCATTTGATGTATGGACAACAGGCTACGATGGCGATGTTGATGAACTTATTTCCGGTATGGACTTTAAACTCTACACGCTCAACGCTGATGGCACAATTAACTATGCTAACGTTATTGCAACTGGTGTACTCAATGTAGCTAACGGAATGATAGACTTTAACATCCAAGGACTCTCAGCAGGCAAATATGCAATCGTTGAAACACTAACAGGAAAAGCAGCCGACGTCTTCGTTGCTGTTGCCCCCCTCTATATCTATATCTCTGAAACTGGTGAGGTCATTGAATACTTTGATTACGATGTTGACTACTTTGTAAGCTGGAACTGGTTTAATGCTCAGGGCCGAGTCGGCTTAACTGGCGTACCCACTGACTACTATTACATAACCGAAGTCTGGAACATCGAAACAAGAACCGCATTTGGCAATGATTATACCGCCTACACCTCATTTTGCGCTGATGGCACATCACGAACCTTTGCTGAGACAGACCGCTATAAAGTGGGACAGCTAGATCAAGAAACCTACGACAACATCCTTGCCGCACTCAACTATATCCACAATAAATATGGTAGTGTGGATGCTTGGCAAGGAAACACTGGACCTATTACAGTCAAGCAGTCAACTAAGGTTCTCTCCCAGATGGTTATATGGACACTGATACATGACGACGTTGCTCTACAAGGTATGCGTGTTGCTGAAGCTGGATATAATGCAGACGAATTCGCCGTTGCTCTGCAAGATGTGATGGATAACTATGTCGGCTCCTCAGGTGCGGTGAAATCTCTTGTTTACTTGGTTGGTTACAACTTCCCAAGTGACATAGTATCCCACCAGCCCCAAATTATCCCACTGTTCGGCGAACCAGTGTTCAACAACATCTCAAACAGCTGTTAAGCACAAAAAACAAACCCAACAACCTTTTTTCTTTTTTTACTTTGTAGCAGTTCTATCTCGCTGTTTCTTGGTTCTATTCTACTAAAATCTCCTTAGTAATATGGTAAGACGCTGATGTCTGTCTATGGTGATACCTTGAATTCTCCTTACAAACGGTTTATTACTCTCTAACATCAGATCACAGAAAAACGATCGATTGCACTGAACTATAGTAGCCCGAAATGAACATCCAAATATCGATTTTTATCAACTAACTCCAATACCGCTTAGTAATAGTCAGGATTCTATTCCTCAACATGTTACCATTATAAATAAAATCGCAAAGTAGCTTTTATAGAAGTGCAATGAAACAGCAATTTTCGCCAAAAGGCTATTTTCTCTGAGAAAGGCGGGTGATGCCCGCAGATGATGCGATGTTTTTGTAAGATGCTATCTATGGTTGTTATCTGTGTTTATGTATCTTATTTTTTTGTGCTCATTAGGCATCCGGGATCACCCTTTAGCGTATCGCCGTTATGGTATGCAGCTGATCGTGCTCTGCATCCCCCACAGATAAATTTGTATTGACATGCTCCACAGGTACCTTTGAGATTAGCGCGGTTGCGAAAGGCATTAAACAGTGGTGCATTATGCCAGATTTCTTTGAATTGTTGAGTTTTGAGATTGCCCACGTTTAGAGGTAAAAACACGCAGGGATGCACATCACCTTGGGGAGAAATTGAGCAGTAGAGCCGTCCTGCACCGCATCCACCAATGAACTCCCCCAGAGGCACTGCTTTTTTGGTAACTTTAACAGTTTGCATATGTGCCAAAGCCATGGTGACTTCGCCTGTTCCACATGAACCCTGAGACTGCAATGCCACCCGCGCCAGCTGCGGCGCTGTTGCCAAAATTGTGGTTTTGCACCCCGCTGACATACGGTTAAGCAAATAACGCATAACATCTTCACGCTGTTGCGCTGTGAGATCCTGATCACGATGATTTGAACCACGACCAGTAGGTATAAAATTAAAGTAAGTAAATCGCTCCGATCCTAATTGCTCTGCTAAATCAATAATTGCTGGTAGCTCTGAGAGATTGTTTTTACCTACAGTAGTGGCAATACAGGTACAGATATCTGCCTCTATACAGTTTTTAAGTCCTGCTATGGCTCCATCAAATGCTCCCGGAACCCCTCGAAAATCATCATGCGTCTTAGCAGACGCACCATCAATGCTAATATCAATATAGTTAACCTGCGCCTGCTTAATTTTTGTTGTGATCTCCTTGGTGAGAAGCGTCCCATTAGATGCCAACGAAACATAGAGACCGCGATCTGAAGCGTGTTTGGCAACCTCAAAGAAATCTTTACGCATAAGCGGTTCGCCTCCGCTAAACGCCAACGCCGTTACATGCGCCTCAGCCAACTGATCCACCACATCAAGTGCCTGCTTAGTGGTTAACTCATCTTCTTCTTGTTCTGTGCCGCTGTTACTGTAACAATGCTTGCAACGCAAGTTGCATCGATGCGTGAAATCCCAAACCACCAAAAACGGCGCACAAAGCGAAAGAGGCTTTTTGATACCAAAATGTGCAAACGACTCCACCAAATTAAGAACTGCGTTTCGTGCATACCGATCAGTTAAAAGTTGCGCCACTTTTTCACGCTTAAACCCCAAAACCCGACGAAGAAACTCTACCCAAAACCCAATCACCTGCGAATAAAACCCATTACATCCACCACATTTCTTATCGGCTTTACCCGCATAATCATCCAGAGCCGCTTCCAGTACTGTTCGGTTGCATACCTCGCATTTCTTAAGTGAAAGCTCAAGCATCCGCTTAGTCATAGGCATAGAGATGACTGCATTCCAAAATGTATCATGAGATAGGATGCTCACAGCGAGGCGTCTCCAATAGGCTTCGTTAATTGCTATTGCCGGATGTAAAGATTTCTCTACATTCAATAGTTGCTATCCTTGCTGTGATTGTGGATCTGCTCAAAGAAAGGGGCATCCAAGTAGAAACCCAACCCAAACCAGTACAGAGGTCTAACCATAACAGTCCTATTCCCATAGTGTTTGGGGGTGGTGGCCATCTAATACTTGTTGCTATGTTTTGGAGTTGTTGGAACAAGTTGATGGTTCTGGTGTGCCAGATGCGTAACGTTGGTCTGCCATAAACTCTTTTTTAGAAATAGTCTTGACTTAGCATAAGACTGGGCGTCAGCTATGGCGTGGGGTCTATTAGGCAATTGCTGAGGTGAGGTTGTCGCTCGATAGAGTGTTTTCCACTGGCTCTCACAAAAAGTGGTTCGATCCGGAAACTGCTGGGGGTTTGGATGGTGAAATAGTAAGTAGTGATATAGTTGATTTTAGCTGGGATAATTTACAGAAAAGGCAAAAGTGGATCAATATATTAAAATCAAAAACTATGCAGTCAAACATTTTTTTTAAAATTAAGCAAGCATAATCCTAATATGCTACTACCTTTAAGGTAAAATAGACCTGCAGATCACCCATTGAGTGTCTGCATGGTGAGGAATATCTTGAATAATGTTAGGTGAATATGGTGAAAAATAACGTACAAAAAATATTATCAATAATTTTAGTGCTTGCGCTTGTTGCTGGTTGTTTTGCAACATTGCCCTGGACAGCAAACGCAACACCAACGCCTGTAGCTGGTACTCCTGCTTGGGACGACAAGTACAGTTCCGTAGCTGTAGATAATCAACGTGTAGGCGTCTACTATGACCGCGGAAACTCGGCAGGCGATAAGATTTCGTCTAACGCGCACAGCGGCGACTATCCTGGCGTATATTTCCGTTGGGATGAAAAACAGAAATGCCCCGGTGTTTTCCTTGTAGCAGACTGGGTGTTTGATTTATTTGAAGGCGAAACTTTCGACCTGACCGCAAAGAATTCAAACAGCTATTACAAATACACGATTAGCCGCACTACTGGTTTAGAGTATAAAGTCAATGGTGTAGGTACTGGCGTATATGTTTACGGCATCCCTAAGGACGTAATGGCAAAAGACAACAAAGGCAATGACAAACCTGACCAATTAAAGAACATCAACATGGTCTTCATCGACGGCAACTACAAAAGTGCATACTTTACTATTGAAAAGGTGTGGAAAGATGAAAACGGTAACATAGTCACAGGCGATAACAGCTTAGTTTCCTTTAAGGAAAACAAAGCTTGGACTGTAGATGAAACAATCGAAGTAAAGATTACCGATTACGTTACAGCTATTAAAGGCAAAAAAGTAACAATAACTGAAAACCCTATTGCAGGCTTTACAACAGAGGAAAATCCACAAAGCATTACAGTGAGATACGATGATGATCCGCAACAAGTTGTCACATTCATAAACCAAAAACAATGGGCTAAAATAATTCTTGAAAAAGTTTGGCTTAATGTTGCTGGCGAAGAAATAGCTCAGCCTGCTGGTCTTTCTGCTGTATTTAACATAGTTGGTGCTTCATTCTCAACAAGCAAACTTGGTGTAGGTGTTGGTACTTATGAAGTCAAGGAAGGCAGATATGTTATTACTGAAAAAGATATCCCCGGTTATGACCTTGTATCAGTAAAAGTCAATGATGTTGAAATCGAAAACGGTGCATATATAAACGTTGTTGCAGGCGACAAATACACAATAGCCTTCACTAACAAAGATCCTGCAGAAAAATACCCCATCGAACTATTCAAAACTATAGACGGAACATTTGTTAATCCGAAACTTCCTGACGGATACACTTTAGACATCTTTCTTAAAGAAGTAATTTTCACGCTTTACGAAACAGACTGTGACGGTGGTGTTTATACTCGTGGTGTTAATGGCGTTCCAGGAGTCGTTGCTCCAAATGGTCTCATAACTTTTGATGCCCAAAAGATTAGTGACATGCAGAGAACGACAAGGAGTACAATTGACGGCTGGTACGTTATAGTGGAATCATATGCCGATGGTTCTAATGCTGAACAGATTTTCATGCCAGCTAAACCTTTGTACGTTTACTTTGATGGTAAAAACATATACAGTAACGTAGACACATTTGACTACGATGCATCCTACACAATCATCAACGGCTATACTCTGGGTAAATTTGATTGGGGATATGGACCTGAAGGCATCGGTTATGAGGGACTTAACGGCGAAGGGCATATATTCTACATCGGTATTAAAAATGCATCTCCAAACAGTGAATTTGAGGGAAAAATATATGATTCTTTCTGCGCTGAAGCTGGTGCAACACACTTCGCAGGCGAGAGTGGTCTTGGTTGCAGTGGTTACCTGGTTGTAGATAGGACGCAATTTGTAGAATACGTTGATATCCTTTTTGCATATAATTACATCTTCGACAATTATGGTGATTTGAATGACAATAGGGTAATCACACAAGTAGTTACATGGGCAATTCTTGGTGCTGTTACTTCAGACAAATTGGACGACACGAGACTGACTGACGTCGAAAAAGAAGCAATAAGAGAAGTACTCGAAAATTATAAAGGCTACCAGAGCACAAAAGATATAGACGAATTAAGAATAGTGGACGTTGTTTACCTGTTTTGTGAAGACGGCCATGATTCTCACAGCTGTCAGCCTCAGCTTGTTCCAGTGTATGAAGGCAAACATGTGTTCATCAATAAGTTGCAAGAAGAATTCGATGTTAGCTTTACCAAAACCAAATATGGCGGAGATCTACCTGTTGCAAAAGGCGAATTTGAATTTAAGTTGCACAAATTTAATGCAGAGACAAACGACTATGACCTTTTTATTGGATTGTATCCTACTGATGAATACGGTGTTGTTACTGCGAAACTTGCTCCTGGTAGTTACGTGTTTACGGAAGTTTGGACGACAGTATTCGATGGCGGCTTAGGCTTTGACGAAGAAGGTAATCCAGTGGAAAACTATAACCTTGTCTGGAAAGCAATTTATCCAGGTGGAGCTGATGGGTTGTACTTCACTATAGCCATTGACGGTGCAGTCACTTGGAAATATGGCGACAACACAGTCGACAACGAAATATACGGTAAGCATAATGTCTTGTGGGCTCCTGATGGATATGACCCCGTAGCCTTAACTCTTCCTCATGAATACGTCATAGAGTTGGGTGAAGGTAACGGTAAAATTATCGTCATTACCAACATTAGCGGCGCGACGATGACAGTTGTAGGCATTGTCAAACCCGACTGTACACGTCGTGGTATCGTATGGCTTGGTTGCTCTGATGGAACTGGAACTTCTATTGAATTTGGCGAACAACTTGGACATAACTTCCAACCTGTTGCTATTGCTCCTGGTTTTGGCGATGGTTTTGTGTGGTTTGGTTGTTCAAATGGTTGCGGTGGCTCTTACGTAGAGTATAACTATGATGCTTGGATTGCTCTCGGTGGCCCTCCTTAATAGGTGAGCAATCGGAGCATAATTAAGCCAAAGTCGTACACAATAAAACCGCAAGAGACGGCGTAAGTCGTCTTCCCTTTTTATTTTTTTGTTTATGTTAATTCACGAAGTTGTAGCAGGGTTTGTTATAGTGAGGAAATTTCGGAAATTACGACTTATTGTTCTTCCCTTTATTTATTAGCTGTTTTGCAATCTCTAAGTCTTTGGTGGTATTGATGTTTAGAGTTACTTCTGTTTCTTGAGTGATTATGGCGGCGGTTTCTGTTTTACCTTCGCCTAAGATTTTGGTGCCATTTATTATGTTGATGCCTGATACGGCATACCAGACGCCTTGGTATTCATCAGTGGAGGATATGGAGAGTCCTAGTTGTTGTCGTTTTTCGATGGGTACAAATACTGCTAAAAAGTCTTTGCAGCATCCTTCAAATTCCAAGATAATTCTGTCTAGTATTTCTCCTGTTATGGCTGGAACGTCTGAGGGCATAGTTAGAACTGGACCGTTCCAGCCTAGTTTAGTTATTGCTTGTTTTAGGTCATCGTGGTAGCCTTTGGCGTTGGTGTGTACAATCTTCCAATTCATGTTTTGGCAGTGTTGTTCAGTTTTGGGCGTGTTGCTACTTGTAATAACATAAAATTCAGATATTTTTTGCGATGCCAAGACCGCATCGATAACCCAATCAATCAGAGGTTTACCTAGAAAGGGTAGCATTGGTTTCTCGGTGGGCAGTCCCATGCGGCTTCCTTTGCCGCCCGCCATAATCAGTGCTGGAATACTCAAACAGTCATCACCATTAATAGTAGTGCAAACAAAATTAGTATTGCGGCTCTTGTAGTTTCATTAGTTGCTCCTATCATATCTCCACTGACACCGCCAAACACCTGATTTGACACTCTACTCATAACAAACGCTATGGGAACACTGATAAACATTAAGCCCATTGCCATTAATCCTATTGTGGCATATCCGGTGAAGTAGAATATTGGGTAGATGATTATGGCTGAGAGTAGATATGCTATGGCGTTTTGGGGTTTTTTGGCTTTGGATAGAAAGATTGAGCCTAGGCCTTTGTGTGAGGGTTTGCCTATCCAGACAATTGTTACCATGGCAAGTTTAGCTGAAACCTCCGCAAGAATGATCGCCGAGAAAGCAAACAGCGGATTAATCAAAAACAAACCTACAACTGCGGCGCACTCTACAGCGAAAGCTAAAACTGCGCCTGCGTAGCTTACTGTCCAGGCATGGGCTTTCATTTTGCGGTCATGGAGATTGCGCAGACCCAAAGCATTACCTAAATCAATTAGACCATCGAAGTGTTGTAGTCCTGTGAGGACAAGAAGAAATGCTATGGTCATGGCCGCTGGTATGATCGCACCCAAAAATGATGGTAGAGCCACATAGGTACCGGCTAAGTTTAGTAGCAGGATGGTGATGTTGCTTGAGAGTAGGTGGTATAGGCTGCCTAGGAGGCCGATAAAGCCGCCGACTACTGGAAATAGCCACATGTTGGCTGCTGTTGTGAAGATAAAGTCTTCTTTTCCTCCCAATGGGATGATTGTGAGAAAAGACAGCAGGTCTTTGAAAACTTTTCCAGCCCTCAGAGGTGACATAACTTACAACTTATTTAAATAGAATATAGGCTTTATTGTTGGGTTTAGGGGTTAATGTGGAAGAGAAAAAGGTCCTAGTTACCGGTGGAGCGGGCTTCATAGGCTATCACCTGTGCAAAAAACTCTCAACCATAACTGATAATCTAACTATATACGATGATCTGTCCAGCGGGAAAATAGAGAATGTCAACGATGTTCTCTCCGCAAAGTTTGTGCAGGGCGACATATTAGATCTTAAGGCTCTCTTTGGTTTGCCGCGGCAGGATTTGATTTATCATTTGGCTGCGCAGGTTGTGGTGCCCTACTCTATGGAGAACCCATTGATTGACTTTGAAACTAATGCTAAGGGTACGCTTTGTGTGCTTGAAAAGGCTCGAAAAGATGATGCCAAGGTTGTGTTTGCCTCAAGTGCAGCCGTTTATGGCAACCCAACGGTGTTTCCAACACCTGAGAGCTATGGGTTTCATCCCTTTTCCTGCTATGGATTGTCCAAAGTTGTGGGCGAACAATACTGCCACATGTACCGCGAACAATATGGTCTAGATATTGTCATTACCCGGTTTGCTAATGTGTATGGACTGCGTTGCCATGGAGTTATTCATGACTTTTTGGACAAACTAGCCAAAAACCCTGACAAACTCGAAATCATCGGCACCGGCAAACAGGCCCGAGACTTTGTGCATGTTTCTGATTTGGTGGAGGCTCTCCTAACGGTTGGTGCCAGCGATCAATTCAATGCTGAAACCTACAATTTAGGCTTCGGCAAAACAACCAGTATTCTCGAGTTGGCTGATCTTATGCTGGGTATTCTTGGGCTTACTAATCGAACTGTTGTCACTACTACTAATCAGTCTTGGCAGGGTGATGTAACCAAGATCTGGTTTGATATAAGCAAAGCCAAAAAAGCGCTCAATTGGACTCCCAAGGTTAGCTTGGAGGACAGTATTCGTGAAGTTATCGCTGATAGGAAAATCAGACTATGAGCAACTCACCACTTAAGGGTCTAGTTGCGCTGTTGCGTCTTCCCTATTGGTTAATGACGGGTGGTCTTTCGCTTCTAACTGCGTTTGCGATTCTAAAAGATCCCCTGAGCATGAGTATACAAACGGCTCTTTTGATTTTCTTCTCTATGGCCTGTATCACCTCTGCGGGGTTTGCTATAAATGATTATTTTGACCGCGAAAGCGACGCAGTCATCAAACCCAAACGCCCCATACCCGCAGGCAATCTAACCCTAAAACAAGTAGTAGCCATATCTAGCATACTCTTTGTGTTAGGCCTGAGTCTTACTTACTGGTTGCCGCCTCTTAGCTTTGTGATATTGGTTATTGATTCACTGGTTTTGATACTCTACTCATATTTGGTGAAGAAAAAATCTGGATTTTTTGCAAACATTGTGGTGGGCATTCTAACCGGCACCGCTTTTATGTATGGCCAAGCCGCAATCTCGGGCACCATAACAATGATCTCACTAGCATTATACCCCATTGCGTTTGGTACCATAGGTGGCAACGTTTTGCGTGATGTGCTAAGTGTGGAGGGCGACACAAAAGTCGGCTATCCAACGTTGCCCCAAAAGGTTGGTAACTATAACGCTGCCAAAGCCGGTGCCATATTTTTCCTCCTAACCGGCATACTTGCACCCCTGCCCGCATTGCCCCTGTTTGCAGACCACTTTACAATCTACTACCTGCCCCTCATCCTAACCTGGAGCGTATTGCTAATCTACTCCTCTATCCGCCTCTTCATATCCGGCTCCACCGTACAAAATGTACGTAAATATGAACGCATCGTCACCATGTCTATGATGTTGCTCCCCCTTGCTCTTATCGTTGAAGCTATAGTTGGATGGTTAATATGAGCCAAACCAAAAGCATCTGCCCCGAGTGCCAAAAAAAAATAGACGCAAAACTCAGTAACCAAAACGGTAAAATCCAAATCAACAAACAATGCCCCAACCACGGCAACTTCCAAGCCACACACTGGCAAAGTCCCCCCATCTTTAATCACATGAGCAAATACGACCACTTCCAATACCTAGGCGACCTAAATGCACCCAAAAACCCCGAAGGATGCCCCTACGTATGTGAAACCTGCAAAAACCACGCCTCAGGCACCGTTATAGGTGTCATCGACGTAACTAAGCGATGCAACTTTCGATGCGCTGTTTGCTTCTCAACTTTTCCCGGCCAAGAAACAACCGACTACGAACCCACAAAAGAAGCTCTCATCGACATGCTCGAATTCGCCGCCAAAGCCAACCCCAAACCCCCCGCCATACTCTTTAGCGGCGGCGAACCCCTCGAAAGAGAAGACATGCCCGAGATCATCGCAGCCGCACACAAACTAAAATTCATGACCATTCTAGCAACCAACGGCACCCACCTAGTCACTGACCCCGGCTTAGCTAAACGCCTAAAAGACAGCGGCCTAAACATCGTCTACCTCTCCTTTGATAGCTTCCACGAAGAATTCAACAAAAAAATCCGCGGCCTCCCCCTGGTAGATCTAAAACTAAAAACAATTGATGTTTGCCGCAAATACGACATGGAAATCATCCTAGTCAACACTCTTATGAAGAGCCTAAACGACAAAGAAGTCGGCGACATGATCCGCTTCGCCGCCAAACACACCGACATCATCCGCGGACTAATCTTCCAACCCATCGCATTCACCGGCCGCGCAACTGAGAACCCCTTCAGAGAAAACTTTCGCGAATGGAGCTTTGCTGAAGACGTAGAAAAACAAACAAACGGAGAAATCCAAACCACCGACCTATTTCCCATGTCGGTCATGACCTCCCCAATTAAAATCATGCGCAAATTCATGCAAAAACCCTGGCCCCTCTTTAGTTGCAGCCCCCAATGCGGCATCGTCAACTGGATCTACGTCTCACCCAGCACAGGCAAAATGTACCCCATTAACCGATTTGTCAACTTTGACCGCTTCTTCAACACCATCCGCAAAACCGCCGAAACCGCCGAAACCAAAAACCGCTTCCAACTCCTCACCTCCCTATTTATGGGCGCCATGATATCGATGAACATGATGCTTGTCACCAAAGAAGTCGGAACCTTCACCCTCATCAAAAGCATCCTACAAATGCACATCTCACCCTCCTACCAATTCCTAGGCAAAATCCGCCGACGCATCTTCCTACTAGGCTGTATGGCATTTATGGACAGCTACAACTTTGATGTCAACCGCGTCCGCCGATGCGTAGTCCACTACATCACCCCCGACAAAAAAATCATACCCTTCTGCGCCTACAACAACGTACACCGCGTCGCCATAGAAAACGAATACGCCGACAGACAAAAACCCCCCACACCCCAACAAACACCCCTAAACGAACCCAAAGTTGAACTCACCATTCCCCAAACTCACCGCCTGCGAAAAAAACAAATACCAGCCCAATAAAAACCTGACTAAATCTCCCTGATTGCCTCATTTATGAAGGCACAAATAGCAGAAGAGTAGCAACTCTTCTCTTTATTCATAATTGTTATTTGACTTGTATGTTTAGAACGCAATAGTTTTGGGTAAACACATACTCTGAGCCTGTGTCACGCCATAGCTCAAAAACTATTGCATAGTTGCCCGGTGTGTCCTCAGTGATTGTTACTAGGTTTTGGTGTGTTTCACCGGGTGATAGGCTGAATCTATAGGTGTCAACGGGGTCAACTTCGATGCCGTTTGGTATGCTGGCGGGCAGGTTTTTTGCAATTTTGGTTTGTATCATATAGTTTTGATCGGTGTTCATGTGATTTTCAACATTGACATAGACACTAAATTCGCTGGATTGACTGGTTAGAATAACCTCAGGATAATTGAGCGCTTGTTTTTGATTGTCTAGGAGGCTTATGGTGTTGTATTCTTCGGGGGCATGATTACCCAAGATGTAGTAGCCTGCAACCACTGCGGCAACAATAACTAGAGCTAAGAAAACCGCTATGACGTAGCCTTTTTCTTCATCCAAAACGTTTCTGATTTCGAATAGTTTCCGCATCTAGTACCCCCTTAAAGATGGTGCTAAATATTTCAATTCCAGATTTGAATCTGCGCAGTTTGGGTTTGCCATATCGGCGTATTTTGTATGTAGTGGGAACTTCAACCATGCTAAAGCCTTCTTTGGCAAACTGGATAAGCATCTCTGTGGCAAAGGCCATGTCGCCTTCTTTGAGCTCCACCTTGTCTATGGCTTCATGGGATATGGCTCGAAATCCCGATTGGGTGTCGCTTAGAAATTGTCTATAGACAAAGTCGTAGACAAAGGTTATGACTTTGTTACCGATGAAATTCATCAAACCCATAGCCTTGTTAGGATCATACATACGAGTAGCTAACACCATATCAGCATCGGTTTCAACCATTTTAGCTATCATACGATTGATATGGCGAACTTCATAGGTGCCATCACCATCAACCATGATGATGATGTTACCTTTCGCGTTTTTCATCCCTGTTAGAAGCGCTAAACCATAGCCGCGCCGGGGCTCAACAATTAAGCGACAATAACCAAGGCTTTTGACGATCTCTTTGGTGCCATCAGTAGAGTTACCATCAACGATAATGATTTCGTTGGGATAAATCAAACTCTTCTGAATGGTTTCTATGGCTTCCAAGATGTTTCCGGCTTCGTTGAGTGTTGGGATAACAACCGAGACCAGTTCAACTTTAGTCGTCATTGGCTACCACATGTATTAGAGGGCTATATTGTTTTGCCTCGGCGGTTAAATAAGTTCTTCGTATATTTCAAGTAATTGCTTGACGTTTGCTTCCCAACTGAAGCGCTCTTCCACCCTTGCGCGCAACTCAAATGTTTGAGAACCAAACTCCACCTTGGCAAACTCTAAAACTGCCTCAGCAAGATGCTCGGGTTGATTGGGTGGCACTAATTTACCAAACTCTGCTACTGGAACCTCTCCTATACCCCCCACATTAGTCGCTATAACCGGCAAACCACAGGCCATAGCCTCCAGTGCCACAAGGGGCAATCCCTCCCCTGATTTGGAGGGCAAAACAAACAGATCCGCCAAATTATAATACCCCGCCAAATCCCCATCACTGACAAACCCCGCCAACCTAAAATTAGCGGCAATTCCACGCTGTTTGGCCTGCTGACGCACACTCTCCAAATCAGGCCCCTTACCTGCAACCAAAAACACAATCTTTGGATTCGCCCTAACCGCAATGCTTGCGCAGTCAAGTAAGGTGTCTACACCGTTTTTATATACCAGCCGCCTAACCGTCAAAACAATCACCGCATCTTTTGGGAGGCCTAGTTTTTGGCGGAGTGCTGTTTTTTGTTCAGGTTGGGGTCGAAATCTAACCAAGTCTACCCCGTTGTAGATGACTCTGATCTTGTTGGGGTTAGCACCTAAGCGAAGAACATAGTTTTTGGTGGCGTTACTTATGGTTATAATTTTGTCTGCGGTGTTTAGGTTCTGTTTTCCCACCGCCAAGTCGTTGACTAATTCAACTTGATTAAAAAAATTGTTATAATCGATAAAGGTATTGTGCTGGGTTAACACAAAGGGCTTGCCATAAAACTTGGCCAATTTACCTGCAAGAAGAGAGGTCAAATAGGGGTGACCATGAGCATGAACGATTTGAGCATGTTTTATAGCTTTGGTAAATGTGGGCAGGCTGGGGATGGTTGGAATCGAGTAAGGAATGCCTAAGCGAAACCCCGTATTGAGCGATTCATAACAATCCACCGGCACCCCATCTACTTGGTAGTGTTTAGGTGTTTGAATACGATTAGTCACTACCCTTGGCGCATAATTTTTATGTAAAAGACGTTTGCTTTGTTCGTTTACCACTTTCTCAATGCCGCCAACATGAGGTAGAAACGTGTGGGTTACAATACAGAGACGCGATTTAACCATCCGAGCCAACAGTAACCCACACAGCCGGCACGGTATTAAAATTTACGCCACTAGACTGTTGGCCCAGTATCTTTGAGTGCCTTGGTATAAACATTTGAGGATGCTCCCGCAACCAAAGCACCAATCGCATCATTGGTCAGTGGCGGTAGCTCCCGCAAAATCCCAGGCTTAGCTTGATCAAAGCGTACAAACTCAAACATACCCCGCGAACCACCAATGTAGGTCGCTATGGCTATCCCAATCAGCTCATCAGCAACAAGCCCCGGCTTACCCATAAACCGCTCAATGGTTAAACCTGGGATTCGACCATTTTGAGCTTCTTCTTGAGCATGAAAAGCCGCAACAATAAGCGTAGAGATATTGACATCTTGGAGTATATCGAGAAATTCCTCTCTTAACAGCTCGGTGGCTTTCTGTACCGTTTCAATACCGGGATGGGGCACATACATCTCAAGTGCACTATCAATTAGACTTTGAAGACTAATTCCACGCTCCTCAAGATAGGTCAGCAAAGCTGGACTTTGATCCTTCATAACAATCAACTGGGTTTTAGTGGCTGATGAGTGCTTTAAGGCTTTTGAGCGTTTAGGCTTGGCTGCTATGTGGCTGTAAGTAGTGGTTAGCTTTATGTTTTCATGGAAATGTCTATATGTCACCGTGAGACAGAACTATCTTCAGTAACTATAGGCTATATAGGCGGGTATGGAATGCAATTCAACGTAACGACTGATTACGGTATATGAGTTGTATTGTATTTAGCAAATAAAAATGGTGTAGCAAGTAGTAATGAGATTTGCATGGAGATGGGGATACCCTGTACCTATATGCACAAAATCGCCCGAACCTTGAAAAATGCTGGGATAATACGTGAAATACGCGGTTCAACTGGTGGGTTTGTGCTACAAAAAGATCCTGATAATCTATCCATATTACATATCGTGTCTGCTTTTGAAAAGACGATGAATATAAATCGGTGTATGGAAGAGGATAAATTTTGTAGCCGAGACGCCGTGCCTTTCTGTCCCGTTCGTGACCTCTATGTTGAAGCACAAGCCGAATTTCATAACAAGTTGAATGTGAAAATATCGCATTTTCTAAAACAATCCTGAGTCAACTGTGTAAAGCATCCACTTCATGATCTAAATCAATCGATTTCACAGTAAACGTGAATGTTTCAATATGGTTGAGGTATCTGTTGCTATTTTGGAAAGTGTAAACTTGGCATAACGTTCTTGATTTCTGTGTCGCGATAGTTGATTATGCTGGTTAGTGTCCAAATGTTGGCTGGATGGACTGTTGTCTGTTTTGTTATTTGAAACTTAGTGGAATAGTTGTCGTTATTAGTTGATGGAGTCGTGTTCTATCATTCGAGAGTTAGCATGCAGCTATGTTGTGTTAATAGTCTTATGACGTAATTCTTATAAATGTCCTCCTTGGTAGGTATTGTATACTGTTGTGGTTAAATGTATGACCAAAGTAAGACCTAGCCTAAATTTTAACTTGAAACGCTACCGAAAAAACACCTTTTTATCCCTCCTCTCTTTAATGTTTGTGGCATTGTTGCTCTCTTCTCCAATCATATCTGTTGTACGCGGAGAAACATACGCCATAATCTATACTTTTGATATGGGCGGAACCAACCCAATTAGCAACCCTGCCACATACAACAATGCTTATGACACCCTCATAGCTGATGCATATGATCCAGTTTACGAATTCATGGGCTGGGCCATCACATACTGGATCAATGGCACACAAGTGCTTGAACCACAGCGAGATCTTGTTATTTCTGCGGGTACAATTGGCCTTATTGAGTTAACTGCAATCTTTGACACTTCACCTAGAGGCTTTCCTATCACATATGAGTTAAATGGGGGAGTTAATCATCCTCTTAATAGAGAAAAATATTTTGGGGATAACGAGTATTTCCCGATTGTAATTTCAGCCCCTTATAGATTAGGCTACGAGTTCGCGGGATGGACTGCAATATATTCCGATGGAACTTTGCCTGTGACTACTCCAACAACTTCTCTTAGTATTGTTGATGGTACTACTGGCGCAATTACCCTAACTGCTACTTGGAACGGCCCAATCAACTACAACATTAACTATGCCGATAGCGGCGGTCACTCTGGGCCCTCCTCCTATAATGTGGAAATTTTGCCTCTTGATGTCGGTATCCCATCTAGACCTGGGCATGTTTTTCTGTATTGGATGGCTATTTGCGCTAATGGCAGCTGGAAACAGATGCCTGGATCCGTCATCTCTACTGGCACCACCGGCGATATTACTCTGCGTGCAATGTGGGACCCGCCAAACACTGCCGATTATGTAATACACTACTACTTGACTGGCACGACCGCCTCAGTAGCTCCCAGTGTGACAAAATTTGACATAATAGCTTCCACTGTAACTGAATACGCACCGCCTATTGCTGGCTATACCATTGTAGGCCCAACTTCCAAGTCTGCAGTGCTAAATTTAACTAATAATGAATTCATTTTCTACTATACTCCTGAAAACATTGCGATAAATTATGGTTTAACATATAATGGAAACGGCCATACAAGCGGCAGTGTACCTGTAGATGCTGCCAGTCCGTATGCATCAGGCAGTTTAGTGCAGGTGCTTGGCCAAGGTAATCTAGTTAGAACTGGACATGTTTTTCTTGGCTGGGCTCTAAATTCTTATGCAGTTACACCAATTTACGTCGAGGGCTCAACTTTTACCATTCTAAGTGATACCACTCTGTTTGCAGTGTGGGAACAAACTCTATATACCGTAACCTACCAGCCTGGGGCACATGGCATCTTTGCTGAGCAAGTAACGGATAATCTTGCTTATGGTGACCCAACTCCTGTCTCACCTCCGGTAACCGCTGAAGACGGCTGGAGATTTACCAGCTGGTTGCCAACACAAAGTGCAACAGTAACCGGTAATGCTGTATATGTGGCTCAATGGGAAATAATTCCCAAACTTGAACCAGACCTGTTTGTGGTACGGTTTGTAGATTGGAACGATACTCTTCTAAAAGAAGAAACTGTTGAATATGGCCACTCGGCAACTGCCCCTGATAATCCATCTAGATCCGGCTATACTTTTATCGGCTGGTCCCCTGCCTTTAACAATATAGTCTCTGACCTCACCGTCAGAGCCCAATACATACAAAATGATGACGGTAACGGCGGTGGCAGCAGCGGCAGTAGCGATAATAAAGATGATGGTGGTTATAGCCGTTTACCAAACAGACCTTACAGCTCTGTCCCTGTTCAAAAAGTACCGCCTTCAAATGACTCTGAGCCTAAAGATGATCCTGATGATGTCCCAACGCCTTCTCCTGAACCAGAAGAACCCTTGGCCACTTGGGCACTTGCGAACTTGGTGTTCAGCATAATTGGTCTCATAGCCCTTCTTGTCGTTATCTGTGTCTTGCTACAAAAAAGACAGAAACAAACCCAGAAAAAAGCAATTAGCAAAGTGTGTTTGTTTACAGCATTTATCTTGGGTATTGCAGGTATCTTGGTGTTCTTTTTAACCCAAGATTTGTCTCTCCAAATGGGGACTGTGGATAGCTGGACCATCGTAAATGCCGCTCTTTTTGTGTCAGAAATCCTAACCCTGATCTTCTTCTACCTAAGCATACAAAAAGACGCAAACCGACAAAAAAGCAAAACCTCCGCATCTTCCCATCTTCAGTCACCCAAAAACTAACCTTTCACTCATGTTTGGCTGTTTGTTTAAACAGTCAAATTGATTTGCCGCTCAACCACGTCTAAAAATGGTGAACTAGGCGCCTGCTTCTTTTTTCTTTAGCGTATTTTCTCAGACTGCTGTATCATTGTTTTTCCCTAAAGATATATAACTTGCTTAGTAGGTTATAGTTCACGTCTTAAAATGAGTGACTGAATGTGATTAACATGAAATATACATTGTTTGACCTAAAATCTTCAAAAATGAAAAAAATTTTACTCTTACCATTAGTGGCGGCCTTACTCTTAGTGCTGTTTTTCCCTATCCAAGCAAGTACCGCTGCCCCTATCACAGACACACCAACAGGTGTCACCGGCAGAATTCTCCCAGCAAATATGGCTGGTGATACCTCTGATTGGATAGAAATCGCCCAAAACGGTGACTTTTCACTGATCGTACGCAAAAACTACCTCAATTGGTACTCCCAAGCATCCCGCTACAATGACCCAGCATGGCAATACACCAACTTTGGTGCAACAAATAATTATCTAAACTCCAATGTCCGCAACATTATCAACAATTGGTTTAACGGACGCGCCTTTAGTGCAGCAGATAATCTACCCGCAGACGCCAGATTACGCGATTACACAATGCAAAATACCGCAAAAAATGCCCTTGGAACTTGCTGTAACCCCTCAACATCACTAACAAACGGACTAAGCAAACCAACCATTTACCAAGTCGGTGTGGGTGATGACATTGCTTTCGCATTAAGCTACAGCGAAGCAGCAAACTTTTGCTCTAAACTATACTTTATGCGAAACATGTATGAATCCAACCAAAAAAGCTCCACCCTCGCAGTAACAAACTATGACAAAATCAACTTCCCCTCCGGACGCGGCTATGGAATGTGGCTACGCTCTACAGGGGACCTCTCATTCACAGCCGGCGCAATGGACCACCGCTATGGCGCAACCCTTTCTGGACGTGTTTTCCAATACAACTTGAGCCCCGCAGGCGTCTACGACGAATATGGACTTGTTTATCCAGCTCTATGGGTAAACTCTGCTATATTTGAAACTGCACCCACCTCCTATAGCATCAGCTATGTGTTAAATGGCGGCGTTAATGCCCCTGATAATCCAACTTCATATAATGTGACTGCGCTTCCCCTTAGCATTGCTGCTCCCACTAAGTCAGGTTATGCATTTTTGAATTGGCGTGCCGCTTTTGCTAATGGTACCGAGGTTGTTTTGCAAAACGGAGTTATTCCTGCCGGTACTGCAGGCAATCTTACTCTAACTGCGACTTGGTCTGTTGTTCAGTACAACATTTCCTATGTGCTGCAGGGCGGTACTAACGCTCCTACTAACCCGGTTACATACAATGTGGAGAATGCTCATCTGCTTAGTGTAGCTAATGCAACTATGTTGGGTTATACTTTTTTGCGTTGGATGGTGAGATGTGAAAATGGTACAATGTTTACATTGACTGCTTCTGGTATCCCTGCTGGTACTTATGGTAATCTTACATTGGTTGCCGTTTTGACCCTGTTCCAATTTTGTACTCTATTACCTACGATTTGGATGGCGGTATTAATGCTGCTGGGAATCCTGTTGAGTATGCGGTAACAAGTAATTTCCCAATTATCATCAATAACCCTTCTAAGGCGGGTTATTCATTTTTGGGTTGGATTGCAATTTATTCTAATGGCACAGTGTCTTCTTTGTCGCCCTCCTATAGCATTCCTGCTGGTAGTGCATGTAATGTCCTTTTGCGCGTCGTTTGGAGTCCAAGTGTCCAATCATACAGTATTAGTTATGTGTTAAATGGAGGTGTCAATGTTGCTGCTAATCCTGTTTCCTATAGTGTGAGCAATCTGCCTCTTAGTATTGCTGATCCGTCCATGCAGGGCTATGTGTTTTCATATTGGATTATGAGCTGTGCTGATGGGTCTTTGATTGTTTTACAGAATGGAATTATTCCTGCTGGTACTGTTGGCGATGTTACTTTGACTGCAGTTTGGACTGCTACTCCGTCGTATTCTATTGAGTACTCTCTAAATGGTGGTGTTAATGCTGCTGGTAATCCCGTTTCATATACTGCTTTGACCGCATTATAAATAAGTGTTGATTGTATATGTTAACACGTGCTTAGTTATGAATAAAAAGTACAGTGTTAACTTGACCAAAGATGAGCGTTGGATAATTTTTGAGACAAT
>WRCX01000043.1 GCA_009783705.1 Candidatus Bathycorpusculum hydrogenotrophicum | reverse complement strand
TGTCGGTTTGGGCGGCAGATCGAAATGGTTCGGGTAAGCAGATAGATTGGCATTTTACCACAAAACAAGCAAGAGGTAAACTAAAACATCTATATCCTAACTTATAATGCGGTCAAAGCAGTACTGTAAAGTTGTGTATTGTTAGTATTGTTGTTGGTGTTGTTGTTTGGTTAGTTGTGTTTTTGGTTTGGGTTAGTGTGTTTGGTGAGAGAAAAGTTTAAGGGTAAATGTTTGTTTTAGGTTGCAAGTATTCTTACTTTGAGGTTTGTGGTTTGAGCACCAAAATGGAATCGATCGAGGAACGTAAAGCAGAAGTCCTCATTAAACTCCGAAAGTACAAGCTTGTTGAGAAGGAAAAGTTTGAAGGCGCATATGCCTATATAATTGATATTCCGCAGGATAAAGAACGTGCTATTGTCTGGTGCATTCTTGGTGAAGCCACTGTAGGCATAGCTGCTATGAATACTCTCTACAAGATTATGAAGGAAAAAGAGCTTGAACGTGCTATTGTAATCACTGAGGGACGCTATACTCATGCTGTAAAGTTGGGTGCAAAGAAGAAAAATGTAGAGTTGTTACCAAAGTCGTTCCCGGTTTTTGATATATTTGAGCATGCTTTGGTTCCGTTCCATGAGATTCTTAGTGAAAAAGAAAAGAATCAGTTGCTTGCCCAGTTTAAGGTGCAGCCCTATCAGATGCCACAAATACGCTCCGGTGATCCGGCTGTTAAAGCAATTGGTGCTCAGCCTGGTCATGTGCTTAGAATCACTCGCAAAAGCACCACCGCTGGCGAACACGTAACCTATAGATATGTAGTTGAATAATCAACTCATTCTATTTTTCAACTAATCAACTCATTCTATTTTTCAACTAAACATATCTTAGCAAAAGCGGGTCGGAAAACCTAATCTAAAATAAATTGAGCCTGAGGCTGACATAGTTTGGGCTAAACGCAGGGGTTAGTGTTGTGTTTTGATCCAACTGTGTCGCTGGCGCTGGTGCTGTTGTGTAGCAGGTGTTTTTTTGGTTAGAGTTTCATGATTTGTGCGTGTGGTATGCCCTCGATTTTGATCACGGCATCTGGGTGTACATGTTTTGCTACTATGGCTTTTTCTACACAGGTTTTGCCTACTAAATTTACGATGGTAGCGTTTGAGATTAAATCTATGGCTTCCTCAACTGTAGTTTTTCTGCCTTTGTAGAACTCGTCTTTTATGTGAAAAACGATTTTGCCTTCTTTTAGTGTTTTGCCTAATAAATCGCAGTCGCAGATTGCTAAAATAGTGTTGTTACCAACTTTTTTGACGTTTAAATATACGTCCACGGGTATTCTCTCATCATCATTATAGTTGCTTTATTGATGATTTTGCGCCGCAGGCGTTGCAGGTTAGAAAGGTGAGGCGTTTTTCTTTCACGAGTTTTGTGTCGGGTCGTTTACATACAGGACAGACGACATAGCCTTCTAGGTAGCGTTGGAGCAGGCGTTCAAAACTGTCTGCTCGGAATTTGCCTTGAAAGATGGCGCGGGAATCATGAAAAGTGGCCGCAGTTGCCATTTCGCGGGTGAGGAATTTTATGACGTGCTGGGGGTCGCGGTCTAGTGCATCAGCTATGTCTTTAAAGTTAGCAATTATGGTGCGCATGCCTATGGTTTGAATCATTATTCGGGGGAGCTCTAAGCGTTCTTTTTTTGCTTGAACTTCTGGCATTTGTTGGCAGGCGCGGTTTAGCAGATCGTCATAGTTAAAGGACATATTTCCACTTCACCTAATGAAGGTAGTTGCATCTATATAAAATTATAATTTGGGTTTGGGTTTCTGTGTGTTTGGGCCGGGTTTTATTTTTTTTCTAGGTGAGGGGTGGTTGTATATTTTGTGTTGTGGATGTTAATTTAGTGCTAAAAATACGGTAGGTTTATTTTGCTCGGAAAAATCGCTATTAATATAAATTCGGAAGCCCTTTGTAGGTGGATAACTTCCGTTCAGAAGGCTACGGCTTGACAGATAATCAAACACCCAGTCAAATTTCAAACATCAACATCCAGATTGACAAGTTGAAACAGCAGATCCACGAGAATAGCGAGCAGATCAAAAAATTCATAGAGAAACGTGATCAGCTCCATGAAAAAGTGCGCAAATCTCGGGATGAGATAAATCAGCTTAAGGTTGAGCGGGACGCTCTAAATGTGCGTGTTAGGGAGTTAAAACAGCAAAGAGATGCTGTTAGGGTTAATGTCAATCCGATCATGGATGAAGTCAAGGCACTCAATGATAAAATTGATACCCTTAAAAAGAATCTGCCTCGCATTAATCGACGCGAGATTCAACAGGAACTCGACGCGATTGAGTGGAAAATTTCTACCACCTCACTTGATTTACAAGAAGAACGCCGACTAATTGACAACGTTAAGGAACTAGAGACCCAGCTCATTGGCTATAAGAAAATTGCTATTCAGAATAAAAAAATCAAAGACCTCATTGAGCATCGCAAAACCTTTGATGCCCAAGCAGATGTTTTCCATAAAGAATTAACTGATTTAGCAAAGAAAAGTCAAGATCTCCATGCGGTCTTGATGGAAAAATCCTCAACCATGTGCCGTGAACACTTAGAGGCTGATGGGTTGCATCAAGCCTTCATAAAAGCTAAGGAACAAAATAATCTTATGTATGAACAGATCCGCCAGTTAATCAGCCAAGCAACCGGCATCCGCGTAGCTCTGCGTGATCAATATCATATTCGCCGAAAAGAAGATCAAGATAGACGAAAAGGTGATGATGAGAAACGCAGACTTGAACAGGCTGAACGTGCTGTCAAAGAACAAGCCATAAAAGAGAAAATCGGCACGGAAGCCCGTGAAAAACTCAACCGCGGCGAAAAAGTAAGCTGGGACGAGTTTGCAATGATGCTTGGCGACGACGAGGACACAGAAACACAAGCGTAAACTTAATGTTGAGAGACTGTGTAAGAGCTATCGGTTTCGATGGCTACCTCCCAGCTCAATCCAGACGCGCAAAAGCGTATCCTTGTTTTATGCGTTGATAGAGATGGGGATCTAGAAGTTAAAGCAGGAGTTAAAACTCCGCTTCTTGGCCGAACCGCCAACGTTGACGGTGCCGTTGCTTTAGCACTTAGTGATCCTGAGGAACCCGATGCCAATGCCATGTTTGAAGCTGTTAGACTCTATGACCGCCTGACAAAAGAACAATCAAGCGAAGTTGTAGAGGTTGCAACCGTTTCAGGCTCCGATTTAGGCGGCGTCAACGCCGATAGAAAATTAAGTGCTGAACTTGACAATCTAATGGCAACTTTTCATCCCACCGAGGCTATCTTGGTTTCAGATGGCTACTCTGATGAAGCAGTTATGCCGCTTGTGAGTTGTCGAGTAAAAGTAAACTCGGTACAACGCATCGTTATAAAACACAGCGAATCCATCGAAGAAACCGCCGCAGTCTTTACCAAATATGTAAAACTCTTAGTGGACAACCCCCGCTATTCTCGTGTGGCCCTTGGGTTACCCGGTATTTTGGTTCTTGCGTTTGGCATTCTTTGGGCCATTAATTATTTTTTACCAGATGCCATCTATTGGTATGGCATTATAATTGTAATTGTCGTCGGCGGCTTTTTGTTGCTCAAAGGCTTTGGTGTTGACCGCTCCACCAAAAAATTATACCAATCAGTAAGAGATTACACTCCGCCGCCTATTCCAATCCAAATCTCCAACTATACCATCATTACAGGTATACTATGTGTTGTGGTAAGCCTTTTCCTAGGTGTGGGATCAGTCTCAAGAAGCATGGGTACTATTTTGTCCAATCCCACCTCCTGGCTCCATATTCCAATGGCCGCAAGTTATTTTATTAAAGGTGTTGAAACTTTACTGATTATTGGTGTCTGCATTGTTTTGGCAGGACGAAGTGCACGACTCTACATCGAGCGCGACTCAAGACTGCTTCGCAATAGCGCTTTAATTATAACCTTTGCGTGGTTCTGGTGGATTTTAGATGCCACCGCAGGTCTGCTTGCAAACCTCAACACTGATGGACCACTTGCAAGTTTTGCCAATGCCTTCTTTGCGGACTTTATTTTTGCTGTCATAGTGGGTATTCTCATAGGGATTGCATCGATTTTGTTGATCTATATCGTTAGTCGCTCAACTAAGGGCTTCTTCAAAAAAGGCGGCGACGACGAAACTTGGGGTTCTATTAAAGCCGAAGAAAAGGTTGGTTCTGTTAACGAAAAAGAACTGGCGGGTTCTGTTAAGGGAACATAGTAGGTGTTTGGTTTGGGGGAAGCTTTAATTGACGCCGTCAGGGTTAACCTTTGGTACTCTATGGGTACATATGTTTGGTATGCGAGGTTCATGAGTGCTTAAAAGTGTTCTTTCTGTTCTTGGCGTTTATAAGCTCTATGAGGAGTGGTTATGGCGCCAGGTTAGAGCGGGGGTTCCTCCAGAGCACATAGCTATAATTTTAGATGGTAATCGCCGCTGGGCCTCGGAACAGGCGCTTAATCCTTGGCTGGGTCATAAAAAGGGTGCGGAAACGGTTGAGCAGCTTCTGGATTGGTGTTTAAAGCTCAATGTTAAATTTGTGACGCTATATACGTTTTCCACTGAGAATTTCACCCGCAACTCTGCAGAAATTGAGGAAATCATGCGGATTGCCCAAGAAAAATTCCTCAAACTGCTTACTGATGAGCGGATTCATAAAAATAAGGTACATGTTAAAGTCATCGGCAGAACTAACCTACTGCCTGCAGATCTGCAGAAGCGCATTGCTGATGTGGAACGTGCCACTGCAAATTATACAAATCAGTTTCTAAATTTTGCTTTTGCCTACGGCGGCCGCGCCGAGATTGTTGATGCAGCGCGGGTTATTGCTGAGAAAGTCAAGGCCGGAGAGATAGAACCCGAAGACATCCAAGAGAGTACCTTTGAGAAATACCTCTACACAAGTCATATGGCTAAACAGGAGCCTGATCTTATTATTCGAACCTCAGGTGAGGAGCGGCTGAGTGGTTTTCTTTTGTGGCAATCTGCCTACAGCGAATTGGCGTTTTTAGATGTGTATTGGCCGGATTTTCGATTTATTGATCTGCTTCGTGCCATACGCACTTTCCAAAACCGCAAACGCCGCTATGGCACCTGACTCCTTTTCTCTCGCCTGTGGACAATACCCTATATGTCGCCGGAAGTAACTGTATTACCAGAAACTATACCGCTAACTAAATATCAACAGAACCAGCAACATACACGCCACCACCATTAGTGCCGGCAGTATTACCAGAAACCTCCGCACTATCCATCACACTAAAAGAAGAGTAAGTGACGCTGAGATAAGTGTAATAGTGCGCCTAATGGTGACGGCGGTGGCATCTGGACATACTTCCTGTCTGCATTATTTGTTGATTCGATAGATAGTTCTGATCAAACAATTTTCTCTGGTAACAGTGCTTCTAGATCTACTAGTCGTCTTGCCATGTATAGTCTATGTTGCTCAGTGGGTCCAAGAACAACCTGAATTGTTAACCGTGCAGTTTATCAACTGGTATGATACAACTCTTAAATCTCAAATATTCAATACGATTTCAATGCAACTGCTCCAAATAATCCAATCCGCGAAGGCTATACTTTCACAGGCTGGGACCTAGAATACACCAATATAACCTCAAACCTAACAATCACAGCTCAATACACTATTACCAGTGAACCTCACACTTTGCAAACCTGTGTCTTTGCAAACTTGGTGTTAAGCATAGTGGGTGTTATATTAGCGGCTGTAGCTGTTGTATAGTGTTGTTACGGCAGAAGCGACAAAGAGACAAACGGCAACAAAAACAAGGAGGTCGGCAAGTGTCTGATAATGATTCCGTGGAAACCGAACAATCTGACCAATATCGCAAAGAAGAGTGGCGCTATCAAAATCTATGCCTAATTATAGCCCTTTCTCTAAGCATCCTGAGTGTTGTTTTGTTTTTATTAACTCAGGATATGAGTCTTCCGATGGGTTGGGTAGATACATGGACTATCGTAAACATTGCTATCCTTGCCGTAGAAATCATAAGTCTGGCCTTTGTGTTCAAGAAAAAATCAAATGAACAAGAAGACCAAGACAAGCCCGCCTCTAATGCCACAACCCCGTTTTAATAAACCCACTATTCCCCAATCTCTTTCTTTTTTCAATCAAATATTTGACCTTAACCTGCGCAAATAATAGATTGGTTTTACCCTGTTGGTTGCTACTTATATTCGACGGATTATTTGAAATAGACGTTTGGCTTGTGCTAATGTTTGTTTATTATTTAGGTGGCTTATACTTGGTTTTCTGTTATGTGCAGTAGGTGTTGTTGGTGTTTATGCGCGTTTTTTTGTGCTGACGATGCTTATGACGTCACGGTCTTTTAGGACGGTGTCTTCGCCGATTCTGCGTTTGTCTCTTGCATCGATGGCATAGAGAAAGTTGTCGCCTAGTTCGCTGTGGATTATGTAGGCAAATTGACGGGCTGTGGTGCCTTTGGGTATGAGGTATGTGTCGGGGAGGATGCGTCCGTTGTGGTCTGAGAGATGTTCGGTGTCTTCGACTGGGTAGGCTGTTATCATGTCTAGGAGTTTGAAGTAGACGGTGTTTATGGCTTCTTGTACGCCGCTAGATCCGTTGGGTTTTAGGATTTTTTCTTTGATGCGTTCTAAGGCTTGGATTTGGTTTGCTGAGAGTTTTTCTGGTTGTTTGATGGTGAAGTCTGTGTCGCCTGGTTTGTAGTCGATTAGATTTTTTTCGGCGGCGCGTCTAAGTGCTAGTTCTGCTTCTGCACTTGCGGTGATGACGGGGTAACCGAGTTTTTTTAGGTGTTCTACGTTTGTTTGAGCTTGGGGTAGATCGATTTTGTTGGCGACAATTAGGAGTGGTTTTGATATGCGTCGAAGATTGTCCACAAAGCGGTAGAAGTCTTCTTCGCTCCAGGTGGCGGGTTTGTCTACGTTTAGGCCTGCTTTGCGTATGGCTTCGTTGACGTATTGTTTTTTGATGCCTAGTCCGTTTAGGCGGTCTTCGAGGTGTGGTGCGATGCCTTTTTTGTCTTGTTCGGCGGTGCGTGCGATTCTTGGCCAATCTTTTTTTAGGATTGTAACCATCCACATGGTGATTTCTTTCTCGAGGAATTCTACGTCTTCTATGGGGTCATGTTCGCCGGGTTTGCAGGGTTTGCCTTCTATGTCGGTTCCTCCTGAGGCATCAACGATGTGGACTAGTGCGTCTGCGCGGCGGATCTCATCCAGAAACTGGTTTCCTAGTCCTTTGCCTTCCCAGGCGCCTGGTACAATACCTGCAATGTCGATGAGTTCGACTGGGACTAGGCGGTCTCCATCAAGGCAGAGACTGTTTTTGGGGTTGTCTTGTACTTTGAACTCTGGATGAACACAGGGGGTTCGAACATAGCCCACGCCCCGGTTGGGTTTGATGGTTGTGAAGGGATAATTCGCAATGTCTACTGATGCTAAGGTGGCTGCACAGAAAAACGTGGATTTACCTGTGTTAGGTTTACCCACTACTCCCAATAAACGTGAATAGACTCTTTGCATACACTTTCACTGCTCATATGTGATAGTGATGCTATATTATTTGTGCTTCCCCTTTATTGTCTGCGGCCCTAATCGCTAACCTGTCTGCTATTTTTATCAGTATCATCGCCCTTTTCTTTTTTCTTTCCTGCTGGGTTTAACATGTTGCTGGTGTTGTGGGCTGTTTTTTGTCTGTTATTATGGTTGGTGTTTTTGTTGTTTAGGTTAGTTTTGTTTTATTTCGATGGTTTGTTTTAGTTGTGCTGTGCTGTTGGCTGGGAGGTCTTGTTGGACCATTACGTTTGCTCCGACCCAGGTGTTGGTGCCTACTTTTATGCCGGGCATAAATAGGGTGTTGATTCCGGTTTTAACGTTATCTCCTAGGATGGTGCCGAGTTTGTTTCTGCCGGTGTCTGTGTGTTTGTCTTTTATTTTCATTTTTATGTTGTTTTCATCAAAGCGTAGGTTGGCTGTGATGGTGCCGGCGCCTAAATTGCAGTTCTCTCCTATGATGCTGTCTCCGACGTAGCTGAGGTGTCCTACATGGGTGTTGTCCATGATTATGCTGTTTTTGATCTCCACTGCGTTGCCTACACGGGTTTTTTTGCCCAAGCTTGTGCCGCTTCGGATATAGCAGTTGGGTCCAATGTCTGCTTGTTCATCGATAAAAACTGGGCCCTCAATATAGGCTCCTGAGCGGATGTGTGCTGATGCGGCAACACTGACTGGACCAATTAGATGTGCACCTTCTTCAACGTTGCCCAGTACACAGTGCTCCATACGGTTAAGTGCCCAAAGATTAGCATCTAGCAAATCCCATGGTCGGCCTACATCAAACCAGTCCTCTTTTGTGAGCTCAGCAGCGAGAACCCTTTTGTCTCCTTGTTCTGCGAGTATAGTTATAGCATCTGTGAGTTCTATTTCTCCTCGAATGGAGGGTTTAATCTGGCGGATTTTATCAAAAATCTTTTGATTAAAAACATAAATGCCTGCGTTAGCAAGCTTTGAGGGTGCTTTGTCGGCCTCAGGCTTCTCAACAATACGCTTAACCGCCCCATCGGATGTTTGCTCGATTATACCATAGTTCTCGGGATGATCCACAGTCACAACCCCCATAACCGCTGCGGGGTTGGTGCTTCTAAATTTATCTGCCACCGTTTTAATGGTTTTTTTCCCAAAGAGCAGATCTCCATAGATAAGCACAAACTCTTCATCTCTGATAAAGGGCTCAGCAATGGCAGCCGCGTTACCGGTGCCCAAAAGCTGGGGTTGTCTAACATAGCTTAACTTTAACCCAAACTCTTTCCCATCCCCAAAATAGCTCTCTATGGCCTCCGATCGATAATGCGTTACAAGAACAGTCTCCTCTATTCCCGCATGCTTTAGGGCCTCTAGGCTAAATTGCATCAGAGGTTTTCCTGCAACTTTTAAAAGATGTTTAGGACGAGTCGCAGTTAGAGGCTGCAACCGTTCCCCTGCACCAGCAACAAGAAGAACCGCCTTCAACTAGAACCCCCCTCCATTTGATTAATTAGCTCAACGGCTTTTGTGGGCCGCTCTTTGGTTGCAGCTTTGGATTTACTCTCTGTGGTTAAACAAATACGCAACTCGGAGTAGAATGTACCACCAACCAAACGTCGTCCGCTTCGGTGTTCTAAACCCTGTGTATCGCAGGTTACAACCGCTAATTTGGTCTTGATCTGCGTTGCAGTTGCACAAGTAGCAGTGCTACAAGTTAAAACCGGCGTTAACTCTGTGTTTACTAAGCTGTATACACCTGAGTTGCCAAATAATTTAACCATCAATATTGTTCTCCTTGAAGCTAAGGGTTTGAGTGCTTAAAAAATTAGCGATAACTCACCGATTTGAGAAACCCTGCCACTTGCTCTTTGGTAGGGTGCACACCGTTTGCGTCTAAGAGATAGCAGGCTGAAACCGCGTTTGCCAGCAAAAGCCGACATTTATCTGAGAGTCCGTTGAAATCTGCTAAGATATTGCCTGCATTCCACGCATCACCTGCACCGGTTGCACGCAAAACATCTATCCTAAACGTTGGAACCACCACCTCCTCCTGGTGGCCCCTCAAGCTAGCTGAGAATGTGCTGGTATGCAGATCAATCCGCGCCGAACAATAGTGTGATAGTATACGTGCGGCTTCTAGAGCATAATTAGCGTTGGTATGGTGTTGGGTTTGTTTGTTTTTAAAATCAGCTTCAAGTATGCCTGCATAGGTTATGGCTTCATTTTCGTTTAAACTCAAAATATCAATTTGGTTGCTTTTTAGGACTTTTTCTATCAACTCAGTAATGTTTGCCTTGTTGGGGGTGGGATCTGCGGTGTCATAGTAGGTTTTGCCTCGGCTTTTTTTTGTGTGCCCAAACACGGCCTGCGCCAAAGCTGTGCCATAATTTTTGGTACCGACCCAGTTGAAAAGACACACATAATTTCCATCTGCAATTAGCGCATAGTCTTGTTCATCTAAAGCGCTGGGGCCAAAATCTGCCAAGGCACCCACATCTCTTAGCATAACATTGATTTTCTCGTTTTGTCCTCTAAACTCAAGAGCAGTTGTTATCGATGCTTTTCCCAAGGTTTTAACATGTGATAAATCTATCTTTGTGTTTTTGAAATAATATTTTATGAGCTCCAATCCATATTCACTTGTGCATATGATTGGTGTAACCAATACATCCAACCTTGAGAGCGCAAAGGCCACATTTAGCGCATTACCCCCCCGTTGATCTATCTGAGCAACACCATCAATACTACCTCCCCTGCGCCCTACAACCTGCTCTATAGAACCCGCAAACTCTCCAAATGACCCCTCCAAATCCACAAGACGATCCAAGAAAAAATCCGGCATAACCACAACCCGACAATCGTCTAAATGCTGAGTTTTTTTAAGAAAAACCTGTAGCTCTTGCACATACCCATCTAAAGACATAAATCCGTTCCTATAGATAACCGCCAAAACCCTAAAATAACCTTTTGCCGATGCACTACCAACAAAAAACCAACGGAGAAAAAAATTTGAAATTCAAAGCAGAAGTCACACTCCTAGTTGTCGCCATCGCACTCTTTGCTCTCTCTATGTTCTGCTACTCCTACACCGACACAACACAACCAACCTCAACATCAGCTGGAGCAGGCGCAGAAGTCAAATCATTTACCACCGGTCAACTCTATCCTTTTCGATCTATAGCCATTGTGTTTGTCGGTATAGCCTCCCTATCCATGGTCACCGCATCAATCTCATACTCAAAGAAAACCAAACCCCTCTCACCCCTAAACCCCTAAAACCGGTTACACCCTTATTTATCAAACAACACACCCACCTATATATTACCTGCACTAAACCCGGAGATGCACCTATATTGGCATGCAAGCAGAGACCCCAACAATCAAAACAAGCTATCTGTAGCGAACAATTTTTAAACCCCCCAATATCCACTACATACCATAACGCTGACGGAAGAATAAGCATGAACCAAACAACAAAAATCATCAACCAAGCCAAACAAGAAGGCCGAAAAGCGCTTCTAGAAACCGAATCAAAAACCATCTGTGCTGAATACGGTATTACCGTAAACAAATTTAATTTAGCAACAAACGAGAAAGAAGCCGTTGAACAGGCAGAAAAAATCGGCTACCCCATTGTGCTAAAAATAGTATCCCCCGATATCCTCCACAAATCCGACGCCGGAGGAGTTAAAGTTAACCTAAAAACAGCCGCTGATGTAGAAGCCGCTTACAAAACCATACTTGAAAACGCCAAAAAATACAAAGCAGACGCAAAAATCGTAGGCGTAATCGTACAAGAGATGGCACCTCAGGGAACTGAGGTCATCGTCGGCGCAGTCAAAGACCCCCAGTTTGGCCAAACCGTCATGTTTGGTTTAGGCGGTATCTTTGTCGAATTACTAAAAGACGTCAACTTCCGTGTTGCACCCCTCGCCATTACTGATGCAAAAGAGATGATTACCCAACTCAAAGCCTTCCCACTCCTAAACGGTTACCGAGGCTCCAAACCCGCAGACATCGAAGCACTCGCAGAAATACTATGCAATGTCTCAAAACTAATCTTGGACTATCCCGAGATAAGCGAGCTTGACCTCAACCCAGTCATGGCTTACCCACAAGGCACAAAAACAGTCGACGCAAGAATAATTCTCGAATAAACAACAACAAAAGATATTCTCCCAGAATATCTCTCTACTTTTCTACTTATTTCCAATCAATTTTTGTTGCTAAAAACTGAAAGTAGTCCCTGATGAGTCTATTGGTTACTTCTTTTTGAACAAAACTTTGATAACGTAAAGGTTTAATGCTTGTAATGCTTTTATCTTCAACTTGATTTGTATGCTGTCGCGTTCAGCAGTATCTAAATTGAAAGTAATTTTGATAATTGACTTACTCATCGTAGGTATAGCCATTGGCGCCTACTTTTACCTCCAAGACCAAGGCATCATAACCGGAGCCGCTAAACCTGCCGCTTTTGTATTTACCGATTTAGTGGTCAACCCCCTTGAAGCCTACGTCGGCCAACCCATACAGATCTCAGTAAATGTAACCAACATAGGAGACATCGAGGGCGAAACAACCATTAATCTTGAAATCAACGGCGATCTCAAAGAGTCCCTAAATGTAACTATTGCAGGTGTGAAAACATCCGAGATCGTCGAGTTCACAGTTATCGAACTGTATCCTGGAACCTACAACGTAACCATCGATGAATTATCAGAAACTTTTAAACTAAAAACGGCACCTCCGGAATCAAGCAAAATTGTTCTCTCAAACTTTAAATCAGACCCCTATGAAACCTGGCCTGGTATCCCTGTCGCAGCAACTGCAATTGCCACAAACCCCTCCGCAGAACCTGATATGCTGATTATAACCGCGTATGTTGATGATCGCCTAGTTGAGGTAAAACGTATTGATCTAGATCCAGGCACAAGCATGAATATAGCCTTTAACGTTAGTGCCTCTGAGGAGGGTAAACACAGCGTTAGACTAAACTCCCTTAGTGGTTCATTTATAGTCGTACCCAAGGGTTATCATACTCTAACAATTGTCCGATCCGGTAGTGGTTCTGCTTCATTGCCCTTCACTCTAAACGGTGAAAAACACGGAACCAGCTACACCGCTATTCTACCCGAGGGCCAATATACCGTCTCAGTACCCGATCCCTATGATGTCCGAACAGGAGTGCTGGGCTTCTCAGGTTGGAATGATGGTAGCAAGAGCCCCACCCTAACCTTTACCCTCGATAAACGAACAATACTTATTGCAACCTACTACCTAATCAGCGGATATGCCTCTTGTCCCTCCCTCTATATCTGGAACGGCACTGGCTATAGCTATGTTACCGATGTATCAAACTCTGGCTGGCTAGGCTACATTGGTCACATCGACTCCAACGGTGAGATCATCTTTAGCGGCGGTAACCCCTATGACTACGTCAAACTCGACAAAAACATATTAGCCGCCAAAGACGGATACTTTGACTTAGTTCTCTCTCAACAATGGGACGAACTATACTACCTCGACTCAGCCAGCCTGCTGGTAGTTGATCATCCCATAGGTACTGATGTCTACACCTCCATGACCAACTATCTCAACAAAGGCTCAACTGGTCAAATCTACACCACCGCCACCGGCCAACTCAAATCCCCAATAAGCGCCACCAACGAAAACAACCAAAACGTCCTAGACGCCATTCTATACCAAGACGGCATCTACACCCCAGGTATTAACGGTCTGGCCAGCCCCTCCTGGAACAACATCACCCAAAACCAACTAACCCTAAACCTAGGAAATCTCACTGACGCAACCAACATAAAACTAGTGTTAACCGGTATGGTTGATTGGGGCGAATTTGAAACCTACTACGAATGGATAACACAATTCCAAAACGCCGCCAAAGCAGGACTAATCACCCAAGACACCCAAATAATGCCACCCCCAACCATGGAAATCCTATCCGCTGATGGCACCTGGATAGCTGCACCCCAAGACCGCCAAATCCCTCTGCCAAGTGACTTTAACGCCCGAACCTTCACCGTTGATCTCACAGGGCTCTTCCCCCAAGACACCACCGAATACATCGTGCGCCTCACCAACTTTTGGAACGTAACCTACGACTACATAGGCATCGACACAACCCCCCAACAAGACATAACCCTAACCACCATAAAACCCACAACCGCAACCCTTAGCCAACTCTGGGAAACCCTCTCCCAATCAAGCGGAGCCTTCACCCGATACGGAGACGTAACGGAACTCCTCCAAGAAACAGACGACATGTTTGTTATCGGACGCCAAGGCGACCAAGTCAACCTACAGTTCTGCGCTGAGGATCTTCCCGAACTCGCTGAGGGAATGGAGCGTGACTACTTCTTTGTAGTTGCCTGCTGGTTCAAAGACCCCCCTGACGCATGGGGATATGGGTTTACCTTCACCGTTGATCCTCTGCCATTTCTCAACATGACCGGATTCCCCTACACCAACGCTGAAAGCTACCCCTACGACACAATACACACAGAATACCTAAACAAATACAACACAAGAATCATCCCCTAACCCCTTCTTTCCCCATTTTCACACACAAACAATCAACCCCAGTTGCTTTCTTCTTCACATAAAATTTATAACGCCACACCCCTTCTTTGCATAGGCAATCATTATGAAGTTTGGCTCATTAACCTTCCAACCCCACAAACCCCACGGGTTTGATTTTCATGTTTACCGCGTTAAACCCGAAACCGGGCTACGCCTCCAACCCCAACAAGATATGCACAGCAACATCGCAGTCTTCGCTGACACCCAAACCGGAAAAGACCACCCCGACTGGATCTCCCAATCTTCTCTGGGACCAGCCAAATTCGGCAACAACAACTTTAACCTCTACTGGAGCGTATTGTGCCCCACCCAACCCGACTACCGCGAAGACCAACTCAAATACATCGCCGAAGTCGACCGCCAATCCCAAGGCATCTGGCTAAACAGCCAATACTTTGCTGACCACAGCCACTGCACCTGCCCAAGATGCCGAACCCTCCACCAAAAAAGCGGCCTAAGCTGGATCGAGTGGCGCCGCCAAATAGTCACAAACTTCATCGCCGATGTCCGAGACGTCGTCAAAAAAGACCTCGTATTAAGCATCCAACCCGACCCCGCAAGTTCACTAGAACGCTACGGCGTAGACTTTGACGACTTTTCCAAATACGCCGACAAATTCAACGTAGTCATGTTTAGCAAAAACTATGCCACACCCTGGTACTGGGAAATGATCACCCGCGGCTTCAAAAAACTCCTCAAACAACCCTTCTATGTAAGCCTCTACGTATACGGCCCAGGCGACGCCCCCCAAGACGTACCCACAACCCAAGAACTCCTAACCGTCACTGTCCGATGCGCAAGAGCAGGCGCCGACCATGGCTTTCTCTACCTAACCGATGGCGAAAAAGAAATGACCGACTTCCAAAACTCCATCAAAGAAAAAACAGAGCTATGCACAAAACTACGAACCTACGGCGGACAACCAGTCAGCGAATTCCTCGACTGGGTCACAAACTGGAGCCAAATGACCAAATAACGCTCCATCCGTTACCTTTTTATTTTAACTCCGGCTACCTAGAAGTGAAAGCCGGGAATTTATACGGTTGATTTTATAGCAGATTTAGCTAAAGCCATCATAGCCCTATTTATAATCGTTGACCCATTTGGCAATATACCCATTTTTGTTGGCCTAACCGAAAAAATCCAACCCACCCACCGACGCAGAGTCTACAACGTAGCTATTTTAGTAGGGGTTATTTTGCTTTTGATTTTCGCATTTTTAGGCCAAGAAATCCTAACTATTTTTGGCCTATCCATCTTTAGTTTTGAAATTGCAGGCGGCATATTGTTGCTTATTGTATCGGTGAGAATTCTTAGCTCATCGAAAAGTACGCATGATGAAGATGTTGAATCTCCTGAGAGCCTAGGCGCAGTACCTATTGCCATACCCTTGCTGGTCGGTCCAGGAGCCATCACAACCACCATTTTTAATCTCCAGTCTTATGGAAGTGCAGTAACAATACTAGCCGTGATAGTGGTGCTTGCCATAACTTGGCTAATTCTACGCTATATCAACGCAGTATATCGTGTCTTAGGTAAAACCGGTGCCTTAGTTATAGCCCGAGCCATGGCCCTCCTAATTGCCGCCATAGCCGTACAATACATCCTAAACGGAATGACACACTACCTAACCGCAAGCATCTAACAACCACCCAACCCTTCACGTATTAGCTGTAGCAGGCAAGCGTTTATAATTCTATGATTTGTGCTTCTTTTGTTGTGGTGTCTAGGAGGGCGATTGTGGATTTTTCTGTTAGATATCCACAGAGCTCACCCGGATTAATAAATAGAGTTTTGCCTCTGCGCTTAATGCTATGTACATGACTATGACCATGAACAATAAAATCAAAATAGCCGCTCTCAATTAGCACGCTTAAAAGTTCAGTTTCATCACCATGCAACAACCCGATTCGAAAATCCTCTTGTACTATCTGGGTAAAACGGTCATGCAGGGTGCAGTTTGAGGTTTCACTGAACCGTTTTTCAAGGAGTTCATGATCCCCATCATTGTTACCCAACACCCCAATGAGTGGACAATTAAGCCGCTTAAATTCAGCAATGGTAAACGGCGCCACATAATCACCCGCATGTAGCACCAACGCAACACTTTGACTGTTAAACATCTGCACCGCCTGCCCAATACGCAGTATATTATCATGGGAATCAGAAACTATACCAATCAACATCTTTCTTCCTGTCCTATTACGCAGAATTCAAAAAAAAGTTTTCTAAAGAACTGGTGAAAAACAACAGGTAATCCCTTTATTTGACTTTTCGTCAGCTTTCTCTGTAGTGAGGTTTACTCATTTATTTGTAAATAAAGGTGTAACCACTAAAGGTGAGAAAAAGGAGAAGGGTAGCGATATTGCAGTGTGCTATAGTAGTTTTTTATGCTAAGGTCAAAACGGCGCGTTAAAGTAGTAGTGTTCCGTTGGGTTGGAAACTAGACGCAAAAGCCGCGGGTCTTGGTTCATTGTTTTCGTAAAAGCAGGTCATGCTGAGTATCAGTCCTTGATATGTTTTGTAAGTGTCCCATGTGATGGTTATTTTTATATCCGTTATTTCTGGTGTGGTTCCTGTTTTGTTTTGGTGTTCCTCTACGGTTTGGTCGTAAAACCACTGGAGTCCCAAATCATCAATTTGTTGTAGAGCTTCATCGACTGTTTGTGGTTGGATGTACGCAGGGAACTCAACATTCCACGGTCTAGCGGTTACCTCGTAGGGTCGTCCGCGATCGGCTCTGAAAGAAAAATCAATGGTGGTTGAATGATGATAACGCACTAGAATCTGTCCGCCATCTCTACCTGAGTTGAGAGTATTTAACTCAATATATTTGAGGATATTTTCGCCAGGATATTCTAAAGAGAGTATGCTAAAGGCAGACGTATTTTTTATACCCTGTATTATCTCACCTACGGATGTGTCAAGTATGGTTGAGCGGGAAATAGTGACCTTGGGTTGTGAGGGATTAAAAGTTGGATGATACCCCGCAGTTCGAAGCATGTACACCTCAGATGTTGCAAAAAGTATGGTGAAGATTAACACCCCAGCCAACATATACATAAAAACTCGTCGACTTGTACGTCGATGTAGCCTTATGGATACTGCCCAAAAACAAAGGATAAAAAGCATTAAGCCAAACAATGTTACTTTTATCCAAGAAGCATTAATCACTGCCGCAGAAATCATGACCAAAACGTATAATGCCGCTTTAGGTATATCCTTAGAGGTTAGCTGTCTATTGCCTAATTTCACTTCATTTTACTCCTTTGCCTTGAGAGTGCATATTTGTGTATGTATGGCGCCGTTTTCTAGATTTTTTGATTTTTAACCCTTTTTGATGAATATTTCTTGCCCTTGTTATCTTACCGAGATAACCCGTCCCAATCGGCGTCTTATGTAGGTTCGCTTTGAATTTATACATTTCATTTAGAAAAACGTTTAGTTTCTGGATTGGTTGACTCTTGACTGGTGAAAATTATTTAGCTATTTGGTGTTTTTTTGACAGCGTTTGAGTACCTCTGGTAATTCTGCGAGGCTTTTTATGATCTGATCGGGGCAGATTTCTGTTTCTTTTTGCACTCGTCGCTCCATATAGACTGCCTGCATACCTGCCGTTTTGGCTCCTTCGATGTCTGCGTCAATGGTGTCGCCAACAAAAACCGTTTCCGTCGCTGAAACACCCAACATTTGGAGTGCGCTTTGGAAGATTTCGGGGCTGGGTTTACGTTTATTGATTGATCCTGAAACCACCACTACCTCAAAGAGGTGGTCGATGCCGCTGATTCTGAGGAGTTTGTAGACGCATTCGGGGATGGCAAAATTACTGACTATACCTAGCCGATAGTTTTCATGTAGCACTTTTAGAACGCTTTCGGCGTCTGGGTCTATGCGGACATATTTCATAAATTCCTCATAGAACTCACATGTTGTTTCTGACACAACTGAGCTGGTTGTTGGATAACTATACCCCAAACGTTTCAGCGTGCCTGAAATTCGAACGTTGAAGTGGGGCTCTTCTAAGTTTAGATCGGCCTTTTCATAGAGCTGGGTGCGCTCAGCATTGTAGGCGGCTACAAATTGTTCATAGGACACATCCACGCCTCGCTTACAAAGATAGCGATACATCCGCTGAACCGCAGGCTCATAGAACTCATGATCTCTCTCAATAAGCATCAAAGTATCAAACATATCAAACAAAACAGCTCTAAGGGGTAACATCACTAATCTCACTTGGACACTTGGGTGTATCAGTGTCGTTGGCTAAAACTCTTTTCTGCCGCCGCCAATGTTTTGTAAGCAAATAATACCCTGCACCGGCCAAGAGAAAAGCAATCCCAATCACCCACGCATCAGGCGAGGCAAATAACACAAACCCCAAAAGCATAAGACACGTCCCCAACCCCAGCAACGCCAAAAACCTCTGTTGCACGCTACTGCGCTTAGTTCCCAATTTATAGGCTGAGAGATTAACAATACAGTACGTAAATACCAACGAAAACGTACTCACCGCAACAACCCGCGTTAAATCCACAAAGAGCACTAACCCCGCCATCAACAACCCCGTACAAATTATCGCATAGTAGGGTGTGAAACGTTTGCCATGAAGCCGCGCTAACACTGAGGGCAAATCATTTCGACGCGCCATCGAGTAAGCCATTCGAGAAACCCCAAAAATATTAGTTAACAAAACACTCGCAGTCGCAACCAACCCCCCAATGGCAATAATCTGGCCCGTCCCCATAACACCTGTAACATCCATAGCTGTACTAAGCGGCGAAGCCGAACCCGCCAACCCATCCGCACCCAACAACCCCACAGCCACCAATCCCACACAAACATAAATCACCATCGAAATGCCCAAAGACAACAAAAGCGCCCTAGGAACATTACGATTAGCATCCTTGATCTCCTCAGCAATCACCGTTACTCTGGCAAAGCCGCCATACGCAAAAAATATAAAAAAAACCGCATACAAAACCCCGCTTGAGAGCGGCACAAACGGCGCAAAATTAGCCGAGTTTGCATATAGTGAACCAAAAATAACAAAAAAAGCCAACACCAAAAGCTTGACTGCGACAAGGACGTTATTGATGGTTGCTGATTCTCGGGCGCCAATCAAATTTAAACCCGTAAAAACTAAACACATCACAGCCGCAACCACATTAACCGCCAACCCTGGAACCGCCGCAGACAAATAATACGCAAACCCCAACGCCACCGCAGCCCCCGTAAAGGTATTGGCAACCAACCACATCCAACCCCCCAAAAACCCAACTGAGGGCCTAACCAACTGTCGCCCATACTCATACACCCCACCCTCAACCGGCCGCCAAGCAGTCAACTTGGCTAAGTTCATAGCAGTTATAAATGCAATTAACCCAGCAACAATCATAGATATGATAAAAGCAGAACCTGCATAACCCGCAACAATGCCTGTAACAACAAAAATCCCGCCACCAACAATAGCCCCAATATTTATAGCAACAGCACTCCACAAACCAATTGAGCGCTTAAGCGTGGGAGCGTTTTGTTCTGCCATCTAAGTCACAGATAAACCAAAGAAACCAAACAACCCTATAAATGGTACTTGACCTAAAAACAGCGTTGGGGGTATTCCATGACAAAAACAGCGTTGCCATAGTAAGAACCAAATCTGTTTCAATATTCCCTATTGCTACCGCAGTTTGAGCGGGTGATGGCTATGGTGGTGTGTAATAATTGTTGGCTGATGAGACTTTTAGAGTAAGTAAAAAAGAAAGGAAGAAAGGAAGGATTTTATTGGATTTGTTTTCCACAGTTTGCACAGAATGTAGCGTTAGGTTTAACTGCGGCACCGCAGTTGGGACAGAAATTAGCTTTAGCTCCAGCTGTTGTTGTTGGTTGTGTGTTTGGTTGTTGTTGGGTTGTGTAGCTGTATGGTTGGGTGTAACCCGGTGGTGGTGTTGCTGAAGTGTTTCCTGTTCCGACTGTTTTTTCGTCGAGTGTGAAGAAGCCGATTGCTGCGATTATAAAGCCAATCCAGATTAAGAAGAAGCCAATGCCTATGATTGCTAGTATTGCGCCAACCCAGATTAGTGTGGCTGCTGTATGGAATAGATTGTTGTTTGAGCGTTCTGCTAAGGCGTGGAAACAATTTTTGATATATCGTACAGCCAACAGGTCTAAGATAAAAGCGATAATAAAACAGATTATTACGACTGCAACTAATCCTATGACGCCTGCCGCTATCGCGTTTGTGCCATAACTGTCATAACCGCCATAATAACCGCTACTATAAGAGCTGTTTAAACTGGTGCCTAATATGCTGAAAAATAATGTGATTCCGCCTGCAATTGGTAGAATTGTGCCGACTATTAGAAGAATTACTCCTTTAACTAGGCCGTCGTAGATACGTTTGTCTTTGTAGTGTTCTGATAGGTCTTTCATGCCTATTAGGACAAGAATGATTCCTATTATGGTTCCATAGAGTAGTGAGCCGATGCCTGCTAGAATTTTACTGGTTCCAAATGTTCCCATTTTAGTTTTTCACGTAAGCTGAGTGTATGTGCTTTAGAATAAAAACTTTTGAGAGTGTTCACCTAAAGATAAGTAATGCGGTTTTTTGAAATGCTGTAAAGATGTCTTCAGTGGTTAATGCGTGCCAAAGTTTAAGCGTTAAATCCACCATCGCGGTCTTCTTTGAAAC
>WRCX01000042.1 GCA_009783705.1 Candidatus Bathycorpusculum hydrogenotrophicum | reverse complement strand
TGTCGGTTTGGGCGGCAGATCGAAATGGTTCGGGTAAGCAGATAGATTGGCATTTTACCACAAAACAAGCAAGAGGTAAACTAAAACATCTATATCCTAACTTATAATGCGGTCAAAGCAGTAGTCTTAACGATTTCCTTGCTTTCATGAGCCAACCATAGCTGTTATTTATTGTTCGATTAATACTCTACAATAGCGGTGTCATAACAACTAGTGTTTTTGTTGGTGGACTAACCATCCAAGGCGCCGAGTATTTTGTCTCTGATTTGTGCTCTGGTTTGCTGGTGTGTCTTTGTTAAAAATGCTTAAAAGTAACCAAACGTGTATAATTTTAGTCATAAAATTTCCTATAGTCAACTGGACTTTTGTATGCGAGTTTACTTGTAAGCAAAACAATTTTGATGCTAAGTTGCTTGTCTATGTGGTATGCAGTTGGCGTTTTTTCTGCTGATGAAGCGTTGAGTAAAGCGGTTGCTTGGGATACTTTTTTATGCGCCTAATGAGTTGGATTAATAGGCATCTGTACGAGCAGGTGGAAAATAAAATTTTAAAGGGCTTATTTATAATGAAGACTGTACTGAAAACCTGCTTTACCTGTCTGGGGAGAGCTCGATTTCTAAGCCCTAAGGCTCAGTTTTCACCGCCAAATCCCTGTCCGTCTATGCGCTCTATTGTGTTTTGTAATGCAGAAAGTGGACTTTGGATCACCCATGCTGTTGTTTTTTGAAATAACCTCTATAGTGTTGTTGTCTGTTCTGCTTTTTTGGACAGTATACAACGGGTCCATTATTTATGTGGGTATAAAAAACAAGCGGAAAGTCAAAACTGCCCCTGACTCAAGTTGCGCAGTTGAGGAACTTCCAACTTTTTCAATAATTGTTCCCACTAAAAATGAGGAATCCGTAATTCAGCGTTGTCTAATTGGCATCCTAAGTATTGATTATCCTAAAGATAAATTACAGGTGATCGTAGTTGATGGCAACTCTGTGGATAACACCTATAGTGTATGTGACAAAGTTAGACAACAATACCCCGATAGCATAAGAATTATTCGCGAGCAAATAACCACTGGAAAACCCGCGGCCCTCAACTTGGCCTTGACCTATGCCACAGGTGATATAGTGTGTGTTTTTGACGCTGATAGTCTACCTGAAAAAAATGTCCTCTCCAAAGTCGCCTCATATTTTAACGATAAACAACTCACCGCCCTCCAAGGTATGACAACCTCGATTAACGAAAAAAGCAACATACTCACACGAGTTATCTCCTCAGAAGAAAAAGCTTGGTTCCAAATGCTTATGAGCGGTCGAGAAAAAATGCGTCTGTTTGTCCCTCTAACAGGGAGTTGCCAATTCATCAGACGTACTGCACTAACTGAAATGGGCGGCTGGGATGAAAACTCACTCACCGAAGATGTTGAATTAGCTGTTCGGCTTGTAGAGAAAAATCACCATATCAAATATGCCCCCGATGTCTGCTCAGGACAAGAAACTCCCTCAACACTTAGAAGCCTTGCCAAGCAGAGAGTTCGATGGTACCGTGGATACATGGAAACTGCCCTAAAATATGGTCGTCTTCTTGACAGTATTAACAAACGAACCGTAGATGCCGAAATTTCTCTTGCAGGACCCTTTATGATGGTGGTCTCACTGTTAAGCTACATCAACTGGGCATTGGTTGCTGTATTTTTCTCTCAGAGCACGCCCATCTTAAACTTCACTGGGTTAGTTATTGCTTTGACAGCGGTTTCATTGGTCACTATTGGCATTGGTCTAACTGCATCAGAGAAACCTATCAAACTTAAAAACATCCTCTGGATACCTTTTGTCTACATTTACTGGCTGGTTCAGATGTTTATTGCAGGCTGGGCATTTCTAAAACTGGTGTTTAGAAGCAAAAGAGACTGGACCAAAACTGCAAAAACCGGTGTAGCCGCTCCAAGAGATCCTTCAAAAAAAGGGTTTTTTTCCTAAATACTCCCCTGACAAACGTATCTACGTTTTTGCCTCAAAAACAACTTCTTTTAGCATACTTCCTGTTTGGTAGCCTTCTAAATCAAGGGTGACATACAAAAATCCCAGATGTTTGAGTGCTTGGGTCGCCTTCTCTAACACGGTTGCATCAAAGAAATGGTGTTGTTCTTGTGTTGCAACTTCTATACGTGCCAAGTTGTTATGGTCTCTGACCCGCAGTTGTTGTATGGGTACTATAGTTTTGATGGCTTGTTCTGCTTGGTTGATACGGTAGAGTTTTTCTGCGGTTATGGGTTGGTTGAAGGGTATGCGTGTTGCTAGACACGATAGTGCGGGTTTATCGTGGTTGCTTAACCCCATGGTTTTGGCGGTTTGGCGGATTTCTGTTTTGGTGAATTGACATGCTGTCCAGGGGCTATAGACGTCTTGGGTTTCCTGTACTGCCTGATAGCCTGGCCGGTGGCCCTGTAGGTCGCTGTGGTTTGTTCCCTCAAACACCGCTCTAAATCCTTGTGAGTGTGCGAAGGTGAGGATTTTTTGGAGGAGTTCTTTTTTGCAGTAGTAGCAGCGATTGGGCGGATTTTTTTGAAAGTCGGGGTTTTTGAGTTCCTCGGTTTGGATGATGTGGAGTGGTATGCCGATATCTTGAGCGGCTTTTTGGGCGTCTTTGGGTTCTTCAGGGGGGTAGGTGGCAGTTTGGGCTATGACGGCTATGGTTTTTTCTGCTAAAACTTGGTGGGCAAGTGCAGCTAGGGTGGTGCTGTCAACGCCTCCTGAGAAGGCGATAACTGCGCCGTTTTTGCCTTTGGTTGCTATGTATTTTTTGAGCTTCTCTATTTTTTGGCTGTCGAGTTGTTGCTTCATCTAATCGCCTTATTAGGAGTGGTTTGCGATTTTTTTCTGGGTTTGGGTGAGTGCTAACTCTGCGAGTTCTCGCAGGGGTTGTTTAGTTTTTTCTGCTAGGTGTTTTAGGTCTTGGTATTCGGGTTTTATGCGGATGATTTTACCTTGAGCATTTTTGGAGATTTTAACTTTGATGGTTTCTTTGTTGCCCAAAACTGTTAGATCAATCGCGATTACTTCGCGGCTGGTGAGGTGGCGTTGGCAGTAGTGGATTCTTACTCCTAGGGTGCCGGTTTCTGCTATGAGTAGCTCTGAGAGATGGGTGGTGTCTTTTTTATCAGCGATGACTTTGATTAGATGTCCGGGGCGGTTCTTTTTGGTGACTGTTGGAATTACACTAACATCTTTGGCGCCTTCGTTGAGTAGTTTTTCTATGGTGTAGCCTATGATTTCTCCTGACACATCATCGAGGTTAGTTTCTAAAACTGCAATTTCACCTTGTACTATCTCTTGATCAACAACAGTGGCATCAGCAACAGTGGTGCCTAGGGTGAGTCTTAGAGGCGTTGGTATTGTTGTTGGTGTGTGGTGGGCGTATTCTTTGGTGCCGGTGCCATAGCCTGTTTTTAGGGGTGTTAGTGCGGGGTAGAAGCGGATGGGTTTAGCTTCTAGATTTACCAGAAGTGCAACTCCTGTGGGTGTGGCTAATTCCTGTTCGATGGGTCCGCCGTGGAGGGGAAAATTTTTGGACTGCAAAATTGATAGCACAGCGGGTGCAGGAACTGGCACGGTGCCATGTGAGAACTCTACAATTCCTCCGCCCACTGCGACTGGGGTGGCATAGATTTGGATCTCAAAAAGTGAGAGGTCATCGAGTGCTACTGCACAGCCTAAAATTTCTGCGGCGGTATCTACCAGTGCCACCTCATGGAGATGGGTGTGGTCAGGGTTGGTTTTGTGAAGTTGCGCTTCTGCGTTGATAAGGGTACAAATAACTTTGGAGGCGAATTCTTGGGCTTTTATTGACATATCGATGTTTTTTGCGGCGGTTTCTATGATGTTGATGAGTTCTTTGCCGTGTTGTTTTTCTGTGGTGGTGGAGGTGACATTGATTTGGGCGGCGCGAAATTGACCCCGCATGACCTCGTTTAGGGTTATATCGATATGATGATAGCCATATGCCGGGTTTTCCAGCGTTTTTATTGCGTTGATGACACGTTTAGGGGTGGCTCCTAAATCTAGTAGAGCTCCTAGGAGCATATCTCCTGCAATGCCTGATGTTGAGGAGTCGATAACTAGAATTTTTCTTTTTTCACTTATCATAATCCCAAAAGCCCTGGTTTACCAAGCAGGCATAACAGATATATGATTTGTGGTTTTTTAGGTATTTGTTGTTCTATGCAATCGCTAAAAGATATCCTAGATAGGGTTTCTCGCGGAGAGCTTTCATCTGTTGAAGCTGAGAAAATGCTTCGGTTGTTTGCTGTGGATGAGTTGGGTTGTTTAGCAAAACTGGATGGTAAGCGTGAGCTGCGTAAAGGGGTTCCTGAGATTATCTTAGCTGAGGGCAAAACTCCTTTGGATGTGGTGCAGATTTGTCGGATGATGTTGGCAAATAATGGGCGTGTTGTTGTTAGCCGGTGTAGTTTGGCGCATTTAGAGGCCCTTAGAGCAATGGATGTTTCTGCTGAGGATTTTTTAGTGACGATTAATGAGACCGCAAAGATGGTGGTGATCAAAAAACGAGGTTGTCTCTCAGGTGATATGGGTGGTCGGGTTGGGATTTTAACGGCTGGAACAAGTGATATAGCTGTTGCAGAAGAGGCCAAATTGGTTGCTCAGGAGATGGGGTGTGTGGTGTTTTCTTGTTATGATGTGGGGGTTGCTGGTATTCATCGTTTGCTTGAACCGCTGAGGTTGCTTATTGAGTCTGATGTGGATGTGGTGGTTGTGGTTGCGGGTCGTGAGGGTGCTTTGGCTTCTGTGGTGGCGGGTCTTGTGGGTGTGCCGGTGATTGGGGTGCCCACTTCTAATAGTTATGGGTTTGGTGAGAAGGGTGTGGGTGCTTTGATGGCGATGCTTCAATCTTGTTCTTTGGGTTTGGCTGTGGTCAATATTGATGGTGGTGTAGCGGGGGGTGCGGTTGCGGCTTTGATTGCAAACCGGATTGCTAGATTTCGCAAATAATTCTTGAAGGTTGCTTGGGTGTAGTTTTGTAGTTTTTGATGGTGGTTATTTGTTGGTGTTTGATGTAGGGTTTGTTTTGGTTGTGGTGTTGTTTGGTATTTAATTGTATGTTGTTACTGTTTTGTTTATTGGTAATACTTATATTTCGGTAATACTTTTTTTGATAATCGTGTTACGTTTGGAGCTTTGAAAACATGCACCTACCCGACGGGCTTGTCTCCCCCATAGTTACCATCATCGGTTTTCTACTAACCATAATCTTTTGGGTAGTCTGCTTCAAAAAAGTCAAACTCTCCGAACAACAAGTTCCCATGATGGGTTTGCTCACCGCCCTATTCTTTGCAGCCATGATGATAAATTTCCCCCTATTGGGCCCAACCACTGCCCACCTCCTAGGCGGAGCCGCCATCGGCCTAATTTTAGGCCCCTTCGCAGGCTTAATTTCAATGTCTATAATCTTGGTTCTACAAGCCCTGCTCTTTGGCGACGGAGGCCTCCTAGTGTTGGGCGTCAATGTTCTAAACATTGGCGTAATCGGCGTCTTTATCCCATGCATAGTCTTTCTAGCCCTAAACAAACTCTTCAAACCCAAACTAGGCTTTGGCCTATTTGGCACAATTTTCATCTCAGCCTTCCTTGGCGACCTCTTAGCCGCCATCGCCGCAGGCACAGCAGTCGGACTATCCCCACTCTCACCCTGGTATGGCCTAAGTATTGCAGTACCTGCCATGGCCCTAAACCACTCAATAATAGGCGCCGCCGAAGGAATCGTTACAGTAATCCTAATTGCAACCCTTCTAAAACTCCGCCCCGATGTGCTAGAGAAAAGCCCCATTTTAAGCAAATTATCTCTGTTCCAAAACAAAACCCAAAACAAGGAACCCCCCCATGTCCAAACATAAAAAACTAAACCAAAAAACCCTTCTCATCGGTTTAGCCATTGCTCTAATCTTGGTTGTACTGGGCGTTTTCTGTTTCTCCTATGCCCTAGAAACTCTTGATCTAAAAGCCGAAGAACTAGGCCTAGAAGCAGAACCAATTTATAACCCACCCTTCCCCGACTATAACCTAATCGGCCTAGATAACCAATGGGGTGCCCTGATAATAGGAGTAGTCTCTATGTTTTTGCTGTTTGTAGTGACCTTTGGCGTTGCGAAATTGCTAAGCAAAAGGAAAAACAAACAATGAAAGCCCCAAAATCCCTACGCGACATCATAGAAGGCGCTGAAACACTAGTCTACATCGAAGACCTAAGCAGCAAAAAAGGCCTAATGCAAACCATAAACCCCCTAGCAAAACTAGTCGCAATATCCGCCATGATTATATCCGCCCTATTTGTAACCAACCCTGCCTATTTGTTAGCCATCTGTACTATACCTGTAATTTTTGCCCTAGCTTCACGCATCCCCCTAAAACAACTCTTCACCCGAACCCTGTGCATCCCCCTATTTATGGCCCTAATCTCCCTACCCACATTATTCTTAACCGCCGGCAACCCCCTCTGGACAACAAACATCGGCAACATAACCCTAACCATAACCACACCAGGTCTCACACAATTCTTCGTATTTACTCTGCGCGTCTGGTTCTGTGTAGCCTCCCTTAGCCTTCTAATCCTCTCAACAGGCTTTGATAAAACCCTAAAACTCCTCGCATCCCTCCACGTTCCCCCCCTAATTATCCAACTCTTCAGCCTAACCTACCGCTACTTCTTTGTCTCCATCCACGAAGCCCAAAGCATCCTAATTGCCAAAGAAGCCCGAACCTACATAAACAAACAGACCCTAAACATCCAATCCCTAAAAGACCTAGGACACATCCTCTCCTCACTCTTTATCCGCACATACGAACGATCCGAACGTGTTTACTTAGCCATGAAAGCCCGAGGATTTGACATCAGCAAAACCAACAAACCCCCAATACAAACCCTCCGTGCACGCGATGTCATATTTGCGGCATCAATAATAGTTGCGTTCACCTATCTTGCCCTGCTGTGAGCTCTATGGCGGACTCCATTGTTTCCCTAAACGATGTCAAATTTAATTACCCTGCAGGAGTTGCCGCCCTAAAAGGCGTATCTTTTGAGGTTGCACAAGGCGAACGCATAGCGTTGCTTGGCCCAAACGGCTCAGGCAAATCCACCCTGATTCTACTCATCGCCGGTTTGCTGATGCCCAATTCCGGCGACCTCCAAGTTTTTGGCGAAAAAACAACCTCCAAAGACTTCCAAAAACTGCGTAGCCGTATAGGCATTGTCTTTCAAGACCCCGACGACCAACTCTTCACCCCCAGCGTAATCGAAGACGTCGAATACGGACCCAAAAACCTCAAACTCCCCGACACAGACATCAAAACCCAAAGCACCCAGATGCTAGAAAAGATGGATATTACCCACCTAAGAGACCGACCACCCCACCGATTGAGTTTTGGCGAAAAAAAGAAAGTATCATTGGCAACAGCTTTGGTTCTAAAACCCGAACTCTTAATCCTAGATGAGCCCACCGCAAACCTAGATCTGGTTTCACGCCGCAATCTAATCAATACCCTAAACGAACTCAACCAGACAGGAACAACTATCATAGTCTCCACCCACGATGCTGAAGCCATCCCCGAATTGGCTGACCGTATAGTCGTAATCAGCCACGGCTTAAAACTCGGCGAAGGCAAAACAAGCGACGTACTACAAAATAAAGACATGCTAGAACAATCAGGTTTGGAGCCACCAACCATCGTAAATCTGTTCACTGAACTTAAAAACCAAGGCTTAATCACAAAAGTCCCTCTCACACTTGAAGAAGGCAAAGCAGAACTTAGAAAAATCCTAAAAACCGATTTGTGATGCTAGCCCAAGACACCCACAAATCATTATATGCGCTAAAAAGAACAATATATTTTGCCGGTTGAGGAACACGCTTCACCGCAACATGCAGACTTGATATCTGGACTATTCCAGACTGATTTCTGAGATAATATCAACGAAACAGTTATGGTTAGTGCCAAGCTCAGTCGATGATTGCAGTGGGGTTTAGACTCAATCGGCACTTATCTGCCTTTAATTTGTTTTCGCGTTATTTGGTGTGCTGTTTTTGATGGTAATTTAGGAGGTGTTCATTCTTTTGCCTACAGCAATAATTAGTACTGACAAAGCTATGACACTGCCTATGATGAGTGCTATGACCCCTATTAGGAGTATTATTGTGGTTGTGAGATCTATTGGTTGTGTTTGATTGTTGTTGTTGGTGTCTTCTGGGGTTGTTTCTGTTTGTGGCGGGGGCGATATGGTTGTTGTTGTGCTAGGGGTAGTGGGCGAAGTTGTCTCTGTATTTATGCTAATTGTTTGGATACTCCAGTCGCTTTCTTCATCGGCCACTAAATCATACAAGGGTAGTATTGGACGCCCAGCTAACACATCATATAGGTATCCATGTATTAATTGAACTCTAAAATCCAGCTTGGAACCATCTGGATAATCTCCAGGACCCGATAGAAAAGTATCCTCAGAGTTGGATTGATTAACTACGTTACATAGGGTATAATGGGTAGTTTGGTTGCTTTCTATTTGAAAATCTTTCCATTCTTCGCTAAAACTGCCCTTAACTTGGACTCTATAGTAGGGATTAAGTTCAATGCCGTCTGCATTGGTGCGGGGTGTAAAGGGTCTGTTTTTTATTGTAATTTCTATTGATCGGTTTTCCACATGGTAGCCTTGATTTGTGGTTGTAGTTTTTTCTCCAGTGTATGGATCAACCCATTCTGTTGTAGTTGTCGGTACATCATAGGGATGTGATACAAGTTTTACACTAAATTCGGGGGCCGTCAGTTTATTATTTGCCGCTTGCACAATTGTAGGTTTAGTTGTAACCATAATTAGACCTGATAACACCAGACAGAAGCTGATTATCAATACCAGACTTTTACCTGCTGTACACATAGCTAATATACTGTATGAACGGGTTATATTGTTTTGTATCAATATTTTTCCAGCGCATAAATTAGCTATTTTAAATGTAGCTGATTAGTGCTGATTGGGAACAAGCTAATATTGTAAGAATCCTTAATGGTTTTATGGGTTATCAATCTCGGATAAAGTCATCAAGAAACACAGCTAATAAAAAAACGCGATCTCTGCGGGAAAAAAGCAAAACTAAAAAAGGTTATCCTAGACGACTTGGTGGACAAAACGAGGATGTAAAACCCGTTATTACGCCAGCTGAAATTGTGGAGCTTACGCTTAAGCGTCTGCATACTTTGGGCGCCCAAAAATTTGGTTCTTCACCTTTTAGTGAGCACTTTACTCGTTGGTTAGCCAATGTTGAGGTTGTTTTGGGTGAGTTTGAGGGGTGTTCTTTGGTGTTTGTGGATGAGCTGTTTAGAGTTGAGTGCACAGAAACACTCAATGCTGTGCGCATGCAGCTTGAAGAAAGACGCCGAAAGGAAGTTATTGCTGAGCAGGAAACAAAAAACCTTCAATACTGCCGAGTTGCTCTAAAACAAATCAACATCGACTATGCCATAGCAATAAACGCTCTCAAGACTCAAAAAAACCGTGAAATAAATCGTCTTAGTTGCAGTATTGATCAGCTAAAAAGCGACCAAGATAGAATTATTCGTTTAAAAACAGGTTTTTGGAGGGGGATCTCAAAAAAAGAGCGTGAACAAAAAGAGTTCGCAGTGATGCAAGCCTTAAACGAGGCGCAGGCGGCATTAGAGTTAACGGTGCTTAATTTTAAGGCTCAGCAAAAGGTGCTTCGGGAGCAATTTGATCATAAACGTGAACCCATACAAAAACAGATACAGATCTTCCAAAAGAAAGTACAGGAGGCAGAAACTGATGGCTCCTTAGAGGAGCGATGGTTCGCATGTGAAACTCTTGCCGATATTATAAATGGGGTTATGCAAAGAAAAATCCCTGATACCGTAGATTCAAAAAAATTTGAACCTAAAAACGATCTTGTATAAAGATCTTGATTTACTGTAGTTGCAATATTGTCGATAACTGCAAGTACAAAAACCGTTTAACCTGCTTCTATTTCACGCGTTTGTAGCTGTCGATATTTTCATGCAGTTGCGGTTGTGTTTTATGGCTGTTTACCCGTTTCCTTTTTAGTGTCATCTTACAATAGTCCATCATTTTCCATCTCATCGTAAAATGCTTGTTCCTCCAAGTAGTCTTCTTCTTCTGAATCTTCTTCTATAACTGGCTCTTTTTTTTCTCTGTTAGGCTCTGTATGTGATGCTTTTTTAGGTGTTCTATTATTTTTTTTATAAAATTCAGATTCTTCTCACCTATTTTCTTCACAATCGTGCGGCTGGGTTTTGTTGTTACTCTAAACTGTATGCCGTGTTATATCTGTTTTATTGATATTTGGTATGTTTGTTGTGTGAGTTGATCTGTGTGGGGTGTGTTTGAGGGGTTGCTGGGTGTAATTGGTGTGTGGTGCAACTATTGTGCAACCAGTTGTGTTTTGTATTTTGGATTTGGATGAGCAGTGGGCTGGTGTAAAATGAGGGGTTGTGGTGTGTATATTATGGGCACACATCGTGTTATTATATATGATATATATGTAATTAAAAATAATATATATTAAAAAATAAATTAATATAGTTAATTATATTTCAATTATGTTTAAGCTTTATATGTTTGTTATGTAGTGATTGTCTGTACTTGGGGAAGAGTATGGCTAGTAATTACGATTTATCTCGTAACATCGTCAGTATATTTTTCCTTTTAAAAAAGGACCAGTGAAATAATTGAACTCAAATTTAAAAAAATCAATTACATTATTAATTACACTTAGCATGATGCTAACCCTTATACCATTTTTATCAATCCAAACAGCCAACGCCGACACAACCATATCCATCACAAATTCCCTGTCCGCCACCAACATTCAAGACACCATCCAAAATGCTATAACCAACACATCACCTGGCAACACCCTCACCATAACTGGAAACAAAAACAATGAAAACGCAATAATCACATTAAATATTCACACCGGCATCACAGTGGTATGGAAAGCAACATCTAACGATTTATCATTCAATATCGATGGCGGAGGAATCTTTGAAGTCGCTGAAGACGGCAAGATCGCGGCAACAGATAAAAACGCTATCGAAGCCGAAAATGGCAATGTGCTCGTATCAGGCGGCGAAGTTTCGGTTATTGCGAACCGTTATAGCATAGCTATTTTCGTTAAAAACGGAACTGTTACGGTATCTGGCGGCAAAGTTTCAGCCGTTGGAAACGCACCATCGGCTATCGAAGTCAATACGGGCAACATAACAATATCCGCTGGCGAAATATCGGTAGACACCACAGGGTATTATTCTTATTCTTCTTATGCCGTCAGTATCAACACCTCAGGAACTATAGTTGTAACAGGCGGAAGTGTTTCAGCTATCAGCAACCCGCTTTTTGGTGAACTTAACGAAAACTATGCGATTTATCTGAGTGCTGGTATTGTAGCATATTTACAAGGCGTTTGTAACGGTAAATTTGATTCTTCTGGGAAAGGCATTATCGTTGAGGTGGCCTCACTTTCTATTCCTTCTTCATACGCCGGAACCAACAGCGGGTTGACCCATAAAGACGGCGGAGATATCAACAATGTAAAGTGGGACTTTTCCGGGGTGAACCCTGCCATCAGCTTTAATCGTATGCAATATATTGCCGAATGGAAAGTGCCAGTCACCGAACCACAGAACCCTTCCACGGTCAACTCGGTGAGATTGGCTGAGACCGGGGCGCTCTTTGACACACTAAACGAGGCAATGGCGGCGGCAAAAAATCTCCACTATAATACTTTCACTCTTGAGGTTATCGGCAATGTGGCCGAGACAAGCAGTGTTATTATTGGCTCAGAAAACATAGCTATCGTTGGCGCAGAGGGCGCACACACCTTTGCTTTTACCTCTCCTCCTCCCGCTGTGGGTTTCAAATTTTCTGTGGAGGGCGGAGGTAGCCTTACCTTGGGTGATGGCACGGAAGATAATGTTTTAACGATTTCACATACTGTGAATGTCATAAACGGGAAAATTACTGTCAAAGATGGCGTGATATTAAACGGCGGACTGTTCATGAGCGGACAAGCCGCGACCGGCAGTATCTCCGGTGGAAAATTTCGGGGATATATAGCTCTTGAACTGGATCGCGGGGCTACGATCAGTGAAATCAGCGGCGGTGTGTTTACAGGTGAAATTGATGCAGTTCATTTGTCCGATACTGATAATAAAGCAAATATAATGGGCACAAAGATCGAACTGATTTCTGGGGGTCATTTCTATCAGAGAGATAATCAAACAAAACTCCATGGGCATGCTGTTTTCGTACAAAACTACGCCGAAATAGGCACAATCTCTGGCGGCGAGTTTGATCCTGTCCTTAACTGCGCCTTGGTGTTAATCCGCGGCGGCAAGGTCGGGGAAATCAGCGGCGGTACATTTGAGGCCAACCGTGTCGGTAGCCCGAGTCCGCCCGATACCAGAAACGCTGCGATTCGGGTTGACAACGGCTGGGCGGACGAAGCCTATGACCATACCGCTTTTGATCAAACAGGAATCGGCACCATTTCGGGCGGGAGCATCAAAGGTGCATTTTTTGGCCTGGTGATACTCGCGGATTTTGCTGGGGGCCATAGCTATGTCAATTCTATAACCGGCGGGACCTTTGAAGGCACAGTTGCCGTTCAAGTCGACCGCAACAGCGCCATAGACGAGATTACCGGCGGAACAATAACCGGAAGTCAAGGCATGCTAAATACAGGCACCATCGGAAAGATCAGCGGAAATGTGCAAATAAGCGGCAGTGGCACATATGGTATATATAATTTTTATTCTAACACTCAAATTTACGGTCAAATTGATGAAATCAGCGGAAATGCATCCATCACCGGTAGAGATTACGCTATTATGAACTCCGGAACAATCACGCTGATTTCCGGCGGGACATTTATCGGCGGATCCTCCGCAATTAACTGCGACGGATCTTTCCAAGGGAAACTTTATACAATTTCCAACGGGGTTTTCTGGGGAAGAACTTCTACGACAATCCGGCTGTAATCTGTATTGCAGCTTGAGCCGGGTTTACGTGCCAATATGGGGTTGGGCCGCTACCAATCAGGGAACGGACAAATCTTCAATCATGAGGACCTAGTGGTATATCCAAATGGCTACCATATGAGTACCCAAACAACACCTGTAGCAAACATTTCAGGTGTGGAATTCAGATATCTAACAAGGGACGGGGTTACGTATTTTATCAACTATGAACTAGATGGAGGTATTAATGATGCAGGTAATCCCGATTCATATACTGCAACAACTCTCCCCTGCCACATCACTGATCCCACAAGAACCGGGTATACATTCCAAGGTTGGAAAATCGCAAATAATACCGGTGGTTTTGCTCCAGAGCTCAACTATACCCTTGCTGTTGGATCAACAGGTGACTATAACTTAACAGCAACTTGGTCTGCAGATCAAGTTGTCTATCGAGTACACTATTATTTAGAGGGTTCACAAATTCCTCTAGCCGTTAGTAAAACCGTAACCGGCCAAACCACAGGCACCCAAATAACTGAACGCGCCATTACTCTCCTCGGCTACACTGTAGTCCCGCCCACAACCATAACAACAACCCTAAACGCAACCGACAACACCATTATATTCTACTACACCCCAAACACTAACATCCAATACACTGTCCACTACTACCTCCAAAATACCACCACATCTTTAGCTCCAAGCAAAACCGTAACCGGCCAAACTCTAGAAACTCAAATAACTGAATTCGCCATTACCATCCCAGGCTATACTGCTGTTGCACCCACAACCATAACCACCACCCTAAACATAACCGATAACACCATCATCTTCTACTACACCCAAAACCCCACCATCCAATACACCGTATATTACTATCTGCAAAATACCACCACCTCTCTATCTCCAAGCAAAACCATACCCGGTCAAACTATAGGTGCAACCATAACTGAATCAGCCATCGCTATTGCAGGCTATACTGCTGTTGCACCCACAACCATAACCACCACCCTAAATGCAACCGACAATAGTCTTATCTTCTACTACACTCCAAACACCGATATCCAATATACTGTGTATTATTATCTACAGAACTCTACCACTTCTTTAGCTCCAAATAAAATTGTATCAGGCCAAACCATGGGCAATACCGTAACGGAATCCGCTATCGGTATTACAGGCTATACTGCTGTTGCACCCACAACCATAACAATCACCCTAAACGCAACCGATAACACCATCACATTCTACTACACCAAAAATTCTGACGGCGGTTCTACACCAACGCCCTCTCCTACGAAGTCTCCCTCTCCTACGAAGTCTCCCTCTCCTACTAGGTCGCCCTCGCCTGGCACATCACCTACTCCTAGTCCCACTCCTTCACCCGGTGCCTCTATTTCTCCAAGTCCCTCTGCGCCCCCTGGGGGTGGAGTAGATGAGAATGGAGTACCAGTTTGGGCGCTTGTAAATCTAATATTGAGCATAGTGGGCATCATATTGGCCATTCTGCTGACTTTGTATGTGTTGTTGCAGCGCAATCAAAAGCAGAAAAAACAACAAGCCCAAAAACAAATAAAATACAACCAAAAACAAAACCACACCAATCAAAACCAAAAAAACACCAACAACCCCGAAGACCACACCGAGGAGCAGAAAAAACAAAAACAACGCCGTCTCCTCTGGTACCTGCTAAGTGTCCTTATGAGCATTTTGGGCATTGTAGTGTTTTTACTAACTGAGGATATGTCTCGCCCCATGGCTCTAGTCGACAACTGGACCATTGTGAATGTTATCATATTCATAGTTGAGCTAATCGCCATAGTGCTTACTTTCAAACACAAAGACAACAAAGACGAAACCGCGGCATATACGGTGCAGTATTATTTGCAGGGTACCAAAACTCCAGTTGTAGCCAGTAAGACCTCTGGGTTTGGCACCATTGGGAACAGTGTAACAGAGTATGCGCCAGCTATTTCCGGCTATAGAGTAGTGGGTAATGGTGATGCATCTCTAACACTCCAAGAGGACCCAACTAAAAACGTAATTATTTTCTACTATACGGTAGGTTAAAATATGGAAACTACAAACAACATGAAAACTACAAACAATATGGCCAATTTTTATCAGTCTGATGAATCAAGAAAAGTGTACAGTAAACCTTCCTTTTCTTTAAAACCACTCAAACATATGTTTAATCTAAAGCGGATATTTGCGTTGACATTAATGATAATTCTACTTTCAACGTCTCTGTTAACCTGTGCCGCTATAACAGGCGAGGGTAACATACCCATCCCAGATGGTGTCCGAACAAATTATGGTGAAGTCACAGCGGCTATCCCTGCTGACAATTTGGCTATTGGCGAAGTATATGTGGCTAAAACCGCTACCTATACAGGTCAAGACACTGGTGATGGAACCTTTGATATAACACTATATTTTGAGATAAGTGACTGCTATGTATATGATGAGGCCGCAGAAGCATTTACCAACGAACCCCTGCCTACATTAGCAGAAGGTTCCTCTGTTATCTTTAGCTATACTTTAGATCCGCAATTCTCTTTTAAAGGTCACAGTACATTATCTCCAGGAGCCGTTTTTGATGTTGATACTGTTTCTGGTGTGATAACTTGGACGGTGCCCGACGATCAGATCCAGAATTCTGCACAAGTTACCTTTACCATAGCCTTAAAGGAAAATTGGGAACTAGACACACCTTACTATACTGATCTGGGCGTTACTGCCACATTTACTCCTGCTGTTGGTAATAGGCATTATTATGGCATGACTATGGAAGTTGTACCCGCCGCTTTTATCGTACCTGGCTTTAACTGGAACAACAGCTATAGAGGCTTTAGAGACCTAAAAGTCAAAGACACAGTTTTAGGTCTTGATATTAACTTTGTTTTAGATTCCCCTCTAACTATTGGTGGATATACCTATGACTGGGCTGGTGCGGAAACACATCCGGAGGATTATAATTCCGGGTTCCATTGGGGATTTTATACCGTTCAGGGTAGGAACAAGATTTACCATTTTTGGGTAAAACCTGATGTTGCAAGTACAGTTTTTGGTGAGGATATTAACTATCTCTACTACCCCCTAGCAGTTCCACAAAATGGCGGCAATACTGCCCTTGCACCCGGAGACAAAACCATTTACTACACCCATGGTCAAAAAGACACCACTAATTTCGACTGGGCAGATGACAACGTTATTACAAACTTGCCTGACAAAGGCTACATCGAATTAATGGATGAGGCTGCCTATAGGATCCGCTACGAATTAGGTGTTGGCGGTGTCGATCCAGGAAATCCACGCTCATATTACCCTGACTCTTTGCCACTTGAAATACGCAACCCCACTCGAGCAGGTTATAAATTCTTAGGCTGGACTGTACTCTACGACAACGGTGACATTGTCAATGCTCCACCTGGATTTGAACTTCCCTTGGGCACTATGGGTGATGTCACTATGATTGCCATATGGGACTCCATATACAACATTGACTACATCTTGGGTGGTGATGATGTAACTAATGGTGCTAATAATCCAGTATCATATTCTAAAAGCACTCCCGACGATGAACGCACTATAAATGCGCCTACTAGACCCGGCTATGATTTTTCAGGTTGGATGGTACGATATGCTAATGGCGATTTACTCTTTGTTTCCTCACACTATACCATACCATCCGATGCTACCGGTAACATCGTCTTTATGGCAAACTGGAAAAAACAATTAACAGCCTACAGTATCGAATACCACTTAAACGCACCTGATGCAGATCTTCCCCCAGCTAATCCCACCTCATATACCCTTGGCGATCTTCCACTTGAGATACAAGACCCTACTAGAACCAATTATGACTTCTCAGGTTGGATTGTTACCTATACTGATGGCACTGTAATAACTGCTGATATTTCTACGCCAGGGTTTACCATTATTGATGGTGTTGAGGGCGATCTGGTTTTAGCCGCAAGATGGACAAGTACTGTTCCAGATGAACTTACTATTACCTACGTATTAGGCCAAGATGGACAAAATGATCCAGCTAATCCTACCGAATATACCTCTAAGGGTAAACTGCTTGAGATACACAATGCTACTAGAACTGGCTACAAATTCTCAAAATGGACCATAACTGATTCTGATGGCAAAACAGTGGACTCTTCTGCTATATCATTTGTTAATGGGTTAACTCTTATTGATGATATTGTAGCGTGTGATCTTGTTCTGACCGCAAACTGGCTACCTAAATACAGTATTGAATATAGCTTAGATGGCGGACGACTTAATCCGGGTCTTAACAAGGGCTATCCTTCTGAATATGTTGTTGAGGATCTTCCGCTTACGATACATAACCCTGTTGATGATTCTATTAATCGTGATTTCTTAGGCTGGTTTGTGATGATACATGATTATACTATCGCAGCCTTTCTACATCCTGACAATGGCGACCGCACTGAAAATGGGTATAGCACCCTTTCTGAGACGATGCCTGGTTATGTTGAGGGTAACCTTATTCTAATAGCCCTCTGGTCTAGCGATACTACAACATATCATATTCGCTACCTCAATCTGGATGATGAAGTTGCATATATAGCCGAAACCAATGCTCCTACAACCTATACCGATGCTTCTGATCCCGATAATCCAATTACAATACCTGAACCTCAAAAAGATGGTTACCTCTTCCTAGGTTGGACCGTACTATATGTTGATATGGTACCTGGAGCTTCAGAAATTTGGGACGCCACAAACGGCCTGTACAATTTGACATCAAATGCTGAGGGCGATGTTTATTTATCCGCACGCTGGGCATTTTTGTTTGACACCTCTTTGTATACTATTACCTATGTTCTAGGTGACCCTGCGGTGGTTAATAGTTACAACCCTGAGTCGTATTCTGGTGCTGATCTGCCACTTAAAATATATGCGCCCTCTTGGACTGGACATTACTTCTCTGAGTGGACCGCACAATACGAGGATGCCACTCCACTAACCTTGGATATAGGCACTGGTGCTGATGAAGGTGCTCACCTAATTCCCACAGGTACTACTGGAAACCTCCTTTTGATTGCCCACTGGGTAACACAATACAGCATTACCTACGACTTTGGTCCTGATGGCGGACCCGTTGCAGGTCATGAAGATGACTATCCAAATACCTACGCTACCCCCGATGTTCCCCTAATAATACCTGATCCAGTTAGACCCAGTTATGACTTCATACGTTGGCTTGTAACATACCGAAATGGTGCTATAGTAACTAGTGTCGAACATGATCCCGCAGGCTTTACCAAAATCGATAATGTCGCAGCTGATCTCTTCTTAACAGCAGTTTGGTCAAATACCGTGGCAGGCGAATATACTATAACCTACATATTAGGCCAAGGTAAACATAACACGCAATACACCCCGCCTACTACCTATACGGTTGCTGATCTTCCCCTTGAGATACACGATCCATATCATGACACTTTGATATTTTTAGACTGGACTGTTACATATTTCGCTAATGGCACTGAGGTAACTACCACTGTATATGATTCTGCAGCAGATATTACCACTATTTCTGGTGTTGAGGGCGATATAGTCTTAACCGCAAACTGGGGTTCCTCCTATAACATTATCGGTTATAACCTAAATAGAGGTGAGCCTCCTGTGATTGCTAATCCAACAACATACATTTCCCAACGCACTCCAATTCCTCTCAACGATCCCTCCCGAACCACCTATGTTTTCACAGGTTGGACCATACTGCATGTTTCTGACAATACCCTTGAAGTTGGAATGTTTTTCGAGATTCCTCAAGGTATTACAGGTGACCTTTTGCTAACTGCAACTTGGGAACCTGCCCAATACAACATTATCTATCAAATGAACGGTGGAGTTAATCCTTCTAGCAACCCCCTTTACTACAACGTGAGAGATACTTTCCCCATAAGCATAGTCGATCCTTCTCTGCAAGATGGAACCTTCTTAGGCTGGATTATAACCTATGCTAATGGTACCATAACTTCTCACACGCGCTCTTATGAGATCCCTCAGGGCACAACAGGCGATATTCATTTGTCTGCTCTTTGGGTTTTTGAAAATGTTGAACCCGGAAAGTATTGGGTGACATACTATGCTAATTGGCCTGTTGGTAATGTCGGCGTTGGCAGTGCACCTATGGATGATCAAAGTCCATATGTTAGCGGCAGTGCCGTGGTAGTGTTGGATCAAAATACTTTGGCTAAAGAAGGCTACGCTTTTCTTGGCTGGGCTACAAACGCTGCGGCAACAGTCGCAACCCACACTGTAGGTTCCACCTTTAACATCTTTAGCAATACAGTATTGTATGCAGTATGGCAATCAGAAAATACAACTGTACCCTACACAGTACTCTATTACTTGGAGAATACAACATCTGCTATAGCTGCAAACAAGACCGCTACTGGCATCTTGGGCACATCAGTAACTGAAACCGCACCTACCCTATCTGGCTATACAGCTATTGTACCTACAACCATAACTGCAACCCTTAACGATACAAACAATGAAATCATCTTTTACTACACAGCAAACTCTGACATCGAATATACAGTCTACTATTACCGCCAAAGTTCAACCACACAGCTAGCTAACCCCAAGATTGTAACAAATCAAACTATGGGTGCTCCAATAACTGAGACTGCTATTGCTATATCTGGATACACAGCTGTTGCCCCAACATCTGTCACTATAACTCTTAATGCTACAGGCAACGTGATTACCTTCTACTACACAGTAAATTCTGGCAGTGGAAACAACGGCGGAAACAGCGGTGGTAGTGGTAGCGGAAGTAATAGCGGCAGTAACGGAGGTTCTTCAAATAAACCTACACCAACTGTGCCCCCTCAAGCCCCTCAGACAGAACCTACAACCACACCAACAGCAACACCACCACCTGCAAGTGGCACCGAAGAGTCTGAACAAGTATGGGCACTTGTAAACCTGATCCTTAGCGTAGCCGGCCTCATACTTATTATCATCATAGTCATTGCCGCACTACTACAACAAAAACAAAAACAAAAGAAAAACACAGCAGAACAAGAACAAGCACAGAAAGCAAAACAAAAAAACACTCAAAACTACAAATCAACAGAACAAGGCAATGAAACAAAAGAAAAAGAGCAAAAGAAACGCAGAGACCTTTGGCTATTAGCATCAATTATCCTAGGCATCGCAGGCATTGTAGTGTTTGTACTCACTGAGAATTGGTCTCTTCCGATGGCATGGGCAGATAGATGGACTGTTGTAAATGCTATTATATTTGTAGCACAAATCATCGCTATACTCTTTGTATTCAAACATGTAAAAAAAGAAAACAACAACACTGATGATGAAAAAGGGGCCAATGACAACAATTAAGCAGTAACAAAATAATAACCAACTTATATTCCCCTAAATAGGGGATCTTTTTTTTACCATTCTTTTATAAAAGACTGCTTATACCTCTAAAACTCATAGCGTGTTGAGAGTTTTTGCTGATAAGCCGATTTTAACACAAGAAACTAAATTTCAAGCAGTATTTCATTTTATCGACTTAATTAGCGGTTTTGTGAAAATTTGCTGAATTCGTCAATGACAAAGAAAAAGTGCAGACAGTGTCTGCACTTTTGAGCTGGTCATACATCATGTCAAGATTGAAATAATCTATTTTTCGCTCGATTTGTCGTGCGCCCTCAATTTGAACTGTTGCAAATTTTGCAACAGTTGCGGACTCGACTAGTTCACCATCGTTAAACACGTTATGTGACGTGATATAGTGGACTTATTGCGTTCAAACAGAACTGATATTTGATCCAGTGTCAACCAAACGGTTTCCTCATCAAAACGTACCTCCACTGATATTTTCTCATCTTCAGTTTTGAATATACTGATTCGATTATTCGACTCTTTCCTAACCCCTTCTCATCTGTATCTATCGTTTGCTTCACCCCATTTAAATCCGTTACTAATAGTTAATTGTGTACCAAAAAGAAAGAAAATTAAATTGAACCTTCAGAACTAACGTTTTTATGCGATCTGAATTGTTGATGACCGCCATTTACAGAACCACTCCATTTTTATTTATAAGTGGTGGCGGGGGTGGGACTTGAACCCACCCGCCCATGGCGATATCGCCACAACATTCGCTCCTCTTCGCCAATTTTCTCTTTTTCTCTTTTTCCTTTCTCTGCATCTTTTCCTGTATTTCTTTACATTTTTC